>NC_014209.1:142500-450000 GCF_000092965.1 Thermoanaerobacter mathranii subsp. mathranii str. A3
GCGTAAGTTTGCTGCCGTAGACCCGAAACCGTGCGAGCTACCCATGGCCAGGGTGAAGCCGGAGTAAGATCTGGTGGAGGCCCGAACCACGTTGGCGTTGAAAAGCCATGGGATGAGCTGTGGGTAGGGGTGAAATGCCAAGCGAGCACGGAGATAGCTGGTTCTCCCCGAAATAGCTTTAGGGCTAGCCTCAGGGAAGAGGCCTATGGAGGTAGAGCACTGAATGGGCTAGGGGCCAAGGAGGTTACCGAACCCTATCAAACTCCGAATGCCATAGGCGGGAACCTGGGAGTCAGACCACGGGTGATAAGATTCGTGGTCGAGAGGGGAACAGCCCAGACCTCCAGCTAAGGTCCCGAAGGGCATGTTAAGTGGGGAAGGAAGTGGGACTTCGGAGACAACCAGGATGTTGGCTTAGAAGCAGCCATACATTTAAAGAGTGCGTAACAGCTCACTGGTCGAGAGGTCCTGCGCCGAAAATGAACGGGGCTAAAACATGCCACCGAAGCTGGGGCTACCGCGTAAGGCGGTGGGGTAGGGGAGCGTACTGTACGGGGAGAAGGCCGAGTGTAAGCGAGGCTGGACTGTACAGTAGAGAGAATGCCGGCATGAGTAACGAGAGTAAGGTGAGAAACCTTACCGCCGGAAGCCTAAGGGTTCCTGGGGGAGGGTAATCCGCCCAGGGTAAGCCGGGACCTAAGCCGAGGCGAGAGCGTAGGCGATGGAGAAGGGGTAGAGAATCCCCTGCCACCGAGCAGGAAGCGAAGGGGTGACGCAGGAGGGTAGGCTGAGCGCGCGGTTGGTAGAGCGCGTCCAAGCCAGTAGGGTGCAGGATAGGCAAATCCGTCCTGCGTAGGGCCTGAGAGGCGAAGGGGAGGGAAAGAGAGTACCGAAGCAGCCGAGCCCAGACTGCCGAGAAAAGCCTCTAAGCGGTAAACTGCTTGGTGCCCGTACCGGAAACCGACACAGGTAGGCGAGGAGAGTATCCACAGGCGAGCGGGGGAACCCTCATTAAGGAACTCGGCAAAATGGCCCCGTAACTTAGGGAGAAGGGGTACCCATTGGGGTATAGGCCGAGCGCTGAAAGCCCTGATGGGTCGCAGAGGAGAGGCCCAAGCGACTGTTTACCAAAAACACAGGTCTCTGCTAAGTCGGAAGACGAAGTATAGGGGCTGACGCCTGCCCGGTGCTGGAAGGTTAAGGGGAGGGGTTAAAGCTCTGAACCGAAGCCCCAGTGAACGGCGGCCGTAACTATAACGGTCCTAAGGTAGCGAAATTCCTTGTCGGGTAAGTTCCGACCCGCACGAAAGGCGTAACGACTTGGGCGCTGTCTTGATGAGGGGCCCGGTGAAATTGTAGTACTCGTGAAGATGCGAGTTACCCGCGATTGGACAGAAAGACCCCGTGGAGCTTTACTGCAGCCTGTCACTGGATGCTGGTAGTTTCTGTACAGGATAGGTGGGAGACGTAGAAGGTAGGGCGCGAGCCTTACTGGAGTCGGCGGTGGGATACCACCCTGGGACTACTGGGATTCTAACCTATAGCCGAGGAGCCGGCGTAGGGACAATGGCAGGTGGGCAGTTTGACTGGGGCGGTCGCCTCCTAAAGGGTAACGGAGGCGCCCAAAGGTTACCTCAGCGCGGACGGGAATCGCGCGGGAGAGTGCAAAGGCAGAAGGTAGCCTGACTGTGAGAGGGACACCTCGAGCAGGGACGAAAGTCGGGCTTAGTGATCCGGCGGCAGTGAGTGGGGACGCCGTCGCTCAACGGATAAAAGCTACCCCGGGGATAACAGGCTGATCTCCCCCAAGAGTCCACATCGACGGGGAGGTTTGGCACCTCGATGTCGGCTCATCGCATCCTGGGGCTGAAGTAGGTCCCAAGGGTTGGGCTGTTCGCCCATTAAAGCGGTACGTGAGCTGGGTTCAGAACGTCGTGAGACAGTTCGGTCCCTATCCGTCGCGGGCGTAGGAAACTTGAGAGGGACTGCCCCTAGTACGAGAGGACCGGGGTGGACGAACCGATGGTGTACCAGTTGTTCCGCCAGGGGCACAGCTGGGTAGCCAAGTTCGGAAGGGATAAGCGCTGAAAGCATCTAAGCGCGAAGCCCGCCTCAAGACAAGGTTTCCCACCCGTAAGGGGGTAAGACACCTCGAAGACGACGAGGTAGATAGGCCGGGGGTGTAAGAGTGGTAACACTCTTAGCTGACCGGTACTAATCAGTCGAGGACTTGACCATAAGGCTTTGTGCAGTTTTGAGGGTCTAGGATTTCCGGTGGCGATAGCGGAGGGGAAACACCCGTTCCCATTCCGAACACGGAAGTTAAGCCCTCCAGCGCCGATGGTACTGCTTTCGCGGGAGAGTAGGTCGCTGCCGGTAAAATTTTACAAAAGCCCCCTTTATAAACTCCTGAAAAGGAGTTTATTTTTTTATATATATTTCCCATACTCCATTTAGAACTTCATCTATTTCCACTGAACAATTAAGCTTTAAAAAATATTCCTGTATGTTTTTTAAAGAACAGCTATGGTCCACCACGATTTTTAACATATCACCTTTTTCCATCTTTTTGTATTTTTCAATAGCCTTTAAAAGAGGTAATGGGCATATTTCTCCAAAAGTCATAAGTTCATGCATCATATTTTATCACCCTTAACAGAAGAAAGTTTTACCTGAGTTTTTGATAAAATCAATAAAATCAGACTTAATTTTTTTATGAATTTTTTTGTCATAGATAAGTGAATAGGTGTAATTAAACTCGATGTTATCTACTTCTACAATAGTGAGGGTTTTTGTATACAACTCTTTTTTTATGGAAATATAAGGCAGAATAGATAGACCGTGCCCTGCAGCAATTGAAGATTTTATTGATTCGATAGAAGGTGATTCCATTTCAATTTTTAATTTGTTTATGTCAATACCATATTCAAGAAGTGTCTCTTCGATTATTTTTCGCGAGGCACAGTTTTTATGAATGATAAAGAAATTATAATAGAATAATTTATTTTTTGGCAAATTTTTCAATTCCCAATTGCCACTAGCGACAAAATGCATTTTAAATTCTCCTAGAGGAATGCAATTTATATTTTCATCAGAATAACAGCCTTCAATAAATCCTATATCAGTGCCTCCTTCTTTTATGTGATGGATTACTTCATTGCTAAAATTGTGCTCTACGTGGAGTGTAATGTTTTTATTTTTCTTTTTAAATTCATGAAGAGCGCAAGGCAAAGCGTATTGGCCGATGGTAGGACAGCAAGATATTGTTAGTCTGTTTATACGGTCATTTTCACAACATTGTAGGTCTTGTATCATATTGTCATATAAATTTAAAATCCGTTCTGCATAATGATAAACTAATTCTCCTGCCGGTGTTGGAATTACACCTCTATTGCTTCTCTTTAAAAGAGTAGTTTTTAAATCTTTTTCAAGGGCTTTTATTTGCTGACTTATGGCAGGCTGAGATAGATACAATTCTTTTGCAGAAGATGAAATGCTTTTATAATAAACTGTTTTATAGAAGGCTCTCAAATTATTGATATTCATATGTCTCCCCCTTTTTTGATAAAAACTTGTCGAATATTGTTAAAGACATGACTTAATACAACGTTTAATTTAATTATACTACAAATTTGATATAAAGAAAACTTATATTGTATAAGATTTTTAAATGATAAAAGGACAAAAAGTTATAGTATAATACAATTGGAACGTTAAAATAATAACAAAGTTGGAGGGATATAAATGGAGGCGGTGAAAAAAAGTAAAAAGAAAAAGGCAAATCAGTTCCCTTATGGAGTTGCACTTTTAGTTGTAATTGTCATTATAGGCATAATTTTATCAAAGCAATCGACTAAGTTAGCAGTTTATTGGGCTTTTGGGATTGCCTTTGGCTTCGTTCTTCAAAAAGCTAGATTTTGCTTTACTGCATCTTTGAGAGACCCGGTTTTAACGGGTAGTACTTCACTTACCAGAGCTGTGATTGTAGCATTTATGATTGCCACAATAGGATTTGCCGCAATTCAATACAATGCTTATTTAAGAGGAGAAGCCATTCCTGGTAATATTGCACCTGTTGGAATACACACAGTGATAGGAGCTACAATGTTTGGGATAGGAATGGTCATAGCTGGAGGTTGTGCTTCAGGAACTTTGATGAGAGTTGGAGAAGGGTTTATGATGCAGTGGTTGTCAATAATATTCTTTATCATAGGTTCTTTATGGGGTGCAAGGGACTTTGGATGGTGGACCAAAGTCTCTATAGCTAAATCACCTAAAGTGTTTTTACCAGATGTATTTGGCTGGGGAGTTGCATTCTTTGGACAACTAATATTGTTAGGTCTACTTTTCATACTTGCAGAATGGTATGAGTATAAAAGATTTAATGCAAAAAATTAATTTTTAAGGAGGAGATTTGTATGGCAGAATACAGACTTGATTGTTTAGGAGAGGCTTGCCCAGTACCACTTTTGAAAACTCAAAAGGAAATGGAGAAATTAAAAGTTGGAGATGTATTGATTGTAGAGATAGACCATAGTTGTGCTATGAAAAATGTGCCAGAATGGGCAAGAAACATGGGATACAATGTAGAAATTGAAGAAGTTGATGATGGCCAGTGGGAAGTTTATATTGAAAAAACTAAGTAAAGGGAGGTGAAAGTAAATGAATTTCCAGGAGCATCCCTTTTTTAAGAAAATAATAAAAGATGCATGGAGTTATTGGACAGGAGCAGTCCTTTTAGGACTTTTAAATATAGCTTTATTCGCATTTTCTGGGCATCCATGGGGTATTACGACGACTTTTTCCTACTGGGGTGCGTGGATATTTAGAGCTTTAGGAGGACATCCAGAGACTTGGACTTATTTCCAAAACCCATCTCATGCAAAAGCACTCACTCAAAGTGTTTTCACAAATACAGGTTCAGTTCAGGATATAGGGATTATTTTAGGAGCTTTTTTGGCTACTCTTTTAGCTTCGCAGTTTAAAATTAAAAAGATAAAATCTCATAAACAAGTTGTTGCGGCTATACTTGGAGGTCTTTTAATGGGATATGGTGCAAGAATAGCTTTTGGATGTAATATTGGAGCATTTTTCAGTGGCGTATCATCCATGTCTCTCCATGGTTGGGTATATACAGTATTTATACTAATTGGAGCGTGGATTGGCAGTAAACTGTTAGTCAAATATTTTATGTAAATAATTAGGTGGCTTATAGCCACCTAAATTTTAGGAGGGGGTTTATATGGAAAAGAAAAAAGAATATTATGATGTAGTAGTTATTGGCGGTGGACCTGCTGGAATGACAGCAGCTATATATTGTGGACGTGCGAGACTTAAAACTCTTTTAATTGAAAAGTCTCTCGTTGGTGGCCTTGCCACATATACCAGTGAAATTGAGAATTATCCGGGATTTCCTGAACCAATTGCTGGACTTGAGTTGATGAAATTATTTGAGCAACAGACTAAAAGGTTTGGTGTTCAAATAAAGCTTACTGATGTAAAAGGCTTGAGAATAGAAGAAGACTATAAAGTAGTTTCTACTTTCCGGGTTGATTATTATGCTAAGGCTGTTATTATTGCGACAGGAGGCAAGCCAAGGCTTACAGGTGCTAAAGGGGAAGAGAACTTTTTATACGATAAAGGAATATCTTTTTGTGCCACGTGTGATGCGGCTTACTATACAGATAAAAAGGTTATGATAATTGGAAGTGGAGATGCAGCTATTGAAGAGGGAATATTCTTGACCAAGTTTGCGAGAGAAGTACACGTCTCCGTTATCCACGATGAAGGCATAATGGATGCAAACAAGGTGGCTCAAGAAAAAGCACTAAAAAATGAAAAAATGATATTCCATTGGAATACAATGGTTGAAGCTTTTGAAGGGAATGAAAGATTAGAAAGAGTTGTTCTTAAGAATTTGAAGACAGGAGAATTAATTCCTGTAGATGTAGATGGTTGTTTTCTGTTTATAGGTTATGTTCCTAATACAGAGATATTCAAAGGTCTAATAAACATGACACCTAAAGGTTATATTATAACTAACGAGAATATGGAAACTAATATTGACGGAGTATATGCTGTTGGAGATGTAAGAGATAAGTTTTTAAGGCAAGTTGCTACAGCGGTAGGAGATGGTGCAATAGCGGGTGTTATGGCAGAAAAATATATTGAGGAAACGGATTACTTTACGAATGAAATTTTGAAAGCTAAAGAGACAGTATTAGCATATGTTTACAATGCTGTTGAGGCAAAAGACAGAGAATATCTTATGAAGGTTGAGGAATTCCATAAAAAATATGCTGATAAACTGAAAATGTGTAGGATAGATATTTATAAGTCTGACAGACTTGCTAAGAGGCTGTATTGTGAAAAAGTACCTTGCATTGCTGTTGTAAAAGAAGGCAAGGTGGCAAAGCATATTTATGACTTAGAGGATTTTGAAAAAGAATTGCTTAGCTGTATATAAGAAAATGCCCTTTTGGGCATTTCAGCTTTGTTAACAAAGAACCAAAAATTATTTAAAGTAGATATTTTGCATCGTTGCTCCGAAGTTCCAAAGCGACAAAGCTAAAGCGCGACTTTCGGATTACGGCGGGGTACCGGGCACATTCGACGTCCTGTCTTAGGTGCCCGCCTCCGCCCTCCTTGGCTTCGGCCCCGCCTCCATCCTCAGTCTTGCTAAGTTTTGTTAGCGCTTTGTCACAAGTCGCAACTTATGTAAAATATCTACTTTGCGAAAGTTTGTCATCAGTCTGAAATGCCCTTTTGGGCATTTCTTTATTATATTGACTTTAATAGCAAAATGGAGGATACTATATTTAAAAACAGTGAAGAATGGAGGGATAAAAATGGGGAGAATCCTATGCGGTGTTGACTTAGGAGGGACAAAGATAAGTACAGGCCTTGTAGATGAGAAGGGCACTATTATAAAAAGCATAAAAATACCTACTATGGCTGAAAAAGGGCCAGAAGAAGTGATTTATCGAATAGAACGAAGTATCTATGATGTTTTAAAGGAAACAGGGTTGAAATTATCTGATTTAAAAGGGGTTGGTATTGGGTCTCCAGGGCCCCTTGATGCTAAAAGGGGGGTAGTTGTAAGTCCACCTAATCTTCCGGGTTGGAACAATGTTCCCATTGTGGATATTTTATCTCGTAAACTTGAACTTGAAGTAAAATTAGAAAATGATGCAAATGCTGCAGCTATTGGAGAACATTTGTTTGGCGCGGGAAGAGGTATAGACAATTTTGTGTACATCACTGTAAGCACTGGAATTGGTGGTGGCGTGATAATAGAAGGAAAACTTTATAGCGGAGAAAATTCAAATGCAGCTGAAATTGGGCATCATACTATAAATTTCAATGGACCTCGATGCAACTGTGGAAATTATGGCTGCTTTGAAGCCTTTGCTTCTGGCACAGCTATTGCAAGATTTGCACAACAAGGAATTCAAGACGGAGAGAATACAATGATAAAGGATTTAGCCAAAGATGGAGTGGTAAAATCAGAACATGTATTTGAAGCGGCAAAATTAGGAGACGAGTTTGCAAAAGTATTGGTAGACAAGGAAGCTTTTTATCTTGGAGTGGGAATATCAAATATCATGGCTTTTTATAATCCAAAAAGAGTTGCCATAGGTGGTGGCGTATCTACTCAATGGGAGATGCTTTATGATAAAATGATGGAAACAATAAAGGAAAAAGCTTTAAAGCCAAACGCTGCGGTGTGTGAAATAGTAAAAGCAGAGCTTGGAGAAAACGTGGGTGTTTTAGGAGCGGCAGCATTACTTTTATAAGAGGTGGAATATGAATAGGTGTCCTTGGTGTTTGGGTGATGACCTTTACATAAAATATCACGATGAAGAATGGGGAGTACCTGTTCATGAGGATAAAAAACATTTTGAGTTTTTGGTTTTAGAATCGGCACAAGCAGGTCTTAGTTGGATTACTATTTTAAAAAAAAGAGAAAATTACAGAAAGGCCTATGCTGACTTTGACCCTATAAAAGTGTCACAATATGATGAAAAGAAAATAGAAGAGCTTATAAAAAATAGTGGAATTATAAAAAACAGAAAGAAAATAGAGGCTTCAGTGCACAATGCAAAAAGGTTTATAGAAATACAACAAGAATTTGGGAGTTTTGATAAGTACATTTGGAGCTTTGTAGATTATAAACCTATAATAAATAAATGGGAAAGAATTGAAGATATACCTTCTAAAACTGAATTGTCGGATAAAATAAGCCGAGAGCTTAAAAAAAGAGGATTTATTTTTATAGGTTCTACTATTATATATTCATATATGCAGGCGGTAGGTATAGTAAATGACCATTTAATTAGTTGTTTTAGATATAAGGAATTAATTGAGACTTTTAAATAATACAGGCAGAGCCTGGTGCAATTTGATTAAGACTTGCTTTTTTTCTTTTAACAAAAAATATAATAAAATTGAAATATAAAAAGGTGAATATATTTTTGCACAAAAGGGAATAATTACATTAGAAAATTTTGAAAGATGGTGTTGACTATGGAAAGCATAGCAACAAGAAAGAAATGCTTTATATGCGAACAGCAATCAGAAGATGGAATAGAAGTATTAGGGAAATTTCTCTGTACAAATTGCCAAGAAAAATTAATAGATTTATCTCCTTTTGATGAAAGTTATGATTTTTACAAGCAAAAAATGATAGACATATGGGAAGGTTATATGAAGGGTATAAGGTATGAAAACCGGATGTAGGTCCGGTTTTCATATTTTTATGGTATAATCAAAGTAACAAGAAATTATGATTATACGGAGGATTGTATGACAGCTCCATTATATGAAGCCCTTATGGATTATGTAAAAAAACAGATTATACCCTTTCACATGCCAGGTCATAAACAGGGAAGGATTTTTCCAGAAGAATATCTTGTCAATTTAACAAAGATTGATCTAACAGAGGTACCAGGACTTGACAACCTTCACAATCCCGAAGGTCCCATACTTGAGGCACAAAAACTTGCAGCAAGAGCTTTTGGAGCGAAAGAATCTTTTTTTCTTGTAAATGGGACGACCTCGGGGATATATGCAGCGATGTACGCAGTTTTAGATCCCGATGATAAAGTGCTTATAATGAGAAATTCTCATAAATCTGTATATAACGGCCTTGTACTAACAGGAGCAGTACCTTTCTACATAAACCCGGAAATTGATTACGAAAGTGGCATCCCAATGGGAGTTAATATAGACAAACTAGAAGAATGTTTAAAGAAAAATGAGTCTATAAAAGCAGTTGTGATAACTTATCCAAATTATTATGGATTTTGTAGTGATATCGAAAAAATTTCCGATATCGTTCATAAATACCATAAAATTTTAATTGTTGATGAGGCTCATGGAGCTCACTTTCCTTTTTCTGGTAATTTACCTCTTTCCTCTTTACAGGTAGGTGCAGACATTGTAGTACAAAGTATCCATAAAACCTTGTCTTCTTTTACTCAAAGTTCTATACTTCATTTGAATTCGGACAGAGTAGATACAAATCGATTGAAATATTTTCTAAGCCTTTTTCAATCAACATCTCCTTCCTACCTTCTTATGTCTTCTCTTGACCTTGCAAGAGATTACATGGAGAAGGAAGGTAAAAACAGATTAGAAAAAGCGATTATTCTTGCTGATTATGCAAGACATGAGATAAACACTCTTGGGGGAGTAAGGTGTTTAGGGGAAGAAATATTAGGTAGCTTCGGCATTGTTGACTTTGACAAAACCAAACTTACTATAAGTGTAAAGAACTTAGGTATAACGGGGCCTGAAGCAGAAGGTTTTTTGAGGGAGAATTTTAATATACAAGTAGAGATGGCTGATACTTTTAATATACTTGCCATGATTACATTAGCAGATAATAAGGAAGAGGTTGAACTTTTAATAAAAGGGCTTGCAAATATGAAAAATCTAAAAAAAGATAAAAAATTAGAGGTAGAAATAGAAGATTATCCTGATGTTCCAGAAATGGTTTTAAAACCTGCTGAAGCGATAAGGCAAAAGACTAAATGGGTATCTTTGGAAGATGCGGAAGGCAGTATTTGTGCAGACTTTATTATTCCTTATCCTCCGGGAGTTCCGCTTGTGTGTCCAGGAGAGCGAATAAAAAAAGATATGGTAAAATATATAAATGTATTATATAATAAAGGTATTAAGATATTAGGTCTTAATAAAAATAACAGCCTATTGGTGTGTGAAATATGAAAGGGAAATTTATAAGTTTCGAAGGAATAGATGGATGTGGTAAGACTACTCAAATAAAGTTTCTGAAGGAGTATCTTTTAAAAAAGGGTTATAATATTTTGGTATTAAGGGAACCTGGAGGAACAAACGTAGGAGAAAAAGTGAGAGATATTTTATTGGATAAATATAATTTCATCTCTCCAGTCACAGAAATGCTTTTATACGCTTCTTCAAGAGCTCAGCTGGTGGAAGAGAAAATTTTGCCGGCTATTAAGGAAGGCAAAATTGTACTGTTAGACCGCTTTGTGGATAGTTCTTATGTGTATCAGGGTTATGCGAGGGGCTTAGGGATAGAAAAGGTTAAGATAGTTAATGAAATAGCTACAATGGGGATTTTGCCTGATGTAACAATTTATATAGACATTACTCCTGAAGAAGCGATGAAAAGGCGGGGCAAAAGAGAAGCAGATAGGTTAGAAAGAGAAAGTTGGGATTTTCATAAAAAAGTAAGAGAAGGGTATATTAAGCTTGTTAAAGAATATCCTAAAAGGTTTGTATTTATAGACGGAATGCAAGAGATTGTCAAAGTGCATCAAGACATAATTGATGCAGTAAAAAAATATTTGTTGTAAAGGAGGGTTAACATGAAGCTGGTGTTAGCTATTGTGCAGGACGAAGATGTGAGAAGACTTATGGATGGTTTGACGGAGGGAGGATTTAGCTTTACGAGAATAGCATCTACTGGAGGATTTTTAAGGTCTGGCAATACAACTTTGATAATAGGTGTAGAAGACGAAAAATTAGAAGATGTTATCAGCATAATAGAACAAAAATGTAAAACTCGCGATAGAATAATTACTTCTCCTACGCCTATGGGTGGTGCAACAGACATTTTCCTGCCTCAAGCTGTTGAAGTTACGATTGGTGGAGCTACAGTTTTTGTGTTAAATGTAGAAAAATTTCTCAGGATTTAGGGTGTTTGACATGAGGATTCAAGAAGTGAAATCTCCTAAAATTTCTTCTGATATAAAAAGTGAGTATAATAAGTCTAGAGTTACTAAAAAATTTATTGATACTTTTGATGAAGAATTAGATCAATTTCATCAAGACAAATTAAGTGAGATTTTATCAGAGATAGACAGTGCAGCACAAAAATTAAAAGAGAGTCTGACTTTGCAGGACTTAATTAATTACAAAAAACTTGTAAAGAAGTTTTTGCAAGAAGCGACAAATGGTATGTTAAAATACACAAAAAAAGAATATCTCGACGGAAGAGGAAGGAAGAAAATTTATTCTCTAGTAGAAAAAGTAAATGGCAAACTAGAAAAGCTTACAGAAGAATTTTTAAAGGATTCCAAACACTTAGAACTTTTAAAAATGATAGATGATATAAGAGGATTATTAATAGACATATATTCATAGGTGATAACGTGTATAGAATTTATGGGCATGAAACAGTATTAAATATTTTTAAAAATGTAATATCTCAAAATAAAATTTCAAATGCTTATTTGCTTGTAGGAGAAAAAGGCTTAGGGAAAAGATTTATGGCAGAGTATTTTGCCATAATGGTAAATTGCAAAAAGGAAACTGAAAAGCCTTGCTTTAAATGTAGCTCTTGCCTAAAGCTAATGGATAAAAATCATCCAGACGTATTTTTTATAGAGCCAGAGGAGAATTCTATAAAAGTTGATACCATAAGATATATAACTAACGAAATTAATATAAGACCTTATGAAGCTAACAAAAAAATTTTTATTATAGACCAAGCTGATAAAATGACTGTATCAGCACAAAATGCTTTTTTAAAAACTTTAGAAGAACCTCCCTTATATGGCCTTTTTATATTGATTGCATCGCAACAACAGAAGCTTCTCCCTACCATCATCTCTCGTTGTAATATAGTTCGCTTTGGTAAGGAAAGTAAAAATACCATAAAGAACTATTTAATATGTGAACAAAATATTCCCGAAAAAGAGGCAGAAGTGTTAGCTCATATTGCTGATGGAAATTTTGATCAAGCTAATAAATTAACTGATAACGAATATTTAAATTTTAGAAAAGAAACGATACAAGAAATAGAAAAAATTCTTACAATTAGGGGATTTGAAGTTATAGAAGAATTTGAATTTTTTGATAAAAATAAAGACAATATAGAAGAAATTTTGAAAATTATGCTTTATTATGTGAGAGATTTGTTAATTTATAAGGTTACAAAAGATGCCTCTTTTATTAAAAATATAGATTTTTTAAATAAAATACAACAAATGGAATCTCAATTGACTATTAATAAGCTCAATAATATAATTAATAAAATAGAACAGTTTAATTGGCAGATTAATTCAAATGTAAACTATCAATTAGCGGTAGAAAATCTACTTTTGGATATGGCAGGAGGTTTATAATTTTGGTTACTGTTGTAGGTGTAAGATTTAAAAAAGCGGGGAAGATATACTATTTTGACCCAGGAGATTTGCCAATAGAAATAGGGGACAAGGTTATAGTGGAAACAATAAGAGGAATAGAATTTGGCGAAGTAGTTGTCGGCATAAAAGAAGTAGCTGAAGAAGAGATTGTGGCTCCTCTAAAAAAAGTAATAAGGATTGCGACGCCAGAGGATGTGGAACATTATTATGAAAACAAGAAAAAAGAAGCTAAGGCTTTTGAGATATGTCTTGAGAAAATACAACAACATGGTTTGGAGATGAATTTAATCGATGTAGAATACACTTTTGATAACACCAAAGTCATATTTTATTTTACTGCTGAAGGCAGAGTAGACTTTAGAGAGTTAGTGAAGGATTTGGCTGCTGTTTTTAGGATGAGAATAGAACTGAGACAAATAGGAGTAAGGGATGAAGCAAAAATCATAGGAGGTTTAGGACCTTGTGGAAGGCCTCTGTGTTGTACCACCTTTTTAGGGGAATTTGAACCTGTTTCTATCAAAATGGCGAAAGACCAAAATTTGTCTTTAAATCCCACTAAAATCTCTGGCATTTGTGGCCGATTAATGTGTTGTTTAAAATATGAACAGGAGATGTATGATAAAATTAAAGCAGAACTTCCAAAAGTTGGTAGCATAATAAGAGTTGGAGATAAAGAAATGAAAATTGCAGAGGTAGATGTGATTAGACGAAAACTCAAAGTGAAAGTGAAAAATGCAGAAGGAATAGAGATAATAAAAGAATATGATCCTGAAGAAGTAGAAGTTATAGAGGAAAGGGAAGAAGAAATTGAAGAAAATTATGAAGGGGAACTAGAAAAAATAGAGGAAATAGAGGAATAAATTTCCTCTATTTTTTATTCTGCTTTTTTAAATAGAAAATACCACTTCCATAAAATATCCCGTGGGTTTATAATGATGTAAGAATACTATTAACTGGTTTTATCATATAAAAACTAAAAATTATTCTCTTAAAAGGGGCATAGTCATACAGCGAGGACCACCTCTTCCCCTTGAAAGTTCTGATCCTTCAATAGGGATTACCTTTATTCCTTCTTTTTCCATTATTTTATTAGATATTTCATTTCTGGAGTAGGCTACAATAACTCCCGGAGCAATAGCTAAAGTATTTGTGCTGTCGTTCCATTGTTCTCTTGCAGAAGTTATTGCATTAAGACCTCCTGTAGGTATTATATCTATTGTGTAAAGATTCAGAGCATTTTTTAATGCAGTTTGCAAATCTTTTTCTTGATTTATAGAGAAACCTTTTTCTTCTTTTATGATGCTAAATACTCTCAAATCGTTTTTTATTCCGGGATAAAACACAAATCTGTTTGTGTCAACCATTGTAAAAACTGTATCTAAATGCATATATGAGCGGTTTATAGGGATTTGCACTACTAATATTTTTTCAACAGAGGAACCTTTTTCAAATAAATTATGGGCTAGTTGTTCTATTGCCTGAGGGGTTGTTCTTTCACTACATCCTACTGCAATAACTTTTTCGCTTAATATCAGTACATCTCCTCCTTCTATGGAGTGAGGGTAACTATCATCATACCACCAAGGAACATTATTTTTTCTAAAAATTTCATGATATTTATAAATGTATTTTAATATCAAAGTCTCTGGCCTTCTAACTGCTGTTTTCATAGAACTTATCATTAAGCCACCATCTATCATTGCTCCGGGGTCTCTTGTAAAATAAAGGTTGGGCAGAGGCTTTATATAAAAATAATTGTCTTGGTATATGTATTCTGCTAAACCCATCATAGATTTTTTTATCTTTATTTCATTTAAAGCCAAACCTGCAATTGCTATTTCGGCAACATTGTTTGGAGATTTTTCTTTAAGGAATTCTTTTAAATAGTTATTGATTTTTGGAGAGGTTACTCCGTTTACTTGAAGTAATTCATCAATAAATTTTTCTTTTACATTTTCTTCTTTTAATATTTCTTCTAAAAGGTTTTGCAAATAAAGCACTTGGACGTTATTTTGTTGCAATACTTTTACAAAGTTGTCGTGTTCTTCTTGGATTCTTCTAACCCACGGGATATCATCGAAAAGAAGTTCGGATAAATTTTGCGGGGTCAATCTTTCCAATTCTTTCCCTGGCCTGTGCAAAATGGCCATTTTTAATTTATTTATTTCTGAAGATACGCGGGGAGCGGTAACTACTTTTGTCAACTTTTCCTCCTCCTAATGTTTAAACTCTTTATATAGTATACTGTGCACTACTTTAATTTTCAATACGTATTTAAAAAGTTAATAAAAACTTTTGATATTTGTGATAAAATAAATCGAGAATATTGTAGAGGTGATAGAATGTTGAAAGATGGAGAAAGATTAGACGAATTAAATTTAAAAAATTTAGTTATAATTCAACACAAGGATAAATTTAAATTTGGAATGGATGCGGTATTGCTTGCTAATTTTGTTACTGCTAAAAAAGGAGATAAAATTGTAGATTTAGGGTGTGGAACTGGCATAATACCTATATTAATTGCTGCTAAAACTTATGATACATTTATTTATGGTGTTGAAATACAAGAAGATATGGCAGATATGGCTACAAGAAGTGTAGTTATTAATAATATGGAAAAAAGAATAAAAATAATACAAGGTGATGTAAGAGGGATAGAAAAAACACTAGGATATGAAAAATTTGATATAGTTACTTCAAATCCTCCCTATATGCCAGTAAAAGCAGGGTTTGATAAAAAACGAAAATCTGAAAATATTGCGAGATACGAAATATATGGAGGACTTGAGGAATTTATAAAGGCTGCTTCAAAACTTCTAAAATTTGGGGGAAAATTCTTTATGGTTTATAGAGCAGAAAGATTAGTTGACATATTGTATTTTTTAAGAAAATACAATTTAGAACCTAAAAAATTAAGATTTGTATATCCTTATGTAGATAGTAAGCCCAATCTTCTTCTAATAGAATCTAAAAAAGGTTCTCAACCAGGTTTAAATATATTGCCTTCCCTTTATGTGTATGAAAAAAACGGGGAGTATACAAAAGAAATTGTAGAAATATACTCGAAAGAGAAATTAGAGGAGGGGTAGAAATGGATTATGGTATATTATATCTATGCCCTACTCCTATTGGTAATTTAGAAGATATAACCTTAAGAGTTTTAAAAATTTTAAAAGAAGTTGATATTATAGCTGCGGAAGACACGAGACAAACTCTTAAACTTTTAAATCATTTTGATATAAAAAAACCTCTTACCAGTTACCATGAACATAACAAAAAGACAAAAGGGGCAAAACTTATAGAGGAATTGAAAAAAGGAAAGTCAATTGCTTTGGTTACAGATGCAGGTACACCGGCAATCTCAGATCCTGGGGAAGACCTTGTGAAACTTTGCATAGAAGAAGATATAAAAGTTGTACCATTACCGGGTCCAACTGCTGCAATTACTGCTTTGGTTGCTTCAGGATTAGATACTTCTTCTTTTGTCTTTGAAGGTTTTTTACCAACAAAAAGCAAAGAAAGAAAAATAATACTAAACCGTATTTTAAAGGAAGAAAGAACTATTATACTTTATGAAGCTCCTCACCGTCTTAAGGAAACTCTTCATGAATTGAAATCTTATGTAGCTGATAGAAAGGTTGTTATAGCAAGAGAGCTTACTAAAATCCATGAAGAGTTCATAAGAGGGACAGTAGATGAGGTTTTGGTAAAATTGGGAGATGAAATAAAAGGTGAAATTGTACTAATTATTGAAGGAGCGCAAAAACAACAAGTTGAAGAAAAACCAGAAATATTAGTTCAAAAATACCTTGAGGGAGGAATGAATAAAAAAGAGGCGATTAAAAGAGCTGCTAAAGAATTGGGAATACCAAAAAGTCAAATGTATAAACTTATTATAGGAAAAAAATAGAGAGTTGGGGATAATTACCATTTTCAATTGAATTTGATTTTCAATACTTTACGTTAATAATATTTGACTATTTTTTAGGAATCAAATATAATGTATATCAATAGGTTAAATTTCAATTGATAATTTGGAGGATGCCATGGATAAACAGAAAGCAGCGTTATTATCTATGATTTCTAATAGCGCATTAATAATTATGAAACTGGTTGCGGGAGTGTTAATGCATTCAATGGTGGTAATTTCGGCAGCTGTAGATTCTTCAATAGATTTAATAGCCAGTATAATTGCTTTTTTTTCGATAAGAGTATCAGTAAAACCAGCAGACGAAGACCATCCTTACGGACACAATAAATATGAGAACATTTCTGGTTTTATAGAGGCTATTTTAATATTCTTTGCTGCTGTACTTATTATATATGAAGCTGTTGGAAGAATAATTGCTGGCACGTATGTAGAGAAATTAGAAATGGGAATTGCAGTTATGTTGTTTGTATCTTTTGTAAAAGGAATTGTTTCATACACTTTGTTTAAAGTATCTAAAAAAGAGAATTCTATTGCTTTAAAGGCAGATGCAACGAATTTATTGACGGATGTATTTACTTCGTTAGGAGTTACTACAGGGCTTGTAATTATAAAAGTTACTAAATTAGCCATTTTAGACCCCATTATATCCATTTTTGTTGCGTTGATTATTATAAAAACTTCATTTGATTTGACAAAGGAAGTTTTAAAAGATTTGACAGATAGCAGTCTACCTGATGAGGAGGTCAAAGAAATAGAGAACATAATAAAAGCTAATCCTGAAGTTACCAGTTTCCATAAACTAAGGACGAGGAAATCCGGCACTAAGAGAGAGGTAGATGTTCATGTGAGAGTAGACAGAAATTACAACATAGTAGAAGCCCATGAGTTATCCCATAAAGTTTCAAAACAAATAATGGATAAATTCCCTGATTCACACGTGATAATCCATATAGAACCGGAAGGAAAAAAAGAAGAGAAAAAATAATAGGAGGATGGACCCTCCTATTATTTTTCCTGCTATTAGTCTACAGATTTCTTTAACTCTGCAAGGCAATTTTTGCATATATTTTTGCCTTTGTAGTTTATTACATTTTCAGCATTGCCACAGAAAATGCAAGCAGGCTCGTACTTTTTGAGGACTATTTGTTCTCCATCAACATAAATTTCAAGAGCGTCTCTCTCTGCTATGTTGAGTGTCCTCCTGAGCTCAATTGGTATTACTACCCTTCCCAATTCGTCTACTTTTCTTACAATACCTGTGGATTTCAACATTTTTCTCCCCTCCTGAGTTACAAAATTCGACAACTTAACTTCACTTATAATAATACCAAGTTTTGAAAAATAAGTCAACACCTTTTTTGGAATTTTTTAAGGTTAATAACATAAATTTTATTACATAAGAGAAAAGTTTAAAAATGAGGTTTTTTTGGTAATATTGGAGGGATATAATATGATAAATTACATATGGTTTTTTATGATAGCAATAGGAATTTTAATAGGAATAATAAATGACAGAATGGCAGAAGTATCCAAAGCTATAGTTGATTCAGCCCAGAGTGCAGTTACTATTTCGATAGGACTAGTCGGTGTAATGGCTTTGTGGCTTGGGATAATGAAAATTGCAGATAAGTCAGGTCTTACAGATATTATTGCAAAATTGCTAAAACCTATAATCATAAAGCTTTTTTCAGATGTTCCAGAAAACCATCCTGCTATTTTGGCAATAATAATGAATATATCGGCAAATATGTTAGGATTAGGTAATGCAGCGACTCCTTTTGGAATAAAAGCTATGGAATACCTTCAAGAGCTTAATAAAAAAGACAGTGCTTCAAATGCAATGTGCCGTTTTTTAGTGATAAACACATCTTCAGTACAGCTTATACCTGCAGTAATGATTGGAATAAGGGCTTCCTTAGGAGCACAAAATCCTGCGGACTTTGTGATTGTCAGCGTACTTTCAACTAGTACTGCACTTGTGGCAGGCCTTATTTTGAATAAACATCTTGAAAAAATGCCTATATTTAAGGAGTGAAAATAATGATAAAAATTATATCTGAATGGATTATTCCCATACTTGTTTTTGTTATTCCTTTTTATGGAATCATAAAAAATGTCAAAGTGTATGAAGTGTTTGTCGATGGGGCAAAAGAAGGAATTTCTGTAGTTATAAAAATATTTCCACCTCTTGTAGCAATGCTTGTGGCAATAGGTGTATTAAGAGCCTCAGGCGCCCTTGACTTATTGGGGGAATTTTTAATGCCTTTTACAAATAAGATAGGCATGCCACAGGAGCTTGTGCCTCTTGCTTTAATAAGGCCTCTTTCGGGAAGTGGTGCTTTGGGGATTGCAGCTGAGATTATGAAAACTCATGGTGTCGATTCTCTAATTGGAAAAATGGCTTCTGCTATGTACGGATCTACCGAGACTACTTTTTATGTTCTTGCCGTTTACTATGGGGCAGTGGGAATAAAAAAGATGAGACATTCTGTTATTTCTGGAATTTTTGCAGATATTATCGCAATACTTTCTTGTGTATTTTATAGCAGATTATTTTTTTAATACTTGTACACTTTTTCACTTTTGTTATACTATATAATGTAATGTTGTTTTGTCTTTTAACATGAAAGGAATGATTTTTTGTGGCGACAATACCAAAATTAATAAGAAAATTGGGAAAAGAAGCACATAATTTGTATATTGTTGGGGGATACATAAGGGACAGGATTTTAAATAGAGAAGCTAAAGATTATGATTTTGTAGTTCAGGAAAATGCAGAGAAAATTGCCAAATTAGTGGCAGAAAAATTGGGTGGTACTTTTGTGCCTTTTATGGCGGAAAAAGGCACATATAGGGTTGTGGTAAGAGATGAAATATTAGATTTTACTAATTTAAAAGGTGAAGACATATACATCGATTTGGCTCATAGAGACTTTACAATGAATGCTATGGCTATAAAACTGACAGATTATTTTGAATTTGAATATATTATTGACCCTTTTGGTGGGGTGACGGACATAAAAAACAGGAAAATAAAGCATGTTGGTGTGATGACTTTTAAAGAAGACCCTTTAAGGGCTTTGAGAGCTGTGAGATTTGCTGCGACTTATAAATTTGATATTGATGAGGCTACAAAGGCTAAAATAAGAGAAGAAGCAGAGCTTATAAAACAAGTAGCGCCAGAGAGAATAATGAATGAAATTTTTATAATTTTAAAAGAGAAGAATTCTCACAAATATTTAAGAATGATGGAAGATTTAAAACTTATGGAAAATATATTTGAAGAAGTTGCTAAAATGAAAGAAGTAGGGAAGTGCTATTATCACCTTACAAATGCTTGGATACATTCACTAAAGACCGTAGAAGAATACGAAAATATAATAAATTCTATGAGATTTCCCAAAGGCGTATATGATGTAGTGGCGGAATATTTAAATAGAAAACTTTCTTCTGATAACAAAGTAAAAGACATAATAAAGCTTGGTGCTCTTTTTCATGACATAGGTAAACCAGAAGCTTTATACATTGATACTGAAAATAGAGTTCATTTTTATAATCATGAAATAAAAGGTGCTGAAATTGTAAAAAAAATATCTTCAAGAATGAGAATGCCCAAAAAAGAATCTTCTCTGCTTAAAAAACTTGTTCTTTATCATATGAAGCCTTTGATGTACTATGTAAATGGCGGACCAACCAATAAATCTCTTTTTAGATTTTTTTCTGAACTAAAAGATGATTCGATAGCTATCTTACTTTTATCTCAGGCTGATTTTACTGCTACAAGGCTTAATTTAGGCAAAGAGGAAGAGATACCAAAGTTTACAGATTTTATCACCAGACTTTTAAAAAGGTATGTAGAATTTAAAGAAACAGAAAAACCATTACTTTCACCGCTGGATATAATAATAAATTTTGATGTAAAGGATGGGGAAAAATTAGGACAAATCTTGTATGAAATAAGGAAAAATAGATTTTACGGAGAAATCCAAGATAAAAACGATGCGATTGAATTTGTAAAGGAGAGAATGAAAATAGAAAAGGTATAACAGAAAAAGTAGTTGACAATACTTTTTATAAAGGGTATATTAAAGAATAAATAGATATAGTAAAAGGCAATGAAGGAAAGAGTAAAAAGCTTGAACTTTTACAGAGAGTCGGGCGAGGTGCGAACCGATAAAGTTTGGGCTTTTGAAGATGGCTCCGGAGCCGTACTGCCGAAGGCTAGTAGGCTTTACCGGGAACTCCCGTTATAGGGTAAGAGTGTGTTAGCACTCTATGAGGCATGTGCTGTGAGGTGCATGTGAAGAAGGGTGGTACCGCGATAATCTCGCCCCTTATGTGGAGGCGAGTTTTTTATTTACAAAAATGAGGAGGGTGGATATGAAGAAGACTTTTTACATTACAACGCCTATCTATTATCCCAGTGATAAATTACATATTGGTCATTCATATACTACTGTTGCTGCAGATGCGATGGCAAGATTTAAAAGGCTTACCGGATATGATGTCAAATTTTTGACTGGTACTGATGAACATGGGCAAAAAATTCAAAGAATAGCCAAAGAAAAAGGGATGTCTCCTAAAGAATATGTAGACGGGATAGTTGAATGGATAAAAGATTTATGGAAAATAATGGATATAAGTTATGACCAATTTATTCGCACAACTGATAAATATCATGAGGAAATAGTACAAAAAATATTCACGAAATTGTATGAAAAAGGAGATATATACAAAAGTGAATATGAAGGATGGTACTGTACTCCTTGCGAATCTTTCTGGACAGAAAGCCAGCTTGTAGACGGGAAATGCCCAGACTGTGGTAGACCAGTAGAAAGGGTAAAAGAAGAAGGGTATTTTTTTAAATTGTCTAAATATGGGGATAGGCTGTTGCAATATTATGATGAACATCCTGATTTTATACAGCCGGAGTCAAGGCGCAATGAAATGATAAACTTTATAAAATCAGGTTTGGAGGATTTGTTTGTCTCAAGGAGTTCGTTTGACTGGGGTATAAAGGTACCCTTTGACCCAAAGCATGTGATTTATGTTTGGATAGATGCTTTGTCCAATTACATAACTGCCTTAGGATATTCTACAGATAATGACGATGATTTTAAAAAATACTGGCCAGCAGATGTGCATTTGGTAGGAAAAGAGATAATGAGGTTCCACACAATAATATGGCCAGCAATGCTTATGGCTTTAGATTTACCTCTTCCTAAAAAAGTGTTTGGACACGGC
The DNA here is from genome assembly GCF_000092965.1 of Thermoanaerobacter mathranii subsp. mathranii str. A3. Lineage (GTDB taxonomy): Bacteria > Bacillota > Thermoanaerobacteria > Thermoanaerobacterales > Thermoanaerobacteraceae > Thermoanaerobacter > Thermoanaerobacter thermocopriae. Next base: position 164,311 of record NC_014209.1, read on the forward strand.
TGGCTTATACTGGAAGGAGGCAAGATGTCAAAATCTAAAGGTAATGTAGTAGACCCTAAAGAGCTGGTTAGTAAATATGGTGTAGATGCTGTAAGATATTTTCTTTTGAGAGAAGTTCCTTTTGGGGCAGATGGAGTGTTTTCTAATGAAGCTTTGATAAATAGAATAAATTCAGACCTTGCCAATGACCTTGGAAATTTGCTGAGTAGGACTGTTACAATGATTGAAAAATACTTTGGAGGCATTCTGCCAAAACTTTCACAAAAAGAAGAGGTAGATGATGACCTTATAACTACTGCACAGAATCTGCCGAAAACCGTTGAGGAGTATATGGATAAACTTCAGTTTTCCAACGCTTTAATTGAAATATGGAAATTAGTAAGACGAGCGAATAAATATATCGATGAAACGATGCCTTGGGTTTTAGCTAAAGATGAAAGCAAAAAGGAAAGATTAGGTACAGTTTTATATAATTTGACGGAAGCTTTGAGGTTTATTGCAGTACTTATATCTCCTTTTATGCCCAATACTCCAAAAAAAATCTTCGAGCAGTTAGGGGTAGAAGAGAATTTAACTACTTGGGAAAGCTTAAAATTTGGCCTGTTAAAGGAAGGCACAAAAGTGAAAAGGGGAGAAATTATATTCCCAAGGATAGATGTAAAGAAGGAATTGGTTGCTATAGAAGAAAAAGCAAAGGAAGAGAAAAAGATAGATTACATCACTATTGAAGAGTTTGCAAAAATTCAGTTGAGAGTAGCTGAAATTTTAGAAGCAGAAAGAGTGGAAGGTTCTGACAAACTTATAAAGATGAAGCTTAAAGTGGGAGAAGAAATAAGACAAATTGTGGGAGGAATTGGTCGCCATTATGCTCCTAAAGAGCTTGTAGGAAAGAAAATAATTATTGTATATAACTTAGAGCCAAAGAAACTAATGGGTATAGAGTCTCAAGGAATGCTTTTAGCAGCATCTATCGAAGGAAAAATGTCTCTTCTTACGGTAGACAGGGATATAGAAAGTGGGGCAAAGATAAGCTAAGGAGTGATAAAATTGTTGGTGGATTCTCACGCTCATCTTGAAGATGAGAAATACGACAAAGATAGGGAAGAAATTATTGAAGAATGTAAAAAAGACCTCACATTTTTAATAAATGTGGGGTCTAATCTCTTAACTTCAAAACAGTCCATTGAGCTAGCTCACAACTATGATTTTATATACGCTTCTGTTGGAATTCATCCTCATGATGCACAAAAGGAATTTGACAAAGTGGAAGAAATAGAGAAGCTAGCTTTACAGCAAAAAGTTGTAGCAATAGGAGAAATAGGTTTAGATTATTATTACGATGAACCCTCTAAAGAGTTTCAAAAAGAGGTGTTCACAAAGCAAATAAGGCTTGCAAAAAAGCTTAATCTTCCAATAATAATACACGATAGGGATGCTCATGAAGATATATTAGATATACTAAAAAAGGAGTGGACGAAAGATTTAAGAGGGGTTTTTCACAGTTATTCAGGGAGTGTTGAAATGGCTTTTCAAGTAATTGAAATGAACTTCTACATTTCTTTAGGGGGACCTGTGACATTTAAAAATGCAAAAAAGCCAAAAGAAGTAGCAAAAGCTGTCCCCATCGAAAAACTTTTAATTGAGACAGATAGCCCTTATCTTACTCCTGAGCCTTATAGAGGAAAAAGGAATACACCGGTGTATGTGAAATTTGTAGCAGGAAAAATAGCAGAATTAAGAGGAATACCTTATGAGGAGGCTTCTAGGATTACTGCGGAAAATGCCATAAAACTTTTTAATATCCCTATCAAATAAAAATTTAAAAAAAACAACCTCTTGGTTTTTAGGGGAGGTATTAAAATCCAAAAAGATGCGTATAATATCATTAAGTTTAATTTCACCATAAAAGAAAAATTGTGTATAAAAGTTTGACAAATCAATCTAATTAGATTAAAATTACTTACGACTCCCCTAAATTAAATTTTTAACAGGAGGTTGTTGGATGGATACAGACGATTTTAGAAAGCGACTTGGTGAAATATTTAAAAAACCAGTTGCTCTTCTAACGTTGACTGTCGTACTCCTATTAGTTGTCGGAGCTATAACATACGCAAGCTTAGAAAAGGAAATAACCCTTCAGGATGAAGATAAAAAAATAGTTGTTACAACATTTAAATCAACAGTTAAAGATTTGTTAGAAGAGAAAGGAATCAAACTAAAAAAAGAAGATGTAGTAACACCTTCTTTAGACACTGCTTTAAAAAACGGTATGAAGGTGACTATCAAAAGAGCAGTTCCTATTACTATCTGTGTGGGTGGAAAAGCAAAAAATATTTACACTGCTGCATCTAATGTAAAAGAAGTACTTCAACAAAATAGTATAACTTTAGGCCCCCAAGATAAGGTAAATATGAGTTTAGATACGCCTGTTTTTAGGTACATGTACATCGACGTTACAAAAGTTACAGAGAAAATTGTTACTCAAGAAGTAGATATACCATATCAAACAGAGACAGTAAAAAATGACAATATGGAAAGAGGGCAAGTAAGAGTAGTTCAACAAGGAGAAGTTGGGAAAAAGCAGATTGTGATGAAAGTTATTTATAAGAATGGCAAAGAGGTAGCAAAAAATATAATAAAAGAGAAGATAATAAAAAATCCAGTTAATCAAATTGTGCATATAGGAACATTAGGAATTTTTACCACTTCAAGAGGGGAGACTTTTAGGTATAGAGAAGTTAGAACTATGGTAGCTACAGCTTATGACAGCAGTGAAGATAGCACTGGTAAAAAACCTGGTGATCCAAATTATGGAATAACAGCTACTGGTATAAAAGCTACAAGGGGAGTAATAGCTGTAGACCCCAGAGTTATACCTTTGGGAACGAAGTTGTACGTAGAAGGGTATGGTTTTGGAATTGCTGCAGATACAGGTGGAGCTATAAAAGGTAATAAAATTGACGTCTATTTTCCAACCCGTGAAGAAGTAATGAGATGGGGAAGACGATATGTTAAAGTTTATATTTTAAAGTAGACAGGGTTTACCTGTCTTATTTTTTGAGGTGGGGCTATGAAAATAAAAGGGGTTAATGTAAAGAAAAAATGGGGACAAAATTTCATGTTTGACAAAAATATTTTAACAAAAATTGTGACTGCTTCGGGAGTTATTCCTGAAGATTTTGTACTAGAAATTGGAACAGGATTAGGGACTTTGACAGAAGAGTTGGCTAAAAGGGTTAAAAAAGTAATTTCTTTTGAAATTGACAGAGAACTTTATGCCGTAGCAAAAGAAAAACTTAACATTTACGATAATGTAATTATAATAAATGAGGATATAATGAAAGCAGATTTAAATAAAATAGCTAATGAATATTTTGAAGGGAAACCTTTTAAAGTAGTTGCTAATCTTCCTTATTACATAACTTCTCCTATAATAATGATGCTTTTAGATTGTAAATTTGTAAAAGAAATAACTGTGTTAGTACAAAAAGAAGTTGCTGAAAGGATTTGCGCTCTGCCAGGTACTAAGGACTATGGGATACTCACAGTTTTTGCAAATTTTAAAGCAAAACCTAAAATGCTTTTTAACTTACCTCCTACTGTTTTTGTTCCTCCACCTAAAGTAGATTCTTCTTTAGTTAAATTAGAGATACTTGACGACCCTTTAGTTGAGGTAAAGGACGAAGAGTTATTTTCCAACGTGGTAAAAGCTGCTTTTGGGCAACGGAGAAAAGTCTTGTCCAATGCTTTAAAAACTTTAGGGTTTCCAAAAGAAATTATAGATAAAGCTTTTACTCTTTCAAATTTATCCCCTCAAAGGAGAGGAGAAACTCTTAGCATAGAGGAGTTTGCTGTTTTGGCAAATGTTATTTATGATTTGACAAAGCAGTAATAATAATCTCCCTCTTTTCATAATATATATTGCAAAGTTATATTTAAGATAAATGAGGGGGAAGAATAAATGCCAATAAACATATATAAAAGGTTTTATGTTGTCTTCAATCAAGAAGATAGAGGATGTTCTATTGAGGGAAAGGAAGTTTCAGGTTATTTAAAAGTGGAATTTAGAGGGAACAGAGGAAGAATAACAGCGGCTTTGCAAAATCTCAATCCTGCTTATTCCTATAATGTAAAATTATTGAAAAGCAATGGAGAAGTTACTGTTGTAGATTTTGGAGCAATAAAAGTAGATGATAAAGGGCGTGGTGGAGGAGAATGGACTTTCAATGGAGATGACGTAAAAGATTCGGGAATTAGTTGGGAGGAATTTTCTGTAGCATTTATAGAAGCCCATGATGGCATAAAAACTTTAGTACCTTTGGCATCTGTTATAAACAAAAAAACCACAAACTGGAAGGTTGTTTATAAAAAATATTTATCAAAGGTAAAAGAAGAAGAAACACCAGCAGAGAAGAGTGATAAGAATGATAGAGAAATTAAGCAGGAGGAAACTGAAACTGCGACACCCCAGGGTTATGAAAGTACGGAGAATGAAACTGAAAAAGGTGAAACTTCACAAAATGTTTTGGAAGAGGTTCAATCTGAGACTCCTGCATTTGAAGAAACTTCTGAAGCATTGACAGATTCTTCTGATACACAACAACCTGAAACTTCTTTTAATTTTGAGGAGGAAGTAGAGGAAGGATATATAAAATATTTAAGAGAATATGTTAACAATATAGTGAGTTTTTTGGAGGAAGTAGAGCCTTTTGAAAAAAATTTTGAAGGCTATAGATGGTGGAAAGTTAAGACGGGTTATAGGGAGGGAGGTTTTGACCATTATCTTGTGGGATTTGTAAATGATGAAAAGGGTGAATTAAAATATATTGTATATGGAATGCCAGGATTTTTTACTCTTGCAGACCAGCCTTTTGGTGGTATGACGGGATTTGTGGTTTGGAAGCCAGTTAAAGAAAATTTAAGAGGCGCGAGGGATGAGGGATATTGGATTTTGCATATTGATGCGAAGACAGGACAGATTGCAGTGCCTATAGAACCAACTCCACCGCCTCTTATCTAAAAATAAAAGCGTAGTCTCTACGCTTTTATTTTTATACTACTTATACTATGAATTCTTTTAAATCTTCTTCTAATTTTTTCAAACTTTCTTCGTCAGTTGTGTGAGGTATTACTGTAAGGACATTTTCTAAATTAAGGCTAAAAAGGCCCATTATTGATTTTGCATCTATTACATAGCGGCCAGAAGTCACGTCTATGTCGAAAGGATATTTTGAAGTTTTTTCTACAAAATTTTTGACACTTTCGATGGAAGTCAACTTAATTTTTATTTCTTTCACGGATAATTCCCCCTTTCTGGATTTAACTTTATCGTATATGATTTGTGAACTTTTATCAATTGGCTTTTTTCACAAAAATTTCATGCTTAATTTAGTAATTGTTTTCAAAAATAAGAATCCCTCAAATGAGGGATTTTATTTAGCATTCACTCTAAGTTCATATCAACAAAAACATTTATATTTTTATCTGTTTTAACACTTATTTGTGTAATTTTACCATCATACGTAAAACTTTTTATGTCATAAGGATAAGTTATAGCTTGTATTACAATTGTATCAGGAGAAGGGTCTATATATTTTACTTCAACTTCCAATATGGCCTCCTCTGATGCCTTTGTTATTTGAGCCTTTTGTATATTTACAATATATCCGCCTGTTCGCATCATACCACGCGTTGCAATTATATAAAATATCCCATTTTCTTTTACTAATTTAACAACAGGCTTATCTTTAATAGATTCTACAGCTGATAATACTTTTTCAGGAGGGTTTGTGACTTTTTTAAGTTCTATAGGAATCACTTCCTCAATTTTATTGTTTAACACTTCCACAAATATTATATTATTTTTGGAATCTAATATTAATCTTATTTGATAGCCGGGCTTTAGATAATCTATTCCTACATACTCATTTCCGTTGTAAACTGGCGCATTTTTTAATACATTAAAGGTTTTTAGCCCATCATCAACCTTTACAGTTATGGTATTGCTATCTATCGCATAAATAGAACCAACTACGTCACGGCCATTGAGGTCATTTTGTACACTTTTGTCAAGTCTTTCAAGTAAGACAGCCATTTCTATTCTTTTGATGGATTCGTTTGGCTTGAGTTTTTCTCCATCTCCTTTGATGAGACCATTTTCTACTGCTACGTACATATAACCTATGGAGTCTTTAGGAATTTTATCCCAATCTTTGTAGTTCAAAACTTTATTCATATTTTGCTGAGCTTGGTCTTCCAAGCCTAAAGCGCGAACTAAATATTTTGCTATTTCGTATCTTTTTGCCTTATCATTTGGATTAAACCTTTTTAACTCGTCATAAGTTAATATGCCCTTTTGGTATGCCAGCGTAATAAAGCCTTGTCCCCAACTAAGTTTTGGGCCTTTATACTCTTTAGGTAGTTCACTTATTTTATTAGCTTGTTCTTCATAACCTATTGTCCGTAAAATCATTACTAATGCTTCTAAGTGAGTGACAGGCTTTGAAGGGTTGAATTTTTTGTTTCCAACTCCTTTTATAAAACCTTTTGCATACATTTTTTCAATTGCTTTTAGAGCCCATGTAAATTGCTTAATGTCATCAAAAGAGTATTTTGGCTGGAGTTTAGCATATGCTGTTGTGTAAAACAACAGTGAAAAGATTATAATTATTGAAACAAAAAGTCGAGATTTGCTTAACATTTACTCTTTCACCTCCCTAATTTCTTCATTATATTCTTCGTCTTTTTTGTCATCTTTTGGAGGGTAGTTTTTTGTGTCTTTAACATTTTTGTAAGTATTTTCATTAATGGCTTTATCTGAAGTATCTAATTCCTTATCATCAGAAGCTGGTTTTACTTCATTTTTTTCTTTTTGAGTAAGAACGTTATTAGTGTTATCGCTTTTTGATCGTGCATTTTTTTCGGTTCCCTTACCTTGCTGGTTAGACTTATTATCGCTATTTTCATCTTTTTTTACTTCATTGTTTTGGCTTTTTACTTCTTTGTCTTTTACATTTTTTATAGTTTGAGTAGTTTTTTCCTTAGAAAGATCTTTTTCAATTGTTTTAAGGATTTTATCTGTAATAACTTTGGATTTAGATGGACTTGGAGAAAGTTGAGGCATAGTCGTTGCTTTTGTTTGTTCATTTTTTTCTTTTATTTTTGCGTAAGCTTGTTTTAATTCTTTAAAAAATTCAGGGCTATTTAATTTATCTTTTGGTATGTTTATTCCTTCACTTTTAGCTTTTTTCCAGAGGATAAGCCTGCCAGGAGAAGTTTTTTCTTTTTTAGCTTCTTCTCTTTGTGCTTCATTGGATTTTAAAGTTTCTATTTGAATATTTGTGTTTATTTTTTTAATATTTTTAACAGCTTTTTCTATTTGTTCATTTATAAATGGCGAATTTTTAATAGGAACAGTAGTAATTATTACTGTATCATCATCTTTTAAAAAGCCTAATTTTTGTGATTCTTCAACCGTTTGATTTATAAAAGTTGTGATGTCAAGCCCTTTATAAGGAAGCTTCTCTAAAATTTTTTTGCCATCTTCATTTAGAGGAAGGACATTTATTATTTTTCCATTTTTGTCTATTGAAATTTCAATACTTGGATTTATATCTACATACACATAAGCGTAAACTTCTGCTGATTTAAAATTGATAATAGTAAATATTAGTACGAGAAGAATAGAAGCGGCTATTAAAATTTTAGCAGTAGGCTTAAAAGCTAAAAAATTCTCGTTAAGTTCGATAGTTTCGCCTACAACTACGTTTTGCAAATTTTTAAAACATTTAAATTCTCCTTTTTCAGTCATTACGTAAGTTTTATTTTTTTCTTTTTGAACTACAACGGCTTTCATATTTTCTCCACCTCACTTTCGGGGCTTATGTATTGTTTTAGAAGAGGTAAATCTTCAGAAATAATTATTACTAGCGCTATTATGTATTTCCTATGCTTTTCTATAGTTTTACGACTTACTTTTAAAATGCTTATTAAATCTTTTATAGGGAGATTCTTTTTGTTTTTTAAATATTCTAGCAATTTGTTATTTTTACAAATTGTATAAGCAATTTTTGTAGTTATTTTTCTGGTGTCTGAGTGTTTAGGAGATTGTTTAACTAAATCATCTAAAGTTATATTGTAAATACTTAGCAAATTTACAAAAGAAATCATTTCTAACTTTCTATTTTCTGCCTCATAGTCAGTGACTTTTTCTACATATAGTTCTAAAGGAATGGTATTTTGCTGATTTTGTCGTAAAAAATCTATAAGTCGCCTTCTAATGAGCATACTTGAGAAGCTTAAGAATGAACCTTTTGTGTTATCGAAACTGTCTATAGCTTCGTTAAAAGCTATAAGGCCTATGCTTAATTCGTCGCTATTTCTTTCATCTATATATCTATTTGTAAATGAAGACAATTGTTTTATGATAAAGGGGGTATATTCTTGAATTAATTTTTCTCTTTCAGAGGGGTCTTTTTTAGCTGCGTATACTCTAGCGTGTATATCCAATTTAACCACCCCACTATATTATTCGCAGTGACAGAATTTTTTTAAGGGTATTCTATTAATAATGATTATATATTATAATATAAATGTCAACAAAAATACCAATGGGAGGTATAGAGTTGCTTACAAAAGAACAAGTATTAAACGCTCTAAGAAAAGTATATGACCCAGAAATAGGAAGAAGTATAGTTGACCTTGATATGGTGAAAAATATTCAAATAGAAGGGGATAAAGTTACAATTGACATAAACCTTACTGTGAAAGGCTGTCCTCTTCAAGATACTATTAAAAAAGATACTATCGAGGAAGTATCCAAACTTGGAGGAGTTTCAGAAGTAATAGTAAATTTAGGTAGCATGACAGAAGAAGAAAGACAAAATTTAGCAAGAAAGCTTAGCGGTGGCAGAAAACCTATATTTGAAAATACGAGAGTAATAGTAGTAGGTAGTGGAAAAGGTGGAGTAGGCAAGTCCACTGTTGCGGTTAATTTAGCTGTAGCTCTTGCCAGATTAGGCTTTAAAGTAGGGCTTTTGGATGCGGATGTGTTGGGATTTAGTGTTCCAAGACTTTTGGGGATTGTGAATGAAAGACCTTACGCGTTGGATGAGCACACTATTTTGCCATTAGAAAGATTCGGGATAAAAGTGATTTCAATGGGCAATTTTATTGACGAAGATACACCTTTAATATGGAGAGGTCCACTTTTGTCAGGAGTTCTTGATCAGTTTTTCAATGATGTATATTGGGGAGAATTAGATTATTTAGTATTAGATTTACCGCCAGGTACAGGAGATATACCTCTTACAGTAATGCAAAAATTGCCTGAGTCAAAATTTGTGCTTGTGACAACTCCACAAGCTTCAGCTTCTCACGTAGCAGGAAGAATTGGTTATATGGCTAAGAAAGTTAATTTAGAAGTTATAGGTATTGTGGAAAACATGTCGTATTTTGAATGTCCTAACTGCCACCAAAGATATAATATTTTTGGTGAAGGGGAAACAGAAAAATTAGCGCAAGATTTAGGAACAGAAATACTTGTAAAGATTCCAATAACGGTTAAGGTCAGAGAGTTAAGCGATGTAGGTATACCACCTGCTCTTGATGATGGACCTGAGGGAGTGCCCTATATTGAGCTGGCGGAAAAAGTTGTGGAGAAAGTAAGGCCTATCAAATAAAAAAGCCTCTTTGTGAGGCTTTTTTATTTTGCAAGTTCCTCTTCGGGAATTGTATCAGTTAAGTTTTCAACATATTTTGAGAGGTTTTTTATAACTTCTTCATAAGGCAAACTTTTCTCAAGACGTATAAATTTTAGTCCTTTTTGTTTTGCCTTTCCATAAGAAATACTGCAAAAAGCTTCAGGTACAGTTACTACTACATCGGTTTTTTTGTCAAGGAGGAAATCTACAATAGCCCTTCTTCTTCCTTCTTTTAAAAAGTATCCAGGATTCTCATACTTTTCAATATTTTCTTTTTGTGTATCAAAAATAATTATATATGGCCCATCGGGAAGTTTTTCAACATAGTCCTCCTTTGTTATTGTAGCAGCTATTCTCATACAATTTGCCTCCTTATTTTAAATAAATTCTTCCTTAAAAAATTATACTTCTTTTCATAAGAGAAACAAAATTTGCTCTTTCTTTCGGCCCAGCTTCTTCGGCTTTACAAACTTTTATCTGCTCGGTCCAGGCCGTTGCTTTGTGCAAAACAGCCAATCTTTACATCTTCTACATTATGTTAAGTCTCTCATGACCATCTACTGAAATTTATGATGTACAAAATTTTAGATATTGTACCTAGTATATATTCTATGATATAATACAGTATATCATAAACGAGGAGTGAGAGTTTTGTTCAAAGGAATAAAGTGGCAGATTGTTTTGGTAACTTTTGTAGTAGTTTTTGGGTTTTTATTTGCTAGTTTTCAATTGTATCAAAATAAAATTTTGCCTGATAAAATTTCAAAAGATGTAAGTACGGTTAAATTTGTTAAAATGGTAACAATTTCAACTGATAATAATGGGTATATTATGAAAGTTAGACTAGGAGAAGTAGAAAATTTAATGGAAACTTATAAAGAAATAGAAAATAAGGTAAATAAATATCCTGTTAAGATAAATATTTTACTTATTGACAATCCTAATGAAAAATTAAATAATGTTTATTATAACTCTCAGTTTTCAATTTACGAAGGTATACAAAAAGGCGATTATATGAAAATGTATGATACAATAAGAGAAATTTCAAGTAAAAATGGTGTAAAGGCTTTTGTATATATTGATAAGCAAAATATTTATTTAAATTTAAGAGATGGTTCTCATTATTTATATAAAATAATACCGCGTGAGGCTTACAAGGGGGAAAGCTAAATGGTTAAAGAAATTTTACTGGGAATAACTATTGCGTTTACGATATTTGCAGCTTTTCTTGGTATAAATGTTACTCCTTTACTGCTTCTAGCAGGTATTTTTTTACTTTTTGATTATATAATAGAAAACAAAGGAATAATATCTGGAAGCAAGAATATTATTAAACCTGAATCGGAGATTTCTTTTGAAGACATCGGGGGACAAAGCACTGCTATCGCAGAACTAAAAGAGGCACTGGATTTTGTAATAAATAGAGAGAAAATATCTAAAATGGGTATACGACCTATCAAAGGGATATTACTTACAGGACCTCCTGGAACCGGTAAAACTTTATTAGCAAAAGCAGCTGCAAAATATACAAATTCGAGCTTTATAGCTACTTCGGGTAGTGAATTTATAGAAATGTATGCAGGGGTTGGTGCTCAAAGAGTTAGAAACCTATTTAAAACGGCAAAAAATATTGCTCGAAAAGAAGGAAAAAACAGTGCGATAATCTTTATTGATGAAATTGATATATTAGGAGTTAAAAGAGGAACTAACGAAAGCCATCATGAATACGACCAGACCCTTAATCAATTGTTGGTGGAAATGGATGGAATTAAAAGCGATGGAGAGGTAAATATTTTAGTAATTGCTGCAACAAACAGGCCAGATTTATTAGATCCTGCCCTTTTGAGACCTGGCAGATTTGACAGGGAAGTGGTTGTGGATTTACCAGATAAAAGTGGAAGGCTGCAAATTCTCAAAATTCACACTAAAAACAAGCCTTTAGGAGAAGATGTTAATCTTGAGGCTATAGCTGAAAACACCTTTGGATTTTCAGGAGCACATTTGGAGAGCCTGTGCAACGAAGCAGCGATTCTTGCTATGAGAGACAACTCTGATGTTATTTTGCAAAAACATTTTGTAGAAGCGGTGGACAAGGTTATACTAGGAGAAAAAAGTGACCGTAAACCTACGGAAGAAGAAATATTTAGAGTTTCTGTACACGAAGCTGGGCATGCAATAATAAGCGAAATGGTAAATCCAGGCTCTGTTGCAACAGTTACTATTGTTCCAAGAGGAAAAGCTCTTGGATTTGTAAGACATTTTGATAAAGAGGATTCCCTTATTTATACTAAAGAACAATTAGAGAAAGACATAATGATAGCCCTTGGAGGGACAGTAGCGGAACTTTTGATTTTAGGTAGTAGAAGTACAGGCTCTGCCAATGATTTTGAACAAGCAGTTGATATTGCAAAAAAGATGGTATATACTGGTTTGTCTGATTTGGGTATAGTCAGCAGAGAGGATGTTCCTAAAGATAAAGTCAATGAGGAAGTAAACAAAATCATTAAAGAGCAGGAAAAAAAGGTTCAAAAAATGTTGGAGGAAAAACTTGAGTATTTAGAAAAAATTGCAAATATTTTAAGAAAAGAAGAAACTATGTCAGGTGAGAAATTGAGGGAGCTCATAGGTCATTCTAACTTCTGCAAAAATTATACATTTAGCTTTTAGAAGCTTTGCGATATAATTGGTAATATTTATTAGAGCAACAGAATAACCAAGCTATTTTTTTGTAAAGAATTTTCTCCATATAGTTTATTTCAGTTTGTTAACAAAATATTATCATTGTTGGCATTTTGCATCGTTTGCTCCGGCGATATCGCAGACTAAACTAGCACTCGCCATCGGGCTCAAGCGGGGTTTCGGGCACATTCGTCATCCTTGACTTAGTGCCTGCTTCTGGTTTTGTAAAATTTAAATTTTCTTGTTATGTGAAATAAAATATTATAAAATATTCTTTAGGGCCAATAAAATACTTAAAAATTTAAGTATATATAATTGTGTAAAAATGCAGGCTTAAATGGATAAGGGATTGATGGAGGTGTTAGAAGAAAGATAAATAAGCTGGGAAGGACTTTACAAGAGAATAATAAAAAGAGGTGAAGAAAAGAATGAAGTTAGAAAATCTCACATTTAAGGGTGGGGTAACCGTACCACATCATAAGGATTTAACTGAAGGCCTTCCTATAGAAAGAGCAAGGGAACCCGAAGTAGTTTATATTCCATTGCATCAACATGCGGGAGCACCTTGTGAACCTTTAGTGAAAGTAGGAGATACTGTAAAAGTAGGTCAAAAGATTGGGCAATCTGATGCATTTGTATCTGCTCCGGTACATTCATCTGTCTCGGGCATAGTTAAAGACATTACGACTATGTTTATACCTACTGGTCAAAGGGTTAAATGTGTAATTATAGAATCAGATGGAAAGAATGAGCTAGACGAGTCTGTAAAACCAAAAGGAAGCCTGGAAGATTTATCTCCTAAAGAAATTATTGAGATAATTAGAGAGGCTGGTATTACAGGAATGGGAGGAGCTGGATTCCCAACTCATGTCAAATTATCACCTCCTTCTGACAAAAAAATCGATACTATTCTTGTAAATGGGGCAGAGTGTGAACCTTATTTAACAACTGACCATAGATTAATGGTTGAATATCCTGAAAAAATAGTATTTGGTTTAAAAGCAATTATGAAAGCAGTAGGAGTAGAAAGAGGAATCATTGGAGTAGAGAAAAATAAACCCGATGCCATATTGGCTTTAAGAGAGGCAAGTAAAAATGAGAAAAACATTCGAATAGCAACTTTAAAGGTGAAATATCCTCAAGGGGATGAGAAAAGATTAATTAATGCTATATTAAGGCGAATTGTCCCGTCTGGCGGATTGCCAATGGACGTAGGAGTTATAGTAGTCAATGCCGCTACTACTAAAGCAGTAGCTGATGCGATATTAGAAGGGAAACCTTTATATGAAAGAGTGACTACGATTACAGGCCGTGGAATTAAAGAACCAAAAAATCTTCTTGTTAAAATAGGAACGCCTCTTAAAGATTTGATAGAACAATGTGGAGGGTTTACTGAAGGATCTCCAGGCAAGATTATCAGTGGCGGACCTATGATGGGAATAGCTCAACATTCTCTAGATGTACCGATTATAAAGGGGACTGGTGGAATATTGATATTGACAAAAGAGGAGGCAAGACCACAGCAAGTACTACCATGTATTAAATGTGGTAAATGTGTTGAGGTATGTCCTGTAAACTTACTACCATTGTATATAAGTAGCTATTCTCTCAAGAAAAATTTTGAAAAGGCAGAAGAATACAATGCACTTGATTGTGTTGAATGTGGATCATGTTCTTATATATGTCCTGCTAAAAGACCTTTGGCAGAATCTATAAGACTAGCAAAAAGAGAGATAATTGCTAGAAAAAGAAATCTTAAATAGGTAGGAGGATTGAAATGCTAGCTAAAGTAGAAGAAGTCGTTTTACAAGATAAATTGATAGTTTCTTCATCTCCTCATATAAGATCTAATGAATCGGTAAAGAGGATAATGTTAGATGTGGTAATAGCTCTTACACCGGCTATTATAGGAAGTGTATATTTATTTGGTTTGAATGCTTTAAAATTAATATTAATTTCAGTAGTTTCATCTGTCTTATCCGAAGCATTAATTCAAAAATTATTTAAAAGACCTATTACTATAACAGATTTTTCTGCTGCAATAACTGGTATATTAATCGCGTTTAATTTACCGGCGAGTGCTCCTTGGTGGCTACCAGTAATAGGTTCTGCTTTTGCCATCATAGTTGTAAAACAACTTTTTGGTGGTTTAGGTGCGAATTTTATGAATCCAGCGTTAGCAGCGAGAGCAATGTTGATGACTTCATGGCCAGTTCATATGACAAACTATACTGGCACTAGACCAGACGTAGTCACATCAGCCACACCATTATCCATAATGAAATATGGTACAGGTGCTGAACTTCCAACATTGAGGGATATGTTTATAGGTAATATTCCAGGAGTTATTGGAGAAACTTCTGCTTTGTTATTGTTAATAGGTGCTGCATATTTGATAATAAGGAAAGTTATAGATTGGAAAATACCAGTATTTTATATAGGAACAACCTTTATCATGTTACTGTTATTAGGAGTTGAACCTAAATTATTACCATATCATATATTAGGCGGTGGATTAATACTTGGTGCTTTTTATATGGCTACAGATTATTCTTCCTCGCCAGTAACTCCCTTAGGTAGAATTATATTTGCAGTTGGGGCAGGTGTATTAACAGCAATAATTAGAATTAAAGGAGCTTATCCAGAAGGGGTGTCTTATTCAATACTACTAATGAACGTTGCAACTCCATTAATTGAGAAATTTACTAAACCTAGAGTATTTGGGAAGGTGAAATAGATGAAGGAGATAGCAAAAATAGGTTTAATTTTACTTTTAATAACTGCTGCTGCTGGAGTAATATTAGGAGTTTCAAATGCAATTACTTCAAAAAAGATAGCAGAAATAGAGAAAATTGCCAATAATGCAGCAAAACAAGAGGTATTGCAAGAAGCGGAAAGTTTTGTTACCTTAGATGAAAAGCGATTAAAGGAGATTGCTGGTTCTAATCAAAATGTGTTAGAAGTTAGTGAAGGTTATGACGGAAATTCGTCTCTTGTTGGATATGTATTTAAAATTACTTCTAATGGTTATGGTGGAGAAATTCAATTTATGGTTGGTATCTCTAAAAAAGGATATATTACGGGCATCAAAATCTTAAATCACAAAGAAACTCCAGGGCTTGGAGCAAATGCAACTAAGAGCTTCTTCACCGATGCCTTTAAAGGCAAATCTGTAGCTGACAAATTAGTTGTTGTTAAGCATCCTCCTAAAGCTGATAATGAAATACAAGCCCTTACTGGTGCAACTATAACGAGTAATGCAATAGTCAATGGTGTAAATATGGTGCGGGAAATATATAATTCAAAATTGGCTAATTAGTTAAATCGTGGAGGGATTAAGAATGAAATTATCCAAAATCTTTAGTAATGGCTTGGTTAAGGAAAATCCTATATATGTCCAAGCACTAGGTATGTGTTCAGTTTTAGCTGTAACTACTTCAGCAATTAATGGCTTGGCTATGGGATTAGCTGTAACAGCTGTATTAGTTGGTTCAAATTCAGTTGTTTCTTTATTAAGAAAAGTTATACCAGATAAAATTCGTATTCCAGCTTTTATTGTAGTTATTGCGACTTTTGTTACTGTAGTGGAAATGTTTATGAAAGCTTATACTCCTGCTCTTTACAATGCATTGGGAATTTTTATTCCTTTAATAGTTGTTAACTGCATAATTTTAGGAAGAGCGGAAGCTTTTGCTTCTAAAAATAATTTATTGACTTCCGTAATGGATGGTTTAGGCATGGGAGCAGGATACACTTTAGCAGTATTAATATTGGGAAGCATAAGAGAGATATTAGGATCTGGTAGTTTGTTTGGAATACAGCTATTTGGGGCAAGTTTTGAACCAGCACTAATTTTTATAATGCCACCAGGAGCGTTTATTGTACTTGGGATATTGATTGGGCTTTTTAATCATGCTAGAAGGAGAAAAGAAGTGTCTGAGACTGGGACAAAGGAGGAAGTTTTAGATGAATATATTTATAATATTGATTAATACAATATTTGTAAACAATTATGTTTTTGCCCGTTTTTTAGGGATATGTCCCTTCTTAGGTGTATCTAATAAAACAGAAACAGCTACTGGCATGGGTATGGCTGTAACTTTTGTAATTACGCTGTCATCAGTTATAACTTATATAATACATCACGCGATATTAGTTCCACTAAATTTAGAATATTTGCAAACTATCGTTTTTATACTTGTAATAGCTTCTTTAGTACAATTTGTTGAAATATTTCTTAAAAAAACTAGTCCTAATCTCTATGGTGCATTAGGTATATATCTTCCATTGATAACCACTAACTGTATAGTACTAGGAGTTGCCCTATTAAATATTCAAGAAGGCTATACATTGATTGAAACGATTTTTAATGCCTTAGGAGCATCTATTGGTTTTGCTATAGCATTGTTGCTTATGGCCGGAATAAGAGAGAAGCTTGAAATAATAGATGTTCCAAAGGTTTTGGAGGGCGTGCCAATCGCATTAATAACTGCGGGCCTTATATCCATAGCATTTTTGGGATTTAATGGGCTTGTTTAGGAGGTAATAAAATGAGTGGTATATTGTATGCAATAGTAGTATTAGGTGGATTAGGATTTTTATTTGGGTCAAGTCTTTCTTTAGCATCTAAAATTTTTGCTTTGGAAACAAATCCAAAAGTAAAAAAGATAAGAGAAGTTTTACCAGGTGCAAACTGCGGAGCTTGCGGATATCCGGGCTGCGATGCCTATGCTAATGCAATTGTAGAGGGGAAAGCTCCAGTAAATGCTTGTAGTGTTGGGGGAAATTCTGTAGCAAAAAAAATTGCGGAGATAATGGGAGTCGACGATGTAGAAGTGGAAAGAAAAGTAGCCACTGTATTATGCCAAGGAGATCGTAGTAAAGCAAAAGATAAATATCTATATAATGGTATAAGGGACTGTAGAGCCCAGAATATATTGGCTGGAGGATGCAAATCCTGCCCATACGGTTGTTTGGGTTGTGGTACCTGCGTAGATGTTTGTGATTATGGTGCAATTCAAATCATTAATGGAGTTGCTGTTATAGATAAAGAAAAATGCGTAGCTTGCAAAGCATGTATAGAGGTTTGCCCAAAAGGAATAATTGAGCTTGTCCCCTATAACCAAGAAGTGATAATAAAATGTAAGAGTAATGATCCGGGTAAGGTAGTTAGAGGCTATTGTAGCGTTGGATGTATTGGATGTCAAATATGTGTTAGAAGTTGCCCCGAAAAAGCAATCACTTTTGAAAATTATTTAGCAAAGATAAATTATGAAAAATGTACCAATTGTGGGATTTGTGCCGAAAAATGTCCTACAGGTTCCATATTTTCCAGTCTAAAGCAGGTCAACGAGAAAGCGCAATAATTTAGAGCCTATAACTAGGCTCTTTTTTATTTTTCTACAATTATTTTGCTTTTGTAAAAAGAAAATGTAAGCAGGAATAAAGACTATCAGCCATTAGAGGAGAATATAAATTAATAACATTGAATGAGAACTAAAGAAAATTTAGATTTATTAGAATAGAGATTGATGACAAAATTATAGATAAAGCAATAGAAATTGCCAATTCGTAAATTTTTTAATAAAATTTTGATTTTAAGAGAGGAATATTTATTTTTTTGTAGAATATTATTTATTGTGTGTTAAAACAAACATTTATAGGTGTAAAAGGTGGCAATAAAATGAGTAGGATTTTAGTTTTAGACGATAATAAGGGAATCTGTAGTTTAATAGAAGAAATTTTCACAATGGATGGACATGAAGTAAGGTCCTATAGTGATATTAGCCTTTTTGACAGAGAGATAGAGAAATTTAGACCCGATATAGGACTATTTGATTTACACATGGCAAAGGATATGTTAAAAATTATTAAAAAAGTTAAGAGTATCTATCCAAACATGAAAGGTATTATAATGTCAGCTGATGAGCCACAAGAACCTTTTACGGAATTTCCTTTTATATCTAAACCTTTTGACATAATAGCACTAAGGAATTTAGTTTATGAGAACTTAAAGCAGGAAATGATTGTATAATGTTTGTAAAAGGTACGTTTGTACCTTTTTATATTTTTCTTGTGCTAGCTTTAAACAAATGCTATAATGAAAAAGTAATGTTATATAATATTTGGGCAGCATTTTAAAATCAGTTGTAGTAAAGGAGTTGTTGCTAATGTTAGTAACAGGTATAGAGATATTAAAAAAAGCCCATAAAGAAGGATATGCAGTTGGAGCTTTTAACACCAGTAATTTAGAAATTACTCAAGCTATTGTGGAAGCAGCAGAAGAGACTAAATCACCAGTTATAATACAAGTCAGTGAAGGTGGGCTTAAATATGCTGGTATTGAGACGATTTCGTCTATTGTTAGAACAATGGCTGAAAAAGCTTCAGTTCCAGTTGCTCTTCACCTTGACCACGGTACAGATTTCAATACGGTCATGAAATGCTTAAGAAATGGTTGGACTTCTGTAATGATGGATGCCTCAAAATTGCCCCTCGAAGAAAATATAAAAGTGACGAAAACTGTAGTAGAAATTGCTCACGGAATGGGGGTTTCTGTTGAAGCTGAAATCGGGAAAATTGGTGGTACAGAGGATAACATAACAGTAGATGAAAGAGAAGCGGCTATGACAGACCCAGAAGAAGCTTTAAAATTTGCAAAAGAAACGGGAATAGATTATTTAGCTATAGCTATCGGGACAGCTCATGGGCCTTACAAAGGAGAACCTAAGCTTGATTTTGACAGACTTAAAAAGATAAAAGAAATGCTTAATATTCCTTTAGTTTTACACGGGGCTTCAGGAGTTCCTGAAGAGGCTATAAAAAAAGCAGTGAGTCTGGGCATAAATAAGATAAATATAGATACTGATATAAGACAAGCATTTGCAAGAAGATTGAGAGAACTTATAGAAAAAGATAGTGAAGTGTATGACCCCAGAAAAATTTTAGGTCCTTGCAAAGATGCGATGAAAGAAGTAATTAAGCAAAAAATGATTTTGTTTGGCGCAGCAGGAAAAGCATAATCTAAAGCAGGCTTTCACCTGCTTTTTGTTTTTTATGTATAAATTTTCTACAAATTGTCAATTATAAATTTGGAACTGAAAATAACTACTTGACATTCCAAAAAAATATAAATAAAATAGAATAAGATTATACGTATTCATTTCTTTTAGCATTTTCTTTTTGTGTTTTTAATAATAAGTATCTTTTGCGAAAAGTATGTTTGCTTAAAGCCACATTTTTATCTTCTAAGTAACTTCCCTGTTGCACTTTTTTAAAATGAGGTAGTGAAGACTTGATTTGTTAAAATTATTATTTTGGGAGGTGTACTTTTGGATTTTGATATTAATACTTTGGAAAATTTAAGTTTGATGGAACTAAGAGAGATAGCAAAGGAGTTAGGTATTAAAAGTATTACGAAATACAGAAAACAAGAGCTAAAAGAAAAAATTTTAGAAAAAGCTAATCAAGCAAATGAAAAAAATTTAATTCAAAAGGATAACAAAAAAGAAGAAGGTTTAAATGAAAGGCAAACTCAAAAGTCACACGAAAGTGCAGCAGAGAAAAATACAGATGGCACTTTAAATTACGATTCTAATGTATCGAGAAATGGCCATGTAAAATCTATTAGTGCTGAAAATGCCGCAAATAGCTTACAAGCTCAAACAATTTCTGCAAAAGATATTTTGCCAATTGTTAAAGAACTTTCTGACCCTTTAAAAGAACTTATACAGACGCAAGGTGATGTAGTGGCAGAAGGCATTCTTGATATTTTGCCAGATGGTTACGGATTTTTAAGAGTTGAAAACTTTGTTCAGGGACCTAAAGATATATATATTTCTCAATCCCAAATAAGACGCTTTGGCTTAAAAGTTGGCGACAAAGTACGAGGGATCACAAGGATTCCTCGAGAAGGGGAAAAGTATTCTGCGATTCTTTATGTGGAATCTATAAATGGTGAAGATCCCGAAAATGCCAAGAAAAGGATTCCTTTTGATGAATTGACTCCTATTTTTCCTAATGAAAAACTGAGATTAGAAACATCCCCTACAGAATTTTCTATGAGATTGGTAGATATTATTGCTCCTATAGGTAAAGGGCAAAGAGGTATGATTGTTGCACCGCCAAAAGCAGGAAAAACAACTTTACTTAAGCAAATTGCCAATAGCATTTCACATAACCATCCAGAAGTTATTCTCATAGTGCTTTTAATTGATGAACGACCTGAAGAAGTGACTGACATGAAACGCTCTATAAAAGGAGAAGTAGTGTATTCTACTTTTGATGAACCGCCAGAACATCATATCAAAGTGGCTGAAATGGTATTAGAACATGCTAAAAGACTTGTAGAGTATAAAAAGGATGTGGTGATTCTTTTAGATAGTATTACTAGGTTGGCGAGAGCTTATAATCTTGTTACACCTCCTTCAGGAAGAACTCTTTCTGGTGGTATTGACCCTTCTGCATTACATCCTCCGAAAAGATTTTTCGGAGCAGCCAGGAATATAGAAGAAGGTGGGAGTTTAACTATCCTTGCTACTGCTTTGATTGAAACGGGAAGTCGTATGGATGATGTTATATTTGAAGAATTTAAAGGAACAGGTAATATGGAACTTCATCTTGACAGAAAATTACAGGAAAGAAGAATATTCCCTGCTATTGATATATACAAATCGGGTACAAGAAAGGAAGAATTGCTGCTTACTAAAGAAGAATTGGAGGCCATGTGGATATTAAGAAAAGCTATGTCGAATTTACCTGCTACAGAGGTTACAGAGATGTTAATTGAAAAATTAATACGAACTAAATCTAATGCAGAGTTTATAAATATGATAAGAGCACAATTATATAAATCTTGATATTGTGCATAACTTGTGTTATAATTTCTCCGTATGAGTTTTGGGCGAAAGAGGTGAAAGCTGTGAAACCGAATATACATCCTACCTATTATCATGATGCGGTTGTAAGGTGTGCATGTGGAAATACTTTTATAACAGGCTCTACAAAGAAAGAAATTAGAGTAGAAATATGTTCCAAATGCCATCCTTTCTTTACAGGCCAGCAGAAGATTGTGGATACTGGTGGAAGAGTTGAAAGATTTAGGAAGAGATTTAATTTAGAAGAAAAATAATCTGGGGGTTAGAGTGGAGAAAACTCTAACCTTTTGTTTTTAATTTGACATTAAGAAAGGTGGTTTTTATGATATACGGTTCATTAGATCATGGCTTTATAGAAGTTATAGTTGGTCCTATGTTTAGCGGTAAAAGTGAAGAACTAATAAGAAGGATTAAAAGGGCACAAATTGCCAAACAAAAAGTACAAGTCTTTAAACCGGCCATTGATAATAGATATTCTATTGACAAAGTGGTATCCCACAATGGCACTAATATAAATGCTATTAGTGTAGTAAAGGCATCTGAAATAATTGAGCATTTAGAAGAAGACACAGATGTTATCGCAATTGATGAAATTCAGTTTTTTGATCATTTACTTGTGGATGTTGTAAGGGAAATTGCAGATTTAGGTAAAAGAGTCATTTGTGCTGGGTTGGATATGGATTTTAGGGGAGAACCTTTTGGCCCTACTCCTGATGTAATGGCAATTGCGGAGTCCGTGGATAAGTTGACAGCTATATGTGTGAAATGTGGCAATCCTGCTACTCGCACTCAAAGGCTTATCAATGGAAAACCTGCAAGGTATGATGACCCAATCATTTTAGTAGGGGCGTACGAAACATATGAGGCAAGGTGTCGAAAATGCCATGAAGTTCCCCGTACCTAGAAAAGAGGTGTGAAGATGAAGAAAACTGATATAGGTGGTCAAGCAGTAATTGAAGGAGTTATGATGAGAGGACACAACAGCGTAGCGACAGCTGTAAGAAAAGGAGATGAAATAATTATAAAGAAAGAGTATGTAAAACCTTTGACTAAAAGGAATAAATTTTTTTCATTGCCTTTTATAAGAGGTACTTTTGCTCTTTTTGATTCTCTTATTGTAGGTGTTAAAAGCCTTACTTATTCTGCAGAACTTTTTGAAGAAAAAGATGAAGAAAATATTTCAAAATTTGACTTATTTTTACAAAAAGTTTTTGGAGATAAGTTAGAGGATATTTTGATGTATTTTTCTGTCGTTATATCTTTAATTTTATCAATTATCATATTTTTTATTGGGCCGACATATGTAGCCGATTATATCAAATTGTTTACAAAAAATACTGTAGTTATAAATTTTGTCGAAGGATTGTTAAGAGTTGCTATTTTTATTTTGTATCTTGTATTAATATCACAGATGAAAGATATAAAGAGAATATTCGAGTATCATGGGGCAGAGCATAAAGCTATTCATTGCCTTGAGCATGAGGAGGAATTGACAGTGGAAAATGCCCGCAAATATACTACTTTACACCCTCGCTGTGGGACAAATTTTCTTTTTATAGTTATGATTGTCTCGATAATAATTTTTTCTTTTTTAAAATGGCCTACTTTTTATATAAGAATACTCAGTAGAATTCTTTTGCTTCCTGTAGTTGCTGGTATATCTTATGAAATAATAAAATTAGCAGGGCGAAGTGACAATAAAATAATAAGGGTTTTTATTTATCCTGGCTTGCTGTTACAAAAGCTTACTACAAGAGAGCCAGATGACAGCCAATTAGAAGTTGCTATTGCATCGCTTAAAAGTGTTTTAGAAGATGAGGGAGGACAAGAATTTGAAAGTATATGAGGCAATAAATTGGGGGGCAAAAGAGTTAAAAGGGGTATGCGATAATCCTAGGCTTGAAGCTGAATTGCTTTTAGCCCATTGTTTTGAAATTAATAGAACTGCTCTTTTTCTTAGAAGAGAAGAGGAAATATCTAAGGAACAATTGGAACGCTTTTTAGAATTTATAAATATGAGAAAGTCTCATATACCTTATCAATATATTGTAAAAAAACAATATTTTATGGGGTTAGAATTTTTTGTGGATGAAAATGTGTTAATACCCCGACCAGAAACAGAAATTCTTGTAGAAGAAACATTAAAAAGGTTAAAAAGGGGAGATGTAGTTTTAGATATTGGCACGGGAAGTGGTGCCATAGCTGTAAGCATAGCTAAATATTTTCCGGATTGTACTGTGTATGCGGTTGATATCAGTAAAAAAGCTATTGAAATTGCAAAGCATAATGCAAAAAAGCAAGGGGTTTTAGATAGAATCTTCTTTATAGAAAGTGACCTTTTTTGTAATCTTCCGCCAAATTTAAAATTTGACTTTATTGTGTCAAATCCTCCCTATATTAAAAAAAGAGAAATTGAGCTATTGCAGGAAGAAGTAAAAAAAGAACCTATTGTGGCGTTAGATGGAGGAGAAGACGGACTTTTTTTCTACAAAAAGATTATAAGAGAAGCTCCTTTTTATATAAAATCGGGTGGAAAAATTGGTTTTGAGATAGGATATAGTCAGAAAGAGGAAGTAACTACTCTTTTAGAAGAAAGTGGATTTAAAGATGTTGAAATAATTAAAGATTTAGCGGGTATTGATAGGGTGATAATAGCGGAGCATAAGCTATAGTTTTCACAAAAGATAATATGTGGTATAATCAATCTTTGAGGTGAGATGATGATTGATAAATTACAAGCAATAGAAGATAGATATGTAGAATTAAGTCAGAAGATAAGTGATCCTAATATTATTTCAAATGTAGGCGAGTGGAGAAAATATGTGAAAGAGCATGCGGCTATTGAGGAGATTGTGTTAAAATATAGGGAATACAAAAAAGTTGTCGAAGATATAAATTCTACAAAAGAATTATTATCTTCTGATGAAAAAGAACTTAGGGAAATGGCGGAGGAAGAGCTTTCTCATTTAGAAGAAAAAAAAGAAGAATTATTAGAGGAGATAAAAATTCTATTAATACCAAAAGATCCAAATGATGAGAAAAACGTCATAATGGAGATTAGGGCAGGAGCAGGAGGAGAAGAGGCAGCTCTTTTTGCCCATGACCTTTTTAGGATGTATTCCATGTATGCGGAGAAAAAAGGGTGGAAAGTGGAAATAATGAGCTCAAATGAAACAGATATTGGAGGATTTAAGGAAGTAATTTTGAATATTTCTGGCAAAGGAGCATACAGCAGGTTGAAGTACGAAAGTGGTGTTCACAGGGTTCAAAGGGTTCCAACCACTGAAGCAGGAGGAAGAATTCACACTTCTACTGCTACAGTGGCAGTTTTGCCTGAGGTTGAGGAAGTTGATGTAGAGATAAATCCAAATGATATAAGGATAGATGTATTCAGATCTGGTGGCCATGGAGGACAGAGTGTAAATACAACAGATTCTGCAGTTAGAGTTACACATATTCCGACAGGAATTGTGGTAACTTGCCAGGATGAAAGGTCACAACTTCAAAATAGAGAAAGAGCTCTTAAAATTTTGCGAGCAAAGCTTTATGAAATGGCTCTACAAGAGCAACAAAAAGAAATTGCTGAGGTGCGGAAGTCTCAAGTAGGTACGGGAGAAAGGAGCGAGAGGATAAGGACTTATAATTTTCCTCAAGGCAGAGTTACTGACCACAGAATAGGTTTGACTTTATATAGATTACAAGAAGTTCTTGATGGGGATTTGGACGAAATTATAGATGCTTTAATTTTAAATGACCAGGCAGAAAAACTCAAGAATGTGAATCTAAATTAAAGGAACAGGAAAACCTGTTCTTTTTATATTTCTTAAAAAGATATAAATTTGTATTATCAAAAAATAAAGGTATAATTAAAATTTTTGTACTTGACTAAATAATCGTTATAAATTATAATTATTAAGAACGCTTTATCAAGTTAAACTAATAAATAGCAATATATGACAAAATGCGTACAATTAACATTGCCCCCCAGCTGTCCTCTATAGAGGACGCTTTGTTCGCTCGATGGTCCTCCTACCTTCGGGCGAATTTTTTTGTGATAAGCATAAGTTCAATAATGGTTTAATACATTTGAAATAGATTTAAAAATTGAGGAGATGTTTTTATGTACGCGTTCAATGGGATGATAATAGGCTCTTTGGTTGGAATAATTGGTACGGGAATGGGGGGAGCTGTGACATATTTTTTAAAAAACCCTTCTAATAGATTTTTTAGTGGCATTATGGGTACTGCTGCAGGTTTAATGCTTTCTATTGTTGCTTTTGACCTTTTGCCTCATGCTTTTGATATAGCAAGTATTCCATTGGGGACAATTGGGATATTAGTAGGAGCTATTTTGATTTCTTTTTTTGACATGATAATAGAGAATATGGACATTGCCGGAAGTTTCATAAAAGAAGGAGTACTATTAGCAATTGCAATTGCTTTACATAATTTTCCTGAGGGACTTGCTGTAGGTTCTGGCTTTATGGTGTCTCAGTCATTAGGTGTTGACATCGCATTGGTTATTGCTTTGCACGATTTTCCTGAAGGTTTAGCAATGGCAACGCCATTTTCTGCTGGTGGAATACCTCCTTACAAAAATGTAATATACACCATATTGGCTGGGATTCCTACAGGAATAGGTGCTTTAATCGGAATTGTAACAGGTGGCATATCCCCTTATTTTATTGGTTTAAATCTAAGTATAGCAGGAGGAGCTATGTTGTATGTGACTTGTGGCGATGTAATTCCTGAGGCCAGAAATGTTTACAAAGGGAAAATTTCGGTTTTGGGGATGATATTAGGCTTTATAGGTGGTATAATAATAACAAAGTATTTGTAAATTTTGTTTATGCAGGGAGTGCCTTAAATGACAAAAATAATACGCGTTGATAGAAATAATCCAGAAATTGAGCTTATTGATCTTGCAGCAAAAGTGATAAGGGAAGGAGGTCTTGTGGCTTTTCCAACAGAGACAGTTTATGGAATTGGGGCTAATTCTTTTGATGAAGAGGCTGTAAAGAAAATATTTATGGTAAAGGGAAGACCTCAAGATAACCCTCTTATTGTTCATATTGCAGAATTAGAGCAGATTTATGACCTTGTGGAAGACATACCTCAAAAAGCTAAAATTCTCATGGAGAAATTTTGGCCAGGCCCTTTAACACTTATTTTTAAAAAATCGCAAAAAGTGCCTTATGTTAATACGGCTGGAATGGATACTGTAGCTATAAGGATGCCGTCAGACACAATTGCTCATCTTTTAATTAAAAGGGCAAAAGTTCCTATATCTGCTCCTAGCGCTAATGTTTCGGGCAAGCCTAGTCCTACCGACGCTTCCCACGTTGTCGAAGATTTGGATGGAAAAGTAGATATAATAATAGACGGGGGAAAATGCGATTTTGGCGTAGAATCTACTGTTTTGGATTTAACAGAAAAGATGCCAGTTGTTTTAAGACCGGGAGCGGTTACTTTGGAGATGCTTAAAGAAGTGATAGGAAATGTTGAAGTGGATCCTTCACTTTTAAAAAAACCAAAGGGGAATTTAAAGCCTAAATCTCCAGGAATGAAGTACAAACATTACTCGCCTAACGCGGAGGTTTATATAGTAAAAGGAGACCTTGAGAAAGTTGTAAAAAAAATTCAAGAATTGACAGAAGAACAATTGAAATATGGTAAAAAAGTTGGTATAATGGCAACGGTACAAACTTCGACACAATATAAAAAAGGAGAAATTATTGTCGTAGGAGATAGAAAGAGACCAGAGACGATAGCGAAGAATCTTTTTGCAGTTTTACGACAATTTGACAAAAAGGGAGTAGATGTAATTTTTGCTGAAAGTTTTGAATATAACAATATTGGACTTGCTATTATGAACAGATTAGAAAAAGCTGCTGGTTATAAAGAAATAAGTGCTGAAGGAGAATTGATATGAAAGTATTATTTGTGTGTACGGGGAATACCTGTAGAAGTCCTATGGCGGAAGGGCTTTTTAATGCAAAAGCAAAAACTTTAGGTAAGGATTTTGAAGCACAATCTGCAGGAGTTTTTGCATCGGAAGGTTTTCCTGCTTCACAACAAGCGATAGAAGTGCTAAAACGAGATTACAATATAGATATTTCAAAACATAGGTCAAAAAATTTAAGACGTCAAGATTTAGAAGAGGCGAATTTAATTTTAACTATGTCGAATTCTCATAAACAAAGCATACTTGTGCAATATCCAGAATATTCCTATAAAGTTTTTACCTTAAAGGAATATGTAGGATTAGAGGGTGAAGTAGAAGACCCTTATGGCATGCCGATGGAAGTATATAGGCAAACGGCACGCGAGTTAGAGGATTTAATTTCAAAGGTTATAACTAAAATTTCAGAAGAAAGGGAGGATAAAAAAGTGATTGCATTAGGTGCGGACCATGGTGGCTACGACCTTAAAGAAGCTATAAAAAAATATTTAGATGAAAAGGGGATAGCCTATAAAGATTTTGGCACTGTTAGTACAGATTCTGTCGATTATACAGATTATGCTCTCAAAGTAGCAGAGGCTGTTGCATCTGGTGAGTACAGTGAAGGAATTTTGGTTTGTGGGACGGGCATTGGCATGTGCATAGCGGCAAATAAAGTACCAGGAATTAGAGCTGCTCATGTGGAAGATGTTTTTTCAGCAAAAGCTGCTAAGGAACACAATAATGCTAATATTTTGTGCTTGGGAGGACGCATTACAGGACCAGGTCTTGCTGTGATGATGGTGGATGAATGGTTAAAGGCAACTTTTCAAGGAGGACGCCATCAGAGAAGAATAGACAAAATAGCGGAAATTGAGAAAAAGTATAGCAAATGATATTGATTTTTAATAGGAAAGAAACTTTAAATTTACAGGAGGTAAAAAATGTATAAAAATGTATTTGTCATTGACCATCCACTTATACAACATAAAATAAGCCTAATACGGGATGAAAATACTGGCTCTAAAGAATTTAGAGAATTAGTAGAAGAAATTGCAATGCTTATGGCATATGAAGTCACGAGAGATTTACCTCTTGAAGAGATAGAGGTAAAAACTCCAGTGGCAATGGCAAAAACAAAAGTGATTGCAGGAAAAAAATTAGGAATAATCCCTATATTAAGAGCAGGACTTGGCATGGTAGACGGTATGTTAAAACTCATACCTGCTGCTAAAGTGGGACATATAGGGATTTACAGGGACCCTAAGACTTTAAAACCTGTAGAATATTATTGCAAACTGCCTCCCGACATAGCAGAAAGAGACCTTATTGTAGTAGATCCAATGCTTGCGACAGGAGGATCGGCTTGTGCTGCTATACACTTTCTCAAAGAAAGAGGCGCGCAAAATATAAAATTGGTGAATTTAATAGCTGCTCCAGAAGGAATTGAGGCAGTTCACAAAGAACATCCAGAGATTCCTATTTATGTAGCCAGCATAGATCAAGGCTTAAATGAACATGGTTATATTGTACCAGGCTTGGGAGATGCGGGGGATAGATTGTTTGGAACTAAATAATCCACTTCCTTATTGAAAGGAATGTAGACAGATGAGACCTTCATGGGATGAATATTTTATGCAAATTGTAGATGTGGTAAAAACTCGCTCTACTTGCCTTAGGAGGCAAGTTGGAGCTATTTTAGTAGTTGATAAACACATAATTTCAACAGGGTATAATGGTCCTCCTACAGGACTTGCCCACTGTGAAGAAACAGGTTGTTTGAGAGATCAATTAGGGATACCGTCAGGGGAAAGGCCAGAACTTTGTAGAGGTGTACATGCAGAGCAAAATGCGATTATACAGGCAGCACTGCATGGGGTAAGTACTAAAGGGGCTACACTTTACGTAAATGCTAGTCCTTGTGTTATGTGTGCTAAAATGTTAATTAATACGGGAGTTAAGCGAATTGTATATGAAGAAGAGTATCCCGATGAATTGGCTTTTAGGCTTTTAAAGGAAGCAAATGTTGACTTAGTAAAGATTGAGAGATAAAATAATATTGATGTCAATCAAAGGAAGGTATGGTGAACTTAAAAGGAGTGTTAAAAAATGAAGGTATACCTCTTATCTTTTGTTATGGCATTTGTGGTGTCACTTATTGCTACTCCAATGGCGAAGAAATTGGCTTTTGTAATTGGAGCCATTGATATACCTAATGAGGAAAGACGAATACATACAAAACCTGTTCCTAGATTAGGCGGAGTGGCTATATTTTTAGGAACGATAACAAGTATATTGCTTTTTTTGCCAAAAACCCATGAAACCATTGGCATAGTTACAGGAGCAACCATAATTGCAGCATTGGGATTGTTTGACGACAAGTACAGTCTTAGTGCAAAAGTTAAACTTTTAGGACAGTTGGTAGCAGCCATGGTACTAATAATAAGTGGTGTGAGAATAGATTGGCTTTCTAATCCTTTTGGGGATGGAATGATATATCTAAAAAGTTGGTTGGCTATTCCTCTTACGCTTTTTTGGGTGGTAGGGATTACAAATACTATGAATCTCATCGATGGCCTTGATGGACTGGCAGCAGGAATAGCAGTTATATCATCGGGTTCTTTATTCATAGTTTCCCTTTTAAATGGCAGATTTGCAACTGCTGTTATTTCAATCGCTATTGCGGGTGCTGCTTTAGGCTTTTTGCCTTATAATTTTAATCCTGCAAAAATTTTTATGGGAGATACAGGGGCTATGTTTTTAGGATTTGTACTAGCGGCTATATCGATACAGGGAGCAGTAAAATCGGCAGCGGCAATTGCTATAGCAGTCCCAATCCTTGCATTAGGTGTGCCTATATTTGATACTACGTTTGCAATTGTAAGGAGACTGATAAACGGTAAACCAATTATGGAAGCAGATAAAGGGCATTTGCACCACAGGCTTTTAGAAAAAGGCCTTACACAAAGACAGGTTGTGCTTATAATGTACGGCGTAAGTTTGCTGCTGGGAATAAGTGCTATATTGATAT
Organism: Thermoanaerobacter mathranii subsp. mathranii str. A3; assembly: GCF_000092965.1. Lineage (GTDB taxonomy): Bacteria > Bacillota > Thermoanaerobacteria > Thermoanaerobacterales > Thermoanaerobacteraceae > Thermoanaerobacter > Thermoanaerobacter thermocopriae. Next base: position 194,539 of record NC_014209.1, read on the forward strand.
CCTCCAGTAATGAAACAAAAGGTTTGATTATTTTTATACTATCAATTTTGTTTGTAATGTGGGGTGCAGATAAACTTGGGCTTTTAGAAAAGCAAAAAAAGGGTACTCAGGTCCGTTGACCACGTATTAAGGAGTGTAAAATGATGACATTAAAAATCGTATCTGTTTTTGGAACAAGGCCTGAAGCTATTAAAATGGCACCTCTTATTAAAGCTTTGGAAAGAGAAAAGGATTTTGAATCAAAAGTATGCGTTACAGCCCAGCACCGTGAAATGCTTGATCAGGTGCTGAGGCTTTTTAATATTACTCCCGATTACGATTTAAACATCATGAAAGAAAAACAAACATTATCTGAAATTACTACTTCTGCTCTTATAGGGCTTGAAAAGGTCTTTAATAGAGAAAAACCTGATCTTGTGTTGGTACACGGCGATACTACGACAACTTTTGTTTCTGCACTTGCATCTTTTTACCACAAAATTAAAGTAGGACATGTAGAAGCAGGGCTGAGGTCTTTTAACAAATGGTTTCCATATCCAGAAGAGATAAATAGAAGGCTTACGGGAGTATTGACAGACTTGCACTTTGCTCCTACAATTACAGCAAAATCTAATCTTTTAAAAGAAGGAGTAGATGAAGAAAGTATTTTTGTTACGGGTAATACCGTCATAGATGCAATGGTATATACTGTAAAGAGAGATTATATTTTTAGGGATGAACGGCTCAACCAAATTGATTACAATAATAAAAAAGTCATTGTTGTTACAGCCCATAGAAGGGAAAATTGGGGTAAACCCCTTGAAAATATATGTAATGCTCTTAAAAATATTGCTCAAAATTACGAGGATGTTTATATAGTATATCCTGTGCATAAAAACCCTGTAGTAAGAGAACCGGTATTTAGAATATTAGGAGAGCTTACCAATGTACTTCTTTTAGACCCCCTTGATACAGATGAAATGCACAATCTCATGGCAAAATGTTATATGGTGATGACTGATTCGGGAGGGCTACAGGAAGAAGTACCTTCTCTTGGTAAACCTGTGCTTGTTTTGAGAGATGTCACCGAAAGACCGGAGGCTGTTAAAGCGGGTACTGTAAAAGTGATCGGTACAGAAGAGCAGGTTGTGTACAACGAAGGGACATTGCTTCTTGAAAATAAGGAAGAATATGATAAAATGGCTAATGCTGTAAATCCCTATGGTGATGGTAAAGCCTCTTTGAGAATAATTCAGGCGATAAAATATGCGTTTAACTTGACTGACAAAAGACCAGAAGAATATAAAAGCGGGGAGTGACCCCGCTTTTATAAATTTTTATTTATTAGCTTCTGATTTTGTTTGACTTTTAGCGATTAGGTACCAAAGATAACCAATTACTATTGCTCCAATGAATCCGCCTATTACATTGTAATCAGCGACTATCCAGCCCCATTTGCCAAGATAAGCACCGCCAACCCATGCACCGATTAAATGCGCAACTAGTGCTGCCCAATATGTTCCGTAAATTTTATTTAACTTTTCCCCATAAGATTCTCCTGCTTTGTAGTTAAACAAAGGATGAAATACAAGACTAGATATGAGTCCTACTACAATAAGTGCTACCCAAAACATATACTACACCTCCTTTTTGAGATATTTTTCCTTTCATTTATAATTTTACTCTAACAGGATTATAAAACAAATTTGATTTTTGACCTTTTTTGACTAAAAAAGTTCACGAGGATAATTTATCTACATATATCTGACCTTTTCTGACTTATTCTCTTTTTATCTAATTATTTCTAATAGATGTCCGTTTTTCCTATTATGTCAATAATGAAATATTTGAGATTGATGAATAAATTTTTTTATTTCCGTTAATAATTAAAAATAGAAGGGCGGTAAAAATCGGTGGATCCATTTTCCCCCTTGTGGATTCGCTGATATTTTACCGCCTTTTCTTTTAAAAAAGTATATATGGAGGTATGGCATATGGATAAAAGGATAATTATAGGAATAATGATTTTTGCGGTTTTATTTTCGCTGGGGGTTCAAAGACAAGCTTTTCTTTCCTTTGATGATGACGTAGAACTTGTAAAGAGGTCTTTTTTAAGTACAGGTGCGAAATATGAATATGCAAATATAAACGCATGGTCAAAGGTCAATGATGATTTTACATCTTTTGACAAAATAAATGAATATGTCGAAGTAACAATAAAAAACATGAATTTAGACAAACAAAAAATCAAGGTATCTCGCATCGAAGAAAACAAATTTAGACAACTAGTAGTAGAATATGCAGAAAACACGAGACATATAAACATAGCAGTGCAAAGTTTAAAAAATGGTGCCCAAAGCGAGACATATATGTTAATAGACGAATATCTCATTAAGGGTTATGACAATGTTTTAAAAGAAAGGTCCCTTATAAATAATTCTTTTAAATTGTTAGAGCTAAAACCTAAGGTAACAGTATGCTTTGTTGGAACTTTTAAAGGGAAGTTGAATAAAGAAAAAAACAGTAGTATAGTTAAATTAGTGCTTGACAAATTAGATGCACAAAAAATAGAAGGAATGGAAGAGGAAAATATAATAAGTGTCTCTGCTTATTCAAGCAAATTAAAAGAATATATTAAATTAGGAAGTGAAAAAATAAATTTAAACGTAGCAATAAGATATAGTTCTTTTGATGATAAAACTTATTTGTGGGTTGCAACGCCTATTATAGCAATAGAGTATTAAAAGAGGGTGATAAGAACGAAATTTATTGTTGAAAAAAGCCCACCACTTAAAGGAAGTGTAAAAATAAGTGGTGCTAAAAATTCTGTGTTGCCTATAATTGCCGCTTCTTTATTATCATCAGGGGAAATAGTGCTAGATGACATACCTACTTTAAAAGATGTCAATGTTATGATCGAGTTAATTAAACATTTTGGCGCTATATGTGAGTTTGAGAATGAAAAATTAAAAATAAAAATAGATATTAAAGATGTAGAAGCCCCATATGAGTTGGTGAAAAAAATGAGAGCATCATTTTTGGTGATGGGGCCTATACTTGCAAGGTTAGGACACGCTAAAATTTCTATGCCAGGTGGTTGTGCTATTGGCTCTCGGCCAATAGATTTGCATTTGAAGGGATTTCAAACATTGGGAGCAGACATCACTATAGGACATGGTTATGTAGAAGCACGAGCTCAGAAGTTAACAGGCAAAAAAATTTATTTGGATTTTCCAAGTGTTGGGGCTACAGAAAACATTATGATGGCGGCAGTTTTTGCAGATGGAATTACTATAATAGAAAATGCTGCCGAAGAGCCAGAAATTGTTGACCTTGCCAATTTTCTCAACAAGATGGGTGCAAAAATCAAAGGTGCTGGTACAGATACAATAAGAATTGAAGGAGTAAAAGAGCTAAAAGGGGTTGAGCATACTGTCATACCGGATAGAATTGAAGCGGGGACCTTTATGGTAGCAGCTGCAATGACTGGAGGAAATGTTCTTATAGAAAATGTCATAGTGGATCATGTAAGGCCTATAATTGCGAAATTAACAGAATGTGGGATTGAAATAATAGAAGAGCCTAAAGGACTGCGAGTAAAAGGAACTAAAAATTATAAAGCATTGGACATAAAAACTCTTCCTTATCCAGGCTTTCCAACAGATATGCAGGCTCAAATGATGGCTATGATGACAGTGGCAAAAGGGACAAGCGTTATAATAGAAACAGTTTTTGAAAATAGGTTTATGCATGTGGATGAGCTAAAGCGTATGGGAGCAAATATAAAGATAGAAGGAAGAAGTGCTGTTGTTACAGGAGTTGATCATTTAACAGGGGCAGAAGTTAAAGCAACGGATTTAAGGGCGGGAGCAGCCTTAGTATTGGCGGGACTTATTGCAGAAGGTAAGACTGAAATAAACGATATTTATCATATTGACAGAGGCTATGTAAAAATGGAAGAAAAGTTAAAAAATCTTGGTGCAATCATATATAGAATATAGTATAAAGGCGTCATGTGCGCCTTTTTAAATTTGCGGGAAAATTTAAAGAAAGTATGTTGTTTACTTAAAAATTTTTATAGTTTCTATTTTTTGTTGAAGGATTTTTAATATCTTTGTAGAATTAATATATTGAAAATGTTTAGCAAAAATTGATAAAGGGGAGATAGAGTATGAAAATTGGTGTTCCAAAAGAGATAAAAACTGCAGAGTCCCGTGTGGCAATTACTCCTGCGGGAGTAGAGGCATTTGTCAAAAATGGCAATGAAGTATACATTGAAAAAGATGCGGGAATAGGAAGTGGTATAGCAAATGAAGAATATGTAAAAGCTGGTGCTAAAATACTTTCTACTGCAAAAGAAGTGTATGATGTAGCAGATATGATTATGAAGGTAAAAGAACCACAACCAAGTGAATACGATTATTTAAAAGAAGGGCAGGTTCTTTTTACATATCTTCATTTAGCTCCTGATAAGCAACAAACAGAAGCCTTATTAAAGAAAAAAGTAATAGGAATTGCTTATGAGACGGTACAACTAGATAATGGAGCTCTTCCTCTTTTGACTCCCATGAGTGAAGTAGCTGGAAGAATGTCGGTGACAATAGGAGCTTATCTTCTTACAAACCTAAATGAAGGAAGAGGAATTGTAATGGGGGGAGTACCAGGAGTAGAGCCAGCAGAAGTAGTAATAATAGGTGGAGGAACGGTAGGTACAAATGCAGCAAAAGTAGCTGTGGGGATGGGGGCAAGAGTTACAATATTGGATGTAAATCCTGCAAGACTTGCATATCTTGATGACATATTTGGAGGACGAGTTACAACTTTGATGTCAAATAGTTTTAATATTGCTCAGAGTGTGAAGAAAGCAGATTTGTTAATAGGAGCAGTTTTGATACCTGGAGCAAAAGCGCCAAAACTTGTGACAGAAGAAATGGTAAAGACGATGAAGAAGGGAGCAGTAATAGTAGATGTTGCAATAGACCAAGGAGGTTGTATAGAGACCTGTGATAGAACGACTTCTCACAAAGACCCGTACTTTATAAAACATGGAGTAGTACATTACTCTGTGCCCAACATTCCTGGGGTTGTTTCAAGGACTTCTACTTTTGCACTGACTAATGTAACTTTGCCTTATGCCTTGGAGATAGCAAGTAAAGGATATAAGAAAGCTTTACTTGAAAATAAAGCGCTACTGAAAGGACTCAATGTCTACAAAGGAATGGTAACATACAAACCTGTTGCAGATGCGCAAGGTTTAGAATATGTTGATCCTATTGATGCTTTAAATATAGAATAGGTTGTTTAATGGTAATGTCCACCTCCTACGAAGAAAATTTGTGGGAGGTTTTTGTTGTTTACTAAATAATCTCGTGCTATAATTTTTTATAAAGTTAAAACATTAAGTATGTGCGAAACAATAGGAGTGATTATGAATAAAATACCTTGCTGATATGAGTAAAGTTCTCAATAGGCGGTGGAAAAATGTCTGAGACTTTATCATATAAAAATTACAACCCTCGCTTAAGTAAAAAAAACGAAGATAGAATTTTTGGAAAAGGCCATATTGGAGGAAAAGCTTCAGGACTTTGCTTTGCAGAAGAGGTAGTAGAAAAGTATAGCGACGTTTTTAAGCAATGTGTAAAAATACCTGAAAGCTTTTTTATAGCTACTGACTATTATCAAATGTTTTTAGATTACAACGATTTAAATGATATAACAGAAGATACTCCTTATGATGAAGCAGAAATAAGATTTAGGGAGACTAAATTTCCCCCAGAATATGAAAAGATATTGTATGAAATTTTAAGTAAGATGCACTATCCTTTAGCTATAAGGTCTTCCTCTTTATTAGAGGACAATATAAAATATTCTTTTGCTGGCAAATATTATACTACGTTTATTCCCAATAGAGGCTCAGATAGAGAAAGAGTTAAGCAACTAGAAAAAGCTATTAAAGAAATTTATTTAAGCGTATACAGGCCTGATGCTGTTGCTTACAGAAGAAAGCATGCACCGGGCCAGAAGGATCTAATGGGGGTAATTGTGCAACAACTAATAGGTTCCCAAAAAGGAGTATATTTTTATCCAGAAGTTTCTGGAGTAGGATTTTCTCGAAATTATAGGCGGTGGACCGATAGAATTAAAATAGAGGACGGAGTTGTGAGATTAGTTTTTGGCTTGGGTACAAAGTGTACTGGTAGAGGATATGCGAGAATTTTTTCCCTTACTAATCTGAGATTAAGACCGGAAGGCAATAATCCAAAAGAAATAGCTAAAAATTCTCAGGAAGCTTTTGATGTGCTAAATTTAATTACAGGGGAAGTGGAGACCTATAACATAAATGAAGTGCCGCAATTTTTAACGTATCATGATAAAATAGGTGATATTGCACAGACATACTCTGAAAGAGAGAATGCTATTTTGGATATTAATATACTTAATAGAAGCGATGAGGTTTTTGATAAATATATTTTTACCTTTGAAAACTTTCCGAGGAGGCATAAAGGGTTTTTCAGCATAATCTCTAATTTATTTAAATATCTTGAGAAAGAAATGGAAATGGCAGTTGACATTGAATTTGCTTATAACTTAAAAAAAGACGAGTTTTATCTTCTTCAAACACGACCATTAAGTTCTTATGAGAGTTTCAGAAAAGTCCACATTCCTAAAGATATTGAAAAAAAATGTGTCTTGTTGAAAGGGGATAGGATGCTTACAAATGGCATCTTGAAAAACATAAGATATATAGTATACGTAGATCATAAAGTTTATAGCCAATATAAAGATAAACATGAAATTGCGCGAATAATAGGTAGACTCAATAAAAGTATAGGAGACAAATACATTCTTGTAGGTCCGGGAAGGTGGGGGTCTTCCAATCCATATTTGGGGGTACCTGTTATATACAACGAAATATCTAATGCTGCTATGATTGTAGAGCTTGGAATAAAAAATGGCGATTTTATGCCAGAACTTTCTTATGGAACTCACTTTTTTGCTGATTTAGATATTGACAACATTTTATACATGCCAGTATTTGATGGTTATAAAGATAATATTTTCAATGAAGAATGGTTTAAGAAAGGGACATATATCGACACGGCTGTCAAAATATTTGAAGGACGATTTGATGCTTATTTAGATGGAGACAAAATGATAGGGTATGTAATTTCCCATGAGAAGTAAGTCGATATATGTATAAAAAAATATAAAAATAACAAAAAATGAGACTTAAGTCCTATTTAAAGTAGCAAAAGTATATAATATAATTTAAAATGTAAGAATGATTCCCCTTTTCCCCATAAAATTTAATATATTCTGCACCCCCAACCCAATGTAGGCTGCTTTAAAGCAGCTATTTTTTTGTTTTTACTAACGTTTAGTCTTTTTTAAATTTATTTCACAAAGCGGTTCTGTGCTTATTACAATTATTCCTCAAGGTATTACCATAACCCATACAACTTTATACACTTATTAATGTCACAATATATACCGTGGGCGATCTAATACGATACAAACAAAGTAAAATTTAGCAAAGTTGTGACAAGAAGTGTACAAAGTGTCAGTTTGGCTGGCCTTAAAGAAAACCAGTGGGCTATACAAGTTACTACGTTTCCTTACAGTAAGTACTGGTCCTGTGGGGTGTAACTGTACAAAATGGCAGTTCTATTTAGTTACCTACTGAAACTCTACAAGGAGTCTCTTGCTTATTTATGAAATAGAATAATAGAATAAAGGTATACATATTCGCATATATTTTATTGAGTATATAAGATTTGGAGGGGAAAAATGAAATATGCCATTTACGGGGTTTTTTTAATATTTTTTAGTTTAATAATTTTGCCTTCTATAATAGTTTTTGGTTTTAATCCTCACAGAACTTCTTCCACACCTGAAAATGAGGTCAAACTCATTGATGGAGGGAATCTGGTAAAAGTAGATAATTTGAATAATAAAGATTATCATACAGTAAATGTATTTATAACAAATCAAAATAAAATTCAAAAAATTGATTTGGAGGAGTACGTAAAAGGGGTAGTTGCAGCGGAAATGCCTGCGGAATTTGAAATAGAGGCACTAAAGGCACAAGCTGTTACAGCGAGAACTTATGTACTCTCGAAAGAAATAGTTTTAGGAGGCAAGGGTTGCCAGCTACATCCAGGAGCTGATGTGTGTACCGATTCTGAACATTGCCAAGCATGGCAATCGGAGGAGGAGTTGAGGCAAAAATGGGGAGAAAATTTTGACAAATATTATGTAAAAATATCACAAGCGGTAGCAGATACAGAAGAACTTGTATTAGTTTACAATGATGCTTTGATTGTACCGGCTTATCATGCTATAAGTGGGGGAAAAACAGAGAATTCCGAGGATGTATGGCAGAGTAAAATACCCTATTTAAGAAGTGTTGTTTCGCCGGGAGAAGAAGTAGCCTCAAAATATAAAACTACTGTTGTAATGTCAAAAGAGGAATTTATAAATAAATTAAAGCAAAAAAAACCTTCTTTGAAATTAGATAATAGCGATATTTTAAATCAAATAAAAGATGTTGAAAGGACTCAAGCCGGGCACATTAAAACGTTGAAAATAGGTAATATGACTTTTGGTGGAGAAGAGATAAGGGAAATATTTGATTTAAATTCTACAAATTTTAACTTTGAAGCACAAGGAAATAACATTGTAATAACCGTCATAGGTTATGGTCACGGAGTGGGAATGAGTCAATATGGAGCAAATGCGTTGGCAAAACAAGGCAAAAAGTTTGATGAAATATTGAAATATTATTATACAGGAGTAGAAATAGTAAAAATTGAAGATTTATTGAAAATACAGCACTGATAAAGTGCTGTATTTTTTGTATAAATAGTTAGGCTAATGGTTAAAATACCATTTGGAGGTGAAAAATGTGAGAATAAACAGGGAGAAGTTAATAAGATTTTTTGATAGAAAGGGTTTTTACATAATATTATTTTTATCCATAGTAGTGATAGCTGCTACCTCAATATATGTCACTAATAATAATTTAAAAAAATTAGAAGAACTCAGAAAAGCACAGCAGGAAGAAATTAATTCGGCTATTGAAAGTGATTGGAGTTATGAAAAAGAACTAGCACAAGCTCAAGAAGAAAAAGAACAACAAAATAATTCTACAGCTGTTATCAGTCAACAAACGAAAGAAAACTTTCAACCCGTGGCAGAAAACGATGAAGTTAAAAGTTCAGGTAAAAGTGATAGTTTAGAAAACAGCAAAGTAACAACTGTTATGGCAAGTAATACCTCTACTATAAAAAAAGATAACGATTTATCTTCTGCAAGATTAGTTTTACTAAAGCCTGTAAATGGAGACATAATATTAGAATTTGCCAAAGACAAGCTTGTGTTTTCAAAAACCCTTCAAGAATGGACAACTCATAAAGGTGTAGATATTGGCTCAAAGCTAGGAGAACCTGTATTGGCAGCCATGGATGGAATTGTGGCAAAAGTATATAAAGATCCAAAATTAGGGAATACTGTTGTTATAAAAAATGGAAAATGGGAAACGCGGTATGCAAATCTAGAGGATGAGATTTTGGTAAAACAACAAGAAAAAGTAGTAAAAGGACAGCAAATAGGTAAAATAGGGGAATCGGCAAGGTTTGAAGTTAGTGAAGGTCCTCACTTACATTTTGAACTTTTAGAAAATGGAACGCCTGTTGACCCAATAGCCTATTTTGAATAAAAATACCTGTAAAAAAGACTTGAATACTTACTGTATTCAAGTCTTTTTTTGTATTTATAAAGATTCTAATAGCTTTGTTTTGGCATATACATATTAATGAGATTTGAAAATCCAAAGGGGGTTTTGGTTTTGAAAGATTACATAGAAGAGAGAACACTGGAAATATCAAAATACATAATTGAACATAAAGCAACAGTGAGAGAAGCTGCGAAAGTTTTTGGAGTTAGCAAAAGCACAGTTCACAAAGATGTGACAGAAAGACTTCCCGATATAAATTTTGAATTATATAAAGAAGTAAGAGAGATTCTAAGCAAAAATAAAGCAGAAAGGCATATAAGAGGCGGAAAGGCCACTAAAATGAAATATCAAAAAATGAACAACAAATTTTAAGAAAATAAAAGAGGATTTTGTAAATTTATAGCGAATTAATAAATTGATAATAAATTAAAAATTTCGGCATCATTGTCGATAATTTAAATAGATGCCATTTTTGTCGAAATACATAAGAAAGGTGTGTTTAGATGTTTGCATTCTCTAAGGATATCGGAATTGACCTTGGCACGGCATCTGTCCTTGTCTACATCAAAGGGGAAGGAATTGCTTTAAAAGAACCATCAGTTGTAGCAATGGATAGAAATACTAATAAAATTCTTGCAGTTGGCGAAGAAGCCCAAAGGATGGTAGGCAGGACGCCAGGGAATATATTGGCTATAAAGCCTCTGCGGGCTGGAGTAATTTCTGACTATGACGTTACAGAAAAGATGCTCCGGTATTTTATAAACAAAGCCTGCAAAGGACGGTCTTTAGTAAGGCCCAAAATAATGATTTGTATTCCAAGTGGCATAACACAGGTAGAAAAAAGAGCTGTCATTGATGCAGCAATACACGCAGGAGCGCGAAAAGCTTATCTTATTGAGGAACCTATTGCGGCAGCGATAGGAGCAGGGTTAGACATATCACAACCAAGTGGGAATATGATTGTAGATATTGGGGGAGGCACCACTGACATAGCTGTAATTTCTTTAGGGGGTTCAGTGGTGTCTAAAAGTATTAAAGTAGCAGGTGATAATTTTGACGAAGCAATTATAAGACACATGAGAAAAAAACATCAGATGATAATAGGAGAAAGAATGGCAGAAGAAATAAAAATAAATATAGGTACTGCCTACTTTGATGGCAAAGAAGAGAAAATGCTAGTAAAAGGAAGAAGTTTAATATCCGGTTTGCCACAAAATGTAGAAGTGACTTCCAGTGAAATATGTGAAGCATTAAAAGAGCCCCTTGAAGAAATTGTTGCAGCTGTACACAGTGTATTAGAAAGAACTCCTCCTGAATTAGCAGCGGACATAAGCGACAAAGGTATAGTACTTACAGGGGGCGGAGCATTGCTTAAAGGAATGGACAGACTTTTAAGGGAAAGGATGAATACACCTGTATATCTTTCAAATGACCCTATAAGTTGTGTCGCTTTAGGTACGGGAAAAGCATTGGATTCTCTTGAATTATTAGAAAAATCAGAGACTATAATTGATGTATACAAAATCAAATAAATTAAGAAGGTGATTTTTATGTTGAGAGGGCTTTATGCTGCTTCTTCTGGTATGGTTACTCAGACAAAGATAATGGATGTTTTAACAAATAACCTTGCAAATGTCAATACTACAGGGTATAAAAGGGATATAGTAATTACTTCTTCTTTTCCAAATTTTGAAGTAACAAGATACGGTGGCGATAACGTACCGCCTGATGGGAAAATTGGAAAGATGGATTACGGGATATTAATTGACACTTTTCATACAAATTTTGAAGAAGGGAGTTTTACTCAAACCAATGGTAAGTTAGACTTTGCAATAGATGGAAATGGCTTTTTTGTGATAGATACCCCCAATGGTCAAAGATATACAAGAGATGGTTCTTTTGTTTTATCAAACGATGGATATTTAGTCACACAAGAAGGATATATTGTGCAAGGAGAAAATGGCCCAATTGAGTTATCACAAGGAGACATTTCAGTGGACGAGATGGGTAACATTAAAAATAATGGTCAATTGGTGGACAGGCTTAGAATTGTGGATTTTGATAATTATGATGGTTTAAGAAAAGAGGGCAATAATTTGTTTTTTATAGATAACAGTGCCAATGTACAAGTTATTCCTGCAACAGGGAGAATAAAACAAGGTTTTTTAGAGCAGTCAAACGTCAATTCAGTTAAAGAAATGGTAAATATGATAAGCGTGATGAGAAATTATGAATCGAATCAAAAAGTTGTAATTGCTTTTGATGAGACTCTTGGAAAAGCTGTCAATGAAGTTGGGAAAGTATAACAAATCATAAGGAGGTAGAAAATTATGATGAGGGCATTGTGGTCTGCGGCTTCTGGTATGACGGCTCAACAGCTTAATGTGGATGTTATTGCGAATAACCTCGCAAATGTGAATACTACAGCTTTTAAAAGAGATAGGGCAGAATTTAAAGATTTAATATACCAAACTTTGCAAAGAGAAAACATATATGGTGGACAAGGCAGACCTGTCAATATGCAAGTAGGAGTAGGTGTGAGACCTTCGGCAATTGTAAAAGATTTTACTGAAGGAAGTCTCCAGCAGACAGATAATCCTTTAGATTTGGCATTAGATGGAGAAGGCTTTTTTGCTGTACTGGGGCCTGATGGCACAGTTTATTACACAAGGGATGGAAGTTTCAAACTAAGTGCGGACGGTAACACTTTGATGTTAGTGACTGCTGACGGTTATCCTGTATTAGATGACAGCGGTAATCCCATAGTTTTTGACAGCACTGGAAAAGATATATCAGTATCGCCAATGGGTGTGATAAGCGTAAAAAATCCTGACGGAACTACTCAAGAAGTAGCTACTTTAGGAATATACAATTTCGTCAATCCGCAGGGGCTTTTAAGTGTTGGTAATAATCTATATGAGCCAACAGAAGCGTCAGGACAGCCTGGCACAAGAGATGACTTTGAAGGAAGAATGGGCAAAGTTATGCAAGGATTTTTAGAGACCTCAAATGTCCAAGTGGTGAAGGAAATGGTGGACATGATTGCCGCACAAAGAGCTTATGAGATAAATTCAAAAGCTATCCAAGCAGCTGATGAAATGCTTGGAATTGCAAATAATTTGAGAAGATAGTTTATTGAAAGGAATGACTTTACATGGAAATAAATCCTGTAGATAATATTAATAATATAAATAAATTACAGATTTATTTACAAAAGCACAGTAGTGATTTTGAGAGAATAATACAACAGGCGATAAGAGATAAAGACCAGCAAAAACTTAAAGAAGCGTGTCAGCAGTTAGAGGCAGTTTTTATAGGAATTATGTTAAATGAGATGAGAAAGACAATTCCAGAGGACCCTTTGACAGGAGATAGTCTTGCAAATGATGTTTTTACCTCTATGTTATATGATAAATATGCGGAGATGTTAGCTCAAAATGGCTCTTTTGGACTTGCGGAACAAATGTATAATCAACTTTCTAAAAAAGTATAAAAGCTATTATTTTTACCTACTAACTTTTGACACGCACAAGGGCGCTTGCCCTTTTTATTTTTCATTTTTTTGTGATATAATCAATGATAAGCTATTTGCTTTGTTTATTCTTATAATTTGGCTAAAAAGAGGTGAAACATAGGGTGGAAAACAAGGACATAAAAAAAATTCTTCCACACCGATATCCTTTTTTATTAGTGGATAGAATAATAGAAATCGAAGAAGGGAAAAAAGCTGTTGGAATAAAAAATGTGACGGCTAATGAACCTTTTTTTCAAGGGCATTTTCCAGACAACCCTATAATGCCAGGAGTTCTTATTATTGAGGCATTGGCGCAAGTAGCCGGTATTGCTGTTATGAATATAGAAGAATTCAGAGGCAAATTAGGGCTTTTTACAGGTATTAATAAATGTCGTTTCAAAAAAGTGGTAAGGCCTGGTGACCAACTTGTTTTAGAGGTTTTGATAGATTCTATAAAGATGGGAGTTGTTAAAGCTAAAGGTATTGCAAAAGTTGGAGATGAAATTGCAGCTACTACAGAGCTTATGTTTATAATGACTGAAGAGGGGTAGGAGTTGGATATATGTCGACAGCTAAAAAAACTGTAAAAGCAGCTGGCATCATAATGATAATAACTCTACTGAGTAAAGTATTTGGATTTTTGAGAGATATGACTTTAGCTTTCCAATTTGGGACCTCTGTTTCCATGGATGTATACAATATGGCAACTGTTATACCTATGATACTTTTTGCAGCGGTGACTGCAGCAATAGCTACTACTGTTGTACCAATATTTACGGAATACTTTCAAAAAGATGGAAAACGGAAGGCATTTGATTTTATAAACAATTTGCTAGGGATAGTCTTATTAGCGACTATAATTTTAACTATTTTAGGCTTTTTATTTGCGCCTTATCTGGTAAAGTTTGTGGCGCCAGCTTTTACAGGGGAAAAATTTGAGTTGACAGTAAAACTTACAACTATATTATTACCTACAATGGTGTTCATTGCTGCATCTAATATTTTCACTGGTGCTCTTCAGTCTATGGAACATTTCACTATTCCAGCTATGATAGGCATCCCTTACAATATTATCGTAATAACGGTAGCAATTTTATATGGAGACAAATTTGGAATTACAGCAGTAGCTTATTCTATAATTATTGCTACTTTTCTACAAGCATTAATGCAATTACCTGTTTTGTACAAATTAGGTTATAGATTTAGGGTGAAAGTAGATTTCAAAGATGAAGGAGTAAAAAGGGTCGTTTTATTAGCAATGCCTGTACTTATGGGAACAGGTATACAAACTATAAATGTGTATGTAGATAGAGTTATAGCTTCTTTTTTGCCTGATGGGAGTATTGCTGCATTGAATTATGCCAATAGGCTTAATATGTTTGCGCTAGGTATTTTTTCAACAGCAATTGCAACTGTCATATATCCCGTTTTATCTAAGCATTCAGTAGCTGATGACACAGAAGGTTTTCTAAAAAGTTTAAATTTTGCAGTGAGTGGTATTTTATATATATTAATACCTGTATCAGTCGGGGCAATGGTACTCCGAATGCCTATAATAAAAGTATTATTTGAAAGAGGAGCTTTTGATGAGAATTCAACATATCTTACTTCAATTGCCCTTTTTTATTATGCGATAGGAATGACTGCATATGGCCTGAGAGATGTCTTAAGTAGAAGTTTTTACTCTATGAAAGACACAAAAACTCCAATGATAAATGGTGCCATGGCTGTATTATTAAATATTGCACTTAATTTAATTTTGGTAAGATATTTAAAATTAGGAGGACTTGCACTTTCTACTTCTATTGCGGCTATATTTGCTACTTTTCTTTTATTTTATTCTTTAAAAAGAAAAGTAGGGAAAATAGATGGAAAATACATGTTTATGAGTTTTATAAGAGCAATGTTGGCATCAATTGTAATGGGGGTACTAGTGCATTTTATGTATAATAATTTTATTGTTAAAATGCCGTCAGACAAAAGAATTTATGAGGCTATAGCCCTGTTTATAACTATATTAGCAGGGGCTATAATTTACTCGGTTATTGTATTGGTTATTGATAGGTCTGCTTTTTCCTATTTTAAAAAAGGCATAAGATTTGTAAATTCTAAATTTGTAAAAAATTAATTTAAAAATGAGGTGATATCATGAAATCAAAAGTGTATTTTTACAATTTGAGGGCAAATAAAGCTAGCAGTAGTTTGTCTTCCAAAGTAGCGAGAATTTTTGATGTAGCAGGTTTTAAAAACATTATTGATAAAAATGACTTGGTAGCTATAAAAATTCATTTTGGAGAAAAGGGAAACAACGCTTACATCAACCCTATATATGTAAGAAAAGTGGTTGATAAAATCAAGAGTTATGGGGGAAAGCCCTTTTTAACAGATACAAATACTCTTTACAAAGGTAGTCGTTCAAATGCAGTTGACCATTTGACAACAGCAATTGAAAATGGTTTTGCATATGCTGTTGTAAATGCACCAATAATAATTGCTGACGGCATTTTAAGTAAAGACTCTGTAGAAGTGAAAATTGACAAAAAACATTTTGATACTGTAAAAATTGCTTCAAATATTTTTTTTGCAAACTCAATGATTGTAATGTCACACTTTAAAGGTCATGAACTGGCTGGTTTTGGAGGAGCCATCAAAAACTTAGCTATGGGGTGTGCACCTGCGGCAGGAAAACAACAGCAGCATTCAACAGTGCAGCCTGTTGTAGGAAAGGGATGTACCGCATGTCAAATGTGTATCAGGAATTGCCCCGTAAATGCGATATCTTTGGTCAATGGTTCAGCTTATATTGACCCTTCTATATGTATAGGGTGTGGAGAATGCGTGTCCATTTGTCAATATGGCGTGATAAAGCCTCAATGGGGAACTGATATGGATGCTTTTGTAGAGAGAATGACAGAATACGCATATGGCGCTTATTCTACAAAAAAAGACAAAATTGCTTTTATAAACTTTATCATGAATGTTACGCCCCTTTGCGATTGCACTCCTTGGAGTGATGCGCCGATTGTTCCAGATATAGGAATATTGGCTTCCTTTGACCCTGTTGCTATAGACCAGGCAAGCTATGACCTTGTAAATCAACAATTTGGTCATAAAGGTACAGCTTTAGAAGAAGCGGGATATGGCATGAATCCTGGAGAAGACAAATTTAAAGCTTTGCATCCTGAAACAAAAGGAGAACTACAATTAAAATACGGCGAGGAAATCGGCTTGGGTACAAGAGATTATGAACTTGTTGAACTAAAATAGCAGGTTAATCCTGCTATTTTTTTTAAAATTTTTAATGATTTTTGGTAACGTTTGTAGTAATATAATAAGTAGAGAAATTAACGGGAGATAAAGGAGAGAAATTTAATGGAAAAGTATTTTGTTATAATTTCCATAATTTCGGTGGTAACACTAATATTGCTTTTATTAGTTCTGATAGCTTTTGTTAAATGGACGAATAGAATTTTTGGAATTGAAAATGAGAAAAAGGGGAAAAATGACAAAGATAAAAAAGAAAGAAATAATTAGTATGGCATAAAAAGTAAAAAGGAGTGATACTTTGGAAATAGGTTTTAAAAGAAATGAGGTAAAAGGAGTAATTTTTTATACAATACCATCTTTTGAAAAGACAGGACTTGTCAAACACCTTTTTACTACTAGAATTGGCGGTGTAAGTAAAGGCAAATATGCTTCCTTGAATTTAAGCTTAAAAAGATATGATACTAAAGAGGAAGTCTATGAAAATTTTAAAATAATATGCGATATTGGCGGTTTTTCCTACGAAGATATGGTTTTTTCAGACCAGGTTCATGGTGATGTTATAAGAAAAGTGACTCTAAAGGATAAAGGAAAAAACTTTGGAGGAAGCGATATTTCTGGCGTAGATGCCCTTATGACTAATGAAAGAGGTATTCTGCTTGTTACATTTTATGCCGACTGTGTGCCTTTGTTTTTCTTAGACCCTGTCAAAAAAGTTATTGCCCTTGCACACGCAGGATGGAGAGGCACAGTAGCCTACATTGGGCCTAAAACAGTTAATGCCATGAAAGAAGAATACGGCTCAAATCCTAAGGATATACTCGTAGGGATAGGCCCTTCTATATACAAATGCTGCTATGAAGTAGGTGATGACGTTGCGAATAAAATTAAAGATGTTATTGGTGAATGGAAAAAAGTTCTTGTGAAAAAGGCGGAGGGCAAATGGATGCTGGATTTACAGCTTACCAATTATCTTGAACTTATAAATACTGGCATACCAGATGAAAACATTACAGTTAGCCAAATGTGCACCCATTGCAATAGTGAATTTTATTCCTATAGAAGAGACAAAGGCATGACAGGTAGCATGGCAGCTTTTATGGAACTTAGGTAGTTTTTTTATGATATTTGTTCTAATACATAAATTAAAAAATGGTTATTTGTGTTTTTTATATATTGACTATTTCTATGATGAATAATATAATCAAATTGGATAACATGTAGAATAGGCATAGTAAAAGAGGTGATAAAAATGAAAGTAAGCGCTACAGAATTCAAAACAAGAGTCGGCAAGTATTTAGAATTAGTTGATAAGGAAGAAATTATTATAACGAAAAATGGCCGTGAAGTTGCGAAACTTATTCCAGCAAAAAAAGAAGGTACACCAAATGCAGATTTTTTGTATGGAATTTTATCTGACTATCCTGACAAAAATATAACTGCTGAGCAAATACGGGAAGAAAGAATAAGAAATAAATACAATTAAAGGGGAGGGAGAAATTACCCGTTAAATAACAATATGGGTATAATGGGGTAAATAAATGAAAGTGTTAATTGATACTAATGTTATTCTTGACGTTTTATTGAAAAGAACTCCCTTTGACGTAGATGCTTATAACATATTAAAATTAGCAGAAGAAAAAAAGATAAATGCGTATTTAGCTGCTTTTTCAATTACGGATATATATTATTTCATAAATAAAAACCTTTCTCACAATGAAAGCATAAAAGCATTAGAAGCTTTGCTAAGTATAGTAGAAGTAGTTAGTATAACAAAATATGACATAAAGAAAGCAATGAATTTGAAGGAGTTTGGAGATTTAGAAGGTGCTCTGCAAATGCAATGCTTGAGAAAATTAAAAGGTGATTTGATTATTACAAGAGATGAGAAATTTCAAAAAATAACTAACAAAGCAATATCACCAAAAGATTTTTTATCCAATAAAGGCTTAACTTAAAGACTAATACAAATGCTACCATACTTTTTATGACATAAGACCTATTAAGGTCTTTTTTATTTTATCTAAAAACTTTTGTTCACAACTTATGCAATTTAACTAAATATTCCGCTACAATTCATGCCATATTTATGGTATATTTTTTGCATAATGTACATTGGAAGGGAGGCATGTCGCCATGATTGATAAAATTTTTGAAATTATACAAAAAGAAGATAGAAGAAATCCTTTAACAGATGAACAAATAGCATCAATCCTCAATATTAAAAGAGAAGATGTGACACAATTTAGACTAAAAAATAATATTCCTGACTCAAGAGAAAGAAGAAAACCTTACCTTTTAGAAGATGCTAAAAAAATAATTTCAAAGGACCCAAATATTTCAGATAGAAATTTGACAAAAGAGTTAAATAATTTAGGATACAACATTTCTCGCTTTGTGGCTGCACAAATAAAAAAAGAAATTTTAAAAAGCGAAAGTAGTGAAACTCTAGTTAAATCAGAAATTTTCCAAAACGCTGAAAAACAGAAGGTTGATAAAGACCATAATTCCAATAAAGATACATTGTCCTTTAAAGATATCATTGGCAGTGAAGGAAGTCTTAGGGTTCAGATAAGCCTTGCAAAAGCTGCTGTTTTATATCCTCCTCATGGGCTTCACACTTTAATAGTTGGGCCTTCAGGATCTGGTAAAAGCCAGCTTGCAGAAGCAATGTATAGTTTCGCCATAGAGTCCAGACGATTTAATAAAAATGCGCCTTTTGTGGTTTTTAACTGTGCTGATTATGCGGACAATCCTCAGCTTCTTATGTCCCAGCTTTTTGGCTATGTTAAAGGGGCTTTTACAGGTGCGGATGCTCCTAAAGCAGGATTAGTGGAAAAAGCTGATGGGGGAATACTCTTTTTAGATGAGGTTCATAGGCTTCCTAGTGAAGGGCAGGAAATACTCTTTTCTATTCTTGATAAAGGAAAATTTAGAAGATTAGGAGAGACAGAAAGTACTCGAGAGGTTCAAATCATGTTAATTGCTGCAACCACAGAAAATCCAGAGTCTTCTTTGTTGCTTACTTTTAGACGAAGAATTCCTGTCTTGATAGAACTGCCTTCTTTAGCTGATAGACCTCCGCAAGAAAGGTACGAAATCATATATAACTTTTTCTCCAAAGAGTCTTTTAGGATTAACAAACCAATTATCATAAAAAAAGAGGCAGTAAGAGCGCTTATGCTATATGATTGTCCCGGCAATCTTGGACAATTGAGAAGCGACATACAGGTTGCTTGTGCTAAAGCCTTTTTGAACTCTATGGGAAGCAAAGATTCTTTATTGACAATAAACCTGTTAGACTTACCCAACCATGTCAAGATGGGAATAATCAGAGTAAGCAAGAGAAGCCCTGAAATTGAAAAGTATTCAAATGAAGATGTTTTAGTATATCCTGATAAGGAAAATAAGTTGTATCCAAAAGAAGACAGATATATGCTTCCGGATGAAATATATCAATTTATAGAAGAAAGGTTTATTGACTTGAAAAATCAAGGCCTTACCAAAGAAGAAATAGATAAAATTGTGGGGAAAGAAATAGAAGAGGAGTTAAAAAGGTTTGCTATAAATGTCAAATCCAACGTCGCAATTTCAAAAAAGGATTTAAAAGGGATAGTAGGAGAAAAAATTGTGGAGGCGGCTGAAAAAGCTTATGAAATTGCTAAAAAAAGCTTTAGTAGGTTAGAGGAAAACTTATTTTACTCACTTGCTATCCATTTAAGTGCAACTTATGAAAGAATATTAAGCGGCAAGCCTATAATCAACCCACAATTGGAAAATATTATAAGAGAATATCCAGCGGAGTATTCTACCGCTAAAATAATGGCAAAACAAATAGAGAAAGAATTAGGCATCGAGTTACCAGAGGAAGAAATAGGCTTTATTACCATGTATTTGAGGACGTTTTCAGACGAAAAAGAAATAGTAAAGGGCAGGGTAGGTGTCGTTGTGCTTACGCACGGTCATGTTGCAAGTAGCATGGCGGAAGTGGTTAACAAACTTTTAGGGGTAAATCATGCGGTTGGTATAGATATGGCGTTGGATGAAAGTCCAGAATCTGTTCTTGAGAGGACAATTGAAGTAGTGAAAAGAATAGACGAAGGCAAAGGCTGCATTATTTTGGTTGACATGGGCTCGCTTATCACTTTTGGTGAAATTATAACTAAACGGACAGGAATACCTACGAGAGTGGTAGGAAGAGTAGACACGGTTATGGTGTTGGAAGCTGTCAGAAGAGCTATTATACCGGATACTAATTTAGATGAAATAGCAGATGCGTTAGACGTAGATAAAACGTATATAGGAAGAGTTGAAGATATAAAGAGTAAAGATAAACTTCCAAAAGCGATTGTAACTGTATGTATTACAGGAGAGGGAACAGCATTAAAAATAAAGAAATATATTGAAGATGTCTTACCACAACTAAAAGGTAATTACAAAATAATACCTGTTGGAATGCTCAGGCAGGAAGATATTGAAAAAGAAATTTCAAAAATAAGAGAAGAAAATGAAGTGGTAGCTTTTGTTGGTACAATAAATCCCGGCATAAAAAGTATACCTTTTATATCTGTAGAAGAAGTTTTAAATGGGGAGGGGATTGAAAAGCTTAAAAAAATTGTTAATTTAGAGAAGGAAAATCCTTTAAAAGAAGTAATACAGGAAGACCTTATTTTGTATGATTTAGATACATCTATGAAAAGCGATGTTATAGATAAATTGGTGGAGATATTGCAAGATAAAGGCTATGTGGATGAAAGGTTCTTACTAAGTGTATATAAAAGAGAGTCAATGGGGGCTACTATTTTAAAAGGAGGAATTGCAATACCTCATGGTTACCCGGAACATGTCACAAAACCTGCCATAGCGATTGCAAAATTAAAAGAGCCTATTTATTGGGAAGGAGAATTTAAGGCAGATTTAGTGTTTATGATAGCGCTAAAGGAAGATTCAAAGGATTATATGTTTTACTTATATAAAGTTATGACGGATGAAAAAATCATAGATGCTTTGAAAAGAGCTAAAAGCCCAACACAAATAAAAGATATAATTTTAAAGAATACAATATCAGCCGAATAATTGGCACGATATTTGCGAGATATAAAAGCAGACATTTTAATCAAGGAGGAAACAATAATGAACTTTTCAGAGTTTCTTCATGAAGAATTGATTATTCCCAAAATGAAAGCTAATAGTCAAGAAGAAGTATTTAAAAGATTGTATGAGTTACTATTAAAAAATGGATATGTAAAAGAAAGTTTTTTGGAAGGAATAAAAAAACGAGAGCAGTCTTTTCCGACAGGATTACTTCTAAATAAATATAATGTAGCGTTGCCTCATACTGATGTAGAGCACGTTTTAAAATCAGCTGTTGCAGTGGCTACTTTATCAAAACCAATTGTATTTAAAAACATGGCTAATCCACAGCAAGATGTAAATGTAAATATAGTATTTATGATAGCCTTGAATGAAAGTGGTGGACAGGTTAAAATGTTACAACAAATAGTTCAATTGATCCAAAATGATTCATTACTTGAGGAACTAATGATGGCAGAAAGTGGAAAAGAAATAATAAAAGTTATAAAAAATATTTCGTATGAAAATTAAATAAAGTAAGTCAAAAACACAAAATTTAGAAAATTACAATATCCTGTATCTATTATATAGTACTTGGCAGTAAATAATTAAGAAGAAAGGAGGTGGGATAAGATGGAAACCACAGAAAAGAATAAAAAAGTTCGTGTACTTGTGGTATGTGCAGATGGTGTAGCAACTTCAACAGTGGTATTTGTTTCTTTGAGAGAGGAATTAGAAAAAAGGGGAATAAAAGCTGAGTTTGTGCAAGGTAGAGTAATGGATGTGGAAAGGATGACTAAAGATGGCAATTTTGATTTTGTAGTTTCTACGGCAGGAACTTCATTGGATGTAGAAATTCCTGTTATAAGTGGTGTTCCGTTCTTAACAGGTATAGGTAGAGAGCAAGTATTTAATCAAATTTTAGAAATCATTAACAAAAATTAACATAAATAAGGAGGTAAAGAAAAATGTTTGCAGTGCTTGTGAAAACTTTTGGAGCTGCCGTTCTCCTCCCTATTTTTATACTAATTCTTGAATTAATCCTGGGAGTAAAATTTTCAAAAGCCATAAGGTCAGCCCTTTATATAGGTATTGGGCTTAATGGATTGATATCAATTCTTAATCCATATTTTCTTGGAGCAGTCGGAAAAGCTGTTTCAGATATGATTACTACAAAAGGAGTTCACTTACCTTATGTTGATACTGGATGGGCCCTCTTAGCGGCTGTAGGATATTCAACAAAAATTGGAGCATTAATTATTCCGATTGGCATAGGTGTTAATCTTATAATGCTTTTACTACGTTGGACAAATACTTTAGACTTAGATATATGGAATTTTTGGCATTGGGCCTTTGTTGGCAGTATGACATACTATGCAACAAATAATCTCTGGTTTGGTATTTTAGCTGCAGTAGCTATTGAGATATTTCTTCTTGTAATTGCTGATATTACAGCGCCTACGATGCAAAAATTTTTTAATCTACCAGGGCTTTCTTTCCCACATGCCAGTGGACAAGGTGCTGTATTATTAGCTCCTCCTTTTAAATGGCTTTTTACCAAAATTGGATTAACCAAGTTGCAAATTAGTTCTCGAACTGTTAAAGAAAAATTTGGTATACTAGGAGATTCCGTTGTAATAGGTTTTATAATTTCCTCCATTATAGGATTTCTTGCATGGGGCAATCGATTAGGAGATATTCAGACCTGGTCACAAATTCTCACTTTAGGTATAGGAACAGGCGCTTATATCTATCTATATCCTAAAGCAACTGGTGCTCTTTTAGAGGGATTTGTTCCTCTTAACGAGAGGGTAAGAGATATTCTTTCGAGAAAGGGAATTCAAAGAGAATTAAACTTTGGGATGGATTCGGCTCTTACTGTAGGGCATCCAGACGTTATTACAACAGGATTATTAACTATGATAACTGCTGTTCCTCTTGTATTTCTTTTGCCTGGTAATAAGTTTCTAATGCTAGCGGATTTAGGTGTAACACCTTTCTTTCTGGCTTCAGCAGTAACAGCAGTTATGGGGGGAAATATTATCGCTTCTTATATTACTACAGTTG
The DNA here is from genome assembly GCF_000092965.1 of Thermoanaerobacter mathranii subsp. mathranii str. A3. GTDB lineage: Bacteria > Bacillota > Thermoanaerobacteria > Thermoanaerobacterales > Thermoanaerobacteraceae > Thermoanaerobacter > Thermoanaerobacter thermocopriae. The sequence continues at coordinate 218,172 of NC_014209.1, forward strand.
TTGGCCTAATTATAACTTTGTATATTTCCAGTGCTGGATCTCCACTTTTCTTCCATACAGTAACTTCTTTGGGAATTTCGCTACCTGAAACAGGAGCAGCTATGGTTGGTGCAGATATTAGACCGCTACATGGTTTGTTTTACTTCTTAGGTAAAACGCCTATAGGGCTTATTGTACTGTATGTCAGTATTTTTGTAATATTGTTCTCTTTTAAGAAAAATCCTACCGCATGGTATAGGGCATTTGGTTATGCTGAGGATGGAACTAGTGAGAATAGATAATAGAAAATAATTTTAGTAATTAGATAAAAAAGGGAAAGGTTATAAAGGGGTTATGTACTCCTTTATAACCTAATTTACAAAAATAAGGGAGGATTCTATAAATGAAAAAATGGAAAGTTGTTAGTACAGCAGTTACATTTGGAAAAATTAACAAAGAACCAGTAGAACGTCTCGAAGAATTTGGTTGTGAAGTTATACTTAATCCTTTTGGAAGACCTTTTACAAATGAAGAAATAATAAGATATGCTTCTGATGCGGATGCATTGATAGTAGGAAATGATAAAGTTCCAGGGGATGTTATCAAAAAATGTAAGAAACTCAAGATTATTGCAAAACATGGAGTAGGAGTAGATAGCATCGACGTTAAAACTGCGAATCAATTGGGCATTATTGTTACTAATGCTCCTGGCACTAATAGCGAAGAAGTTGCTGATTTAGCTTTTGGATTACTTCATATGCTTGCTCGTGGGCTTTATCAAGCAAATGCTGATACAAAAAATGGTAAGTGGATTAAGCCAGTTGGTATAAGTTTAAGTAAAAAAACTATTGGAATTATCGGAGTTGGTGCAATAGGTACTGCAGTGGCAAAACGAGCTACTGGATATGATATGAATATTTTAGGATATGATATCAAGAAAAATCCATTAGCTTTGGAGCTAGGAGTAAAGTATGTGGGGCTAGAGGAACTTTTATCAGAAGCAGATTTTATAAGTTTGCATTTACCATTAACCAACGATACATTAAATATTCTTAATGCAGATAAATTTAAATTAATAAAAAAAGGTGCTATTATGATTAATACTGCTAGGAGTCAACTTATTGATAATGAAGCTCTTTACAACTCTTTGATAGATGGAACTTTAAAGGGGTATGCTACTGATGTATATGATTTTGAACCTCCTAGGCATTTGCCTTTTTTTGACTTACCTAATGTTATATTAACACCTCATATTGGTGGAACAACTGTTGAATCAAATAAACGAATGGGTAATACTGCTGTTGATAATGTAATTGCAGTTTTAAAAGGCGAAACTCCTCCTAATATTGTTTTGGTTGATTAGAGCTAAGCTAAAGTAAATGAGGGGCGATATAAATGCCGAGTACAAAAAAAGCAATTCTTTTAAATAAAGCGGATAGTGTTGCAACGGCATTGTCACAGATTCAAAAGGGTGATGTTGTAGATATTATTTATAATAATGAAACAGTTAATAAACTAATTGCGTTAGACGATATAGAAATATATCACAAAATCGCAGTAGTACCTATTCAATCCGGAAATAACGTTTATAAGTATGGTGAGGTTATAGGTAAAGCTATTAAATCTATAGAAATTGGCCAGTGTGTTCATATAGATAATATAGAGAGCGTGAGGATAAGAAATGAAAATTAAGGCATACAAAAGACCAGATGGCAAATATGGAATAAGAAATAAAGTTTTAATTTTACCTTCTGTAGGATGTGCAAATGAAACAGTAAGATTAATATCGGAACAAGTTCAAGGTACGACATATATAACTAATCCAAAGGGATGTGGGCAAATTGGAAATAGTGTGGATCTTATGCGCAGGACTTTAATAGGGTTTGCTTTAAATCCTAACGTATATGGAACCATTATAGTTGGATTGGGATGTGAAACTATTCAAGCTTATGATTTATATGAAGAAATTAAAAAAAGGAGTAATAAACCAGTAGAAGTCATAAGTATACAAGGAGAGGGAGGAACACTAAAAACCATACAAAAGGGAATTAAATTAGCACGAAAAATGGTAGAAGAGATGTCAAAAATAGAACGTGAAGAAGTTGACATTTCTAATATAACATTAGCAACTAATTGTGGGGGGTCTGATGCTACTTCTGGAATAGCTGCCAATCCAACATTAGGATATTGTAGTGATATTTTAATAAAAGAAGGGGCTACAGTATTTTTAGGCGAGACTACAGAATTCATTGGAGCAGAACATATATTAGTCAGAAGAACAAAAAATGAAAGAGTCAGGAATAACTTATTAACAATAGTTAAAAATTTAGAAAACGAATTTATTAGATTAGGAATAGATATTAGGGGCGCGAATCCTTCACCGGGAAATATTAAAGGAGGATTGAGCACTTTAGAAGAAAAATCATTAGGCTCGATTATGAAAGGTGGAACAAGCATTATTAATGAAGTTGTACGTTATGGAGAAATTCCGAAAGAAAAAGGTCTCATTATAATGGATACACCAGGGTATGACATTGAGTCTGTTACTGGTATGGTAGCTGGAGGAGCGCAGATATGTGTATTTACCACAGGAAGAGGTACTCCTATTGGTAATCCCATTATACCTTTAATTAAAATAACTGGAAACAAACAAACGTATGAAAAAATGTCGGATAATATTGATTTAGATGTTTCGGATATAATTGAAGGAAAAAAAAGCATTAAGGAATGTGGTGAAATGCTTTTACAAGAGATAATAGATGTATGTAATGGTAAATTAACAAAAGCAGAAATATATGGATTTTCAGAAACGTGTATATATAGAAATCAAGAGATTTGGTGTTCATGGTAAGCTAATAAAACATTTCTTAGATTATAAGAAAAAAGGAAGTATAAAAAGGTTCAACGTAAGTAAGATATTTAAAATGAGGAGGGGAGAAATAAGGATGAAGATTACATCATTAAAGGTATATAAGGTAAAACCAAGATGGATATTTTTAAAGATAGATACAGATGAAGGGATTAGCGGATGGGGTGAATTGATTTCGGGTACTAAAACAGAAACAGTTGTTGCAGGTGCATATGAAATGGGAGAGTATCTTATTGATAAAGACCCGAGACAAATTGAGGATATCTGGCAAGTAATGTATAGGTCTTTTTTTAGAGGCGGTCCTATAAATATGACAATTTTATCAGGCATAGAAATGGCATTATGGGACATAAAAGGCAAATATTATAATATGCCAGTATATGAATTTTTGGGCGGACAAGCAAGAGATAAAATAATGGTTTACTCATGGATTGGAGGGGATAGACCATCAGATGTAGTTGAAGCAGCTTTGGATAGGAAGAATAAAGGTTTTAAGGCAATAAAAATGAATGCCACAGAGGAACTTCATTATATTGATTCATATAAAAAAATTGAAGCTGTTATTGAAAGAGTGGCATCAATAAGAGATGCTGTTGGTTATGAAATGGAGATAGGAATAGATTTCCACGGACGTGTTCATAAGGCAATGGCTAAAGTTTTAGCTAAAGAATTAGAAAAATACAGGCCAATGTTTATAGAAGAACCTGTATTACCTGAAAACAATGAAGCACTAAAAGAAATAGCTAGTCATACATCCATACCTATTGCGACAGGTGAAAGATTATATACTAGGTGGGGATTCAAAGATGTATTGAAAAGCGGTGCTGTAGATATAATTCAACCGGATGTAGCATTAACAGGGGGTATTCTTGAAACTAAAAAAATATCTGCTATGGCAGAAGCGTTTGATGTAGCTGTAGCTCCACATGCTCCGTATGGTCCAATTGCACTTGCTGCTACGTTACAATTAGATGTCTGTACACCTAATGTATTTATACAAGAACAAAGTTTAGGCATACACTATAATCAAGGTTTTGATTTACTTGATTTTGTAAAGAATAAAGAAATTTTTGCGTATAAGGATGGCTTTGTCGATATCCCAAGGGGCCCAGGACTTGGTATTGAAATTGATGAAGAATTAGTCAAAAAAGTTGATATGGAAGGATTACATTGGACTAATCCAAAGTGGAGGAATTACGATGGAACGGTAGCTGAGTGGTAATACTATTAAGCAGTAAATAACGCATATATCGGGTAATTAAAAAGCAATTTAAACAGTAAATAACATTGGATTTTCAAGGGGTGATACAATGTCTAAGTATAAAGTTGTGATTACTGCTAGATCGTTTGGTGAGAGCAGTGATGAGCCGTTCAATATATTAAAAGGGAATGACTGTGAGGTGGTTAAGATTCCGGTTGATAGGCCTTTAAGTGCAGAAGAACTTATACCTTTAGTGAAAGATGCTGATGCACTGATAGTAGGTAATGATAAAGTAACTGAAGATGTAATTAATGCAGGCAAGAAGTTGAAGGTTATTTCTCGATACGGGGTTGGATATGATAATGTTGATTTGAATGCTGCAAAGAAAAAAGGAATTGTTGTAACAAATACTCCAAACGCTAATAATAACTCCGTGGCTGATTTGGTAATTGGGCTCATGCTTGTGCTTGCAAGGAATTTACTTGCTGTAGACAGAATTGTAAAATCTGGCGGATGGAAGAGAATAATGGGTACTGAAATCTACGGAAAGACTCTGGGCATAATTGGCTTAGGAAAGATAGGGAAAGGTGTTGCAAAGAGAGCTAAGGGTTTTGATATGAACGTACTTTGCTATGATGTTTATCCAGATCTAAAATTTTCAGAAGAATATGGAGTAACTTATTGCTCATTTGAGGAACTTTTGAAGCAGTCAGATATTGTAACTATCCATGTTCCATTGACACCGGAGACAAAAGGTCTTATTGGCGAAAGAGAACTTGGCATGATGAAACCAACTGCTTTCTTGATAAATACCTCAAGAGGTGGTATTGTAGATGAAAGCGCACTATACAATGCTTTAGCGAATAAGAAAATAGCAGGGGCTGCACTTGACGTTATGGAACAAGAGCCACCTATTAATAGCCCACTTCTTAAGCTTGACAATGTTGTAATAACATCCCATATTGGAGGATACACATCTGAGGCCATTACTAATATGGGAATTGTAGCTGCGAAAAATGTTGTACTAGTGTTAAATAAAAAGCAAGGCGCACACATAGTTAATGGCGAATAATTTTTAGGAGGGAATGATTATGAAAAGTTATGAGGTATTAAATAAGATTAAGGAAGTAGGAATTTGTGCAATTGTAAGGGGTACGTCCGTTGATTCATTATATAGAATTGCAGATTCACTGATTGCAGGGGGGATAAAAGCTATTGAAGTTGCATTTAATACCCCTGGTGCTGCTAAGATGATAGAAAAGCTTGTTGAAAAATATAGTGATCAGCTGTTAATAGGTGCAGGTACTGTTTTAGATGCTGAAACTGCGAGAATTGCTATACTGTCAGGAGCATCATTTATATTATCACCTTCTTTAAATCTCGAAATGATAAGAATATGCCAAAGGTACAATGTACTACCTGTTCCGGGCATTTCGACACCTACAGAAGCAGTAACAGCGTGGGAAAATGGAGCGCAGATTGTTAAAGTGTTTCCTGCTGGAGTCTTTGGGCCAAACTATATAAAACAGTTAAAAGGACCTTTATCGCAAATAGAAATGATGGCAGTTGGGGCAGTAAATCTTGACAATTTTAAAGATTTTATAAAAGCTGGAGCGTGTTCTGTAGGAATAGGCAGTGAACTTGTAAATAATAAACTTGTCGAAGAAGGAAAATTTGATGAAATAACGAGGAGAGCTGCAGCATTTGTAAATGGGTTCAAAGAAGTTAATTCTAAATAACCAAATTTGTTTTTCCTCCCTTGTTTCCTGTATAATTATTATACACATTAAAAACAAGGGAGGTATTTTTATTGAACAAAAATACATATACAATCGTCATTATTTACCTTTTGATGATGCTCATAGGAATAATAGAAAATGTCAAGGGACCCCTTATACTAAGCATTAAAACCTTTTATAGTGTCGACTATACGATGATGGGTTTGTTTTTATCTGTAGGAAGCTTAGGCTTTATTTTGTCAACTTTTTTTGGAGGCTTTTTAGCAGACAAAATAGGTAGAAAATTAGTTCTTTTAAGTGGTTTGCTGCTTATAATACTGGGTATAATTGGAATTTCAATGGCGCCCAATTTTGTTTTATTCCTTCTTTTTGCTTTTATTATGAACATGGGGATGGGTTCTGTGGAAATAGGCATAAATGCCGTTGCTGCTGTGGTATTTATAATGAATCAGGCAATAATGATGAACTTGCTTCACTTTTTTTATGGAGTGGGAGCTATTATATCCCCTAATATGACTGTGAAGTTACTTCATTTTAACTTTACATGGCAGTTGGTGTATTTGAGTGTAGCGGCTTTAGCTTTTATACTTATGCTGGCTACTTTGGGTATTAAAATACAAGAGGGACAACGTATAATAAAAGAAAAAATAAATTATGGCGAAATATTGGGAAATAAAAGAATGTGGCTTTTTGCAATTATGTTAGGTTTTTATGTTGCTTCTGAACTTGGTGTAGGGAATTGGGCTGTTACATTTTTAAGGACATGGTACAAAATAGATAACACCATAAGCTCTCTATACCTCTCTATCTTTTTTGCTACTTTTACATTAGGGAGATTATTTGGTGGTTTTATTGTCGAAAAGGTTGGTTATCTTAAAAGCCTTTCAACTTTTTCCCTTTGTGCTGCAGTATTTATTGCAATAGGTATGTTGTCAAAAAGTTTAGCCTTTTTAATTTCTATTTCAGGCTTTTTTTATTCAATAATTTTTCCAACCGTTATTGCCACAATTATGAAAGAATTCAAAAAACACGTCAGTGCTATAATTGGTATTACTGTAACCATAGCCTCAACCATAAATATGTTTGCAAATTTTTTAATTGGCAAACTAAACGACCTCTTTGGCGTTTTTGTAGGTTTTTCTGCAATATTGTTATTTATGATTGTAGTAGTTTTTATGTCTTCGATTTTATCTCAAACAATTAAAAAAGAAGTTAGTGAGTAATTACCTCTAAAAATTTTCATTTTTATGTGATATACTTTTAATAAGATTAATTAGTGTGATAATTACAAAAGTTTTAAAGATCTTAAAGGGGAGACCTTTCTTGACAAACAAAGAAAGAGTATTTAATTTGATAAAGGATTTGTCAAAAGATATAAATATTAAAGAAAAGAAGGGATTGACTGCCCAAGAAATTGCAAAAAAATTGAATTTAAGAAGGAATGTGGCAAGCCATTTATTAAATGAACTTTATAAAGAGGGCAAAATAATAAAAATAAACACAAGGCCTGTCTATTTTTTAGACAAAGAAGTTTATGAAAAGAAGGCAAAAGAATTCAAAGAAACGGCTAAAACCTTTGATTCAACTGTAAAGGTTTCAAACGATGACCCTTTTACAAAGCTTATAGGATATAACGGCAGTCTTAAAACACAGGTGAAATTATGCAAATCTGCTGCTTCCTATCCTCCCAATGGATTACCTATTTTACTTATTGGAAATACAGGAGTAGGTAAAAGCTTCATTGCTCAACTTATTTACGAATATGCAAAATCGATCAATGCCATAGATGAAAATGCTCCATATGTGATATTTAATTGTGCTGAGTATGCTAACAATCCTGAACTACTTTCCGCAAACCTTTTTGGCTATGTAAAAGGAGCATTTACAGGTGCTGATAAAGATAAACCCGGCCTTTTAGAAGAAGCGGATGGAGGATATTTGTTTTTGGATGAAGTTCACAGATTGCCGCCAGAAGGGCAGGAAAAACTGTTTCTATTTTTGGACAAGGGAATATTTAGAAGGCTTGGTGAGACAGGCAATTGGAGAACGGCGAAAGTGAGGTTTATTTTTGCTACAACAGAAGACCCTGAGCAAACTCTTACAAAGACTTTTTTAAGAAGAATCCCATTAGTTGTAAATATTCCTTCCCTTTATGATAGACCTTTACATGAAAGGTTACAACTTATCTATAACTTTTACAAAAATGAGGCAAAAAATCTGGGAATGGATATTTTAATAAGCAAGCAAGTATTGAATGTTCTTCTTAAGACCAAAATATCCGGCAACATTGGCCAGCTTATGAATGTCATAAAATACAGCTGTGCTCAAGCCTATAACCATGTCATAAGAGAGAAGACAAATATATTGCGAATCCATCTATATGACCTGCCGAGAGAAATGCAGGCTGATTTAGATATAATAAAAAGTAATTTTCACTTTAACGGCATGTTAATTTCTCACAATAGGAAAGATGAAGATTTAACATGGGATAAAGGAGACGATAGAGAGGTTTATGAGGTAGTGAACAAGCTATTTGAACTATTTGAGAGATATAGCAGCAAAGAAATAAGTGAGGATACTTTTAAAAAAGACGCTTTAATTTATTTGAATGAATTTACAGATAAAATAATTTTTAAAAATGACAATACTTATATAGATTCGATAGTTTTCAATGCTATCAAAAGCGTAGTGGAGAATGTGTTAAATATAATACAAAATATGTATGGGATTAAATATTATGGTAATTCAGTTTTAGTATTGACGCATTTTATTAATTATTTATTAAGCGATGTAACTTACGAGAAGTATTCTGAGAATATAAAAATGGTATACAGAGTTTTGAAAAATGTTTTTCCCAAAGAGTTTATAATAGCTAATAAAATGGTAGAACTTATTGAAGTTAACCTGGACGTCAAGCTCAACCAAATAGCTGTAATTTATTTTACGCTTTATATTAAAAGTTTAAATAAAAGTGACAATACAAATCTCATAAATTCTATAATAATAGCCCATGGTTATTCAACTGCCAGTAGCATAGCCAGCGTCGCCAATAGGCTTTTGGGACAGTTTGTTTTTGAAGCTTTTGATATGCCAATTGAGATGTCAACACAGGAAATTATGCTAAAAGTTCAAGATTATTTAAAGAATATAGATACCTCCAAAGGAATCATTATATTGGTTGATATGGGTTCTTTAGAGGAGATATACAAGTCTTTGACTGACATTGTCGAGGGAGACATAGCAATTATTAATAATATTACTACTCAATTGGCTTTAGACGTTGGCAACAAGATAATGCAAAATCAGCCTATAGAACAAATTGTTACAGAATCAATCCAAAGAAATAGCAGTAGTTATAAACTCATTAAGTCGCAAAAAAATAAAAGAAATGCTATTATTGCTACTTGTATAACGGGAATAGGAACTGCTGTAAAAATAAAAGAACTTTTAAAAGAATGCTTTGTAAATGAAGATATTGAAATAATTGCGTACGATTATAATAGACTTAAAGGTAATGGTGTAAAAGACGAGATATTTAAAGACTTTAATGTTAAATTAATTATTGGTACAGCAGATCCTGGCATAAAAGAAATACCTTATTTGTCGTTAGAAGATTTGATTGCTGGAAAGGGCGATGTACTATTGAGTAAAGTTTTAAGAGGGGTTGCGGATGCTGAAAAAATTCAGCGAATCAATCAAACGATAGTCAGACTTTTTTCTTTGCAAAATGTGTTACATCATTTGACAATATTAAATCCTGATAAAATAATTGCTCAAGTTGAAAAAGCTATTTCCGATTTAGAAAGATTCATTGGTGTGAGGTTTTCAAATGATTTAAAAATAAGCTTATATATACACGTTAGTGTAATGATTGAAAGATTAGTAATGAAAGAGCCCATTGTGTTTTACAGTAGTTTAGAAGAGTTTGAACAGTGTCATAGACAGTTCATAAATTTCGTTAAATCTTCTTTTAGTGTCATAGAAGAGATGTACAAAATTGAAATTCCTACATCAGAAATAAGGCTGATATATGATATTATAAAAGATAGAGTAGCAGAGTTAAATGTGTAATTAATCAAAGCATGCTGAATAGTTAGTACACTATTTGGCATGCTTTTTGCATTATAAAGAAGCAGATAAAAATTTAAAATAAAGTATAGTTAACATCAACTTTTAAAAAAGTTTCAAAGAAGTATTTTAAAATTCAAAGTTAAAGATATTAGCAAAGCGGAGGTGTAGTAGTGAAAGAAAAATTCGTACTAATTATTACACATGGAAATTTTGGGAAAGGATTATTAAACGGAATTGAGGTGATTATGGGAAAACAGGAAAATGTGCTAGCCTTGGGACTTAATTTAGGGGATAATATCGAGCTTTTAAGAGCTGAAGTTGAAAAGATTGTTAGAGAAAAGCTAAGAGAGAACAAGGAAGTAATAATTGCTGTGGATTTATTTGGGGGAAGTCCATTTAATGTTGCACTTTATGTTATGAAAAATTACGATGTAAAAGTTATAACAGGAGTTAACATGCCTATGCTTATAGAATTGCTGTCTTCACTTAATGCATGTGACACAAAAGAACTGATAAATAACATATACAAAGTTGGTGTTGATGGTATTAAGGTAATTGAGAAGAATTCACTTAGTTTGTGAAGAAAGAGAGGTGAAACAGCATACGAGTAAAAAAATAGCAGACAGTTGGAGGGAATACAGTCTAACTCGAGTAATAACAAAGAAGGCTCTACAGAGGTAAGCTAGAGATTCCAAGTTCTTGTTAACAGTTATACAATAATACCAGAAGATAATATTTTTCTGCTTAAAGCTGAAGTTTTAGCCAGAAATTTCCAAAATTATATTATACGAGATAGGGGGAAATGAAAAATGCAAATGAGTTTAAGTATTTCACAGGCAGCTTTGATAGCTTTATGGATAGCAATAGTAGAGGCACGTGCTCTTGGTTACTCTACATTAATGCTTCGTTTTAGTCCTTTGATGACAGGCTTAATAGTTGGGATAGTTATGCATGATATTCCAACAGCGATGACTATTACAGCTGCCATTCAATTAATTTATATGGGCTTAATTGCTCCAGGAGGTGCTATGCCAAGTGAACCTGCTGTAGCGACTGCTATAGCAGTACCGGTTGCTATTTTAGGAGGCCTAACTCCAGAAGCAGCAATTGCTATAGCTGTTCCTGTAGGACTTTTAGGTTCTTATCTTTATTCTCTAAGATTTTTTATTAATACATTTATCATTCGTTTAACCGATAAATATGCGGATGAGCTTAATGAAAAAGGATTAACTTTAAGCATTATTGTACTTCCTATACTTGTAAGTTTGGTTCTGTTCTTTCCACTAATGTTTATTGCACTTTATAAAGGAACACCTCTAATAGCTGATTTAGTAAAAACATTAACTGTTGGAAAGGCATTTCATGTGTTAAATGTTGTTGGAGGAGGACTACCTGCATTAGGAATTGCGTTAACACTAACTGTAATAGGAAAAAGAAAATTTCTTGTGTTCTTTCTTTTAGCTTATTTTATGGCTGTAATTTTAAAGCCGCTTAATGTCAATACTGTGACATACGCAATTTTAGGAGGAATAATAGCTTATCTATATGTACTTGTTACACATTCACAGGTTGAAGGGCAAGAAATCTAAAGAGGAGGTAAATGGCATATGATGGAAAACATAGAAGCTAAGGATGATTTAAAGGGTACACAATCTAATTCTACTGATAGTAAAATTACGAAAAAAGATTTACTTTTGAGTTGGATTAGATGGTGGTATGCAAATGAAATTCCTCATAGTTATGACAGAATGATAGCCCCTTCTCTTCTTTGGGGGTTGATGCCTATTTTGAGAAAACTGTATAAAAAGAGTGAAGATTTAAAAGAAGCATATAAAAGACATCTCGTGTTTTATAATACTCAAGCAATTTGGGGCGGTGGGACGATACTTGGAATTACAGCTTCTCTAGAAGAGGCGAGGGCTAGAGCATTGGAGGAGAATAAAGGAGAGGATGTTGTTACTCCGGATGTAATTAATAGCACTAAAGTTGGTTTAATGGGACCACTTGCAGGTATAGGAGATGCTATAGATTCTGGTACAGTTCAATATATTTTAATAGGTATGTTCCTTCCTTGGGCGAAAGCAGGTAGTGCTTTAGGTGCATTAATTCCGTGGATTGCATTTGTGGCTTTAACCTTTACTTATGGATTTTACTTTACTCAGCTAGGGTATCGGTTAGGACGAGCTGCAGCCATTGAAATAGTTAGTGGCAAGGGAATAAGGAGTATAATTGATGGATTATCAATTTTAGGCACATTTATGATGGGGATTTTAGCAGCTTTATATGTATCAGTTAGTACTCCTCTAAAATGGAGCCTTTCAGGGAAAGAGTTTGTGTTGCAAGATATATTGGACAAAATTCTACCTGGGTTATTGCCTTTACTTACTGTGTTATTAGTTTATTTATATTTTTCCAAAAAAGGCTTGAAAATAATACAAGCACTTTTATGGTTAGTAGTTATTTTTGGAGTGTTAGGAGTAATAGGTATACTTTAAAAATATAAAGATTTTAAATTTAAATATATGTTATTGATCCTTGCAGAACCCTTAAAATTCATGTATCTTTGGGTTCTGCAAGGAATTTTGAGATATATATAAACTAGAAAAAAGAAAGGTGAGTGATTAAAATGGGAGAAATAGTGTTTGCTAGAGTAGATGACAGATTAATTCATGGTCAAGTAATGACCAAATGGGTAAAAGGATATAATTGTAATTCTATTTTTATAATTGATAATTCCCTTGCGAATGATGAGTTTATGAAACAAGTTTATATGATGTCTGCCTCAGCAGCTCATGTAGCACTGAAAATACTTAGTACAGAAGAAACGATAACATTATGGAAAAAAGATAAGTTTAACGGATTTAGAGTAATTTTACTTTATAAGGATATAATTTCGGTTAAAGAAACAATTGCCAATGGCTTGCCAATAAAAAAATTGAATATAGGAGGTATTGCTAAAAGCCAAGATAGGAAATTTATAATACCCAGTGTTAGCTTGAAAAAAGAAGAGTTAGAAATACTTGTGGAACTTGCGGATAATTTTGGCGTGGAAGTCTTTTTTCAAACAGTTCCAGATAGTAAAAGAGTTGATTTAGAGGATGCCCTAAAGTTATTTGGTTTAAAATAAATAAACACTACATTTTACTATTATAGACATGAACAAAATGTTAAACCAAGGTCATTAAAAATAAAATTCATAGAACACATAGATAGGTTTCTTTCTTTAAAAATAAAGGGAGGTTTAATAAGAATGAGGAAAAAAATATTGATTACGCCAAGATCTTTTGGGAAAAGTAGTAATCTCCCATTTGAGATGCTAAAAAAGTATGATTATGAAATTATAAAAAATGAATCCGGACAACCATATGAAGAATCACAATTGATTGATCTCATTAAGGATGTGGATGGTATAATTGTTGGTTTAGATAAGATAACAAGCAATGTGTTGAGAAATGCAAAAAAATTAAAAGTTATAACAAAATATGGAGTTGGCGTAGATAATATAGATGTTGATGAAGCAGAAAGAATGGGGATAAAGATTACTTATACGCCTGATGCAAATAAAGAATCTGTAGCAGATTTAGTTTTTGCTCTAATGTTGGGTTTAAGCAGAGAAATCATAAAGTTAGATAATATAGTTAGAAACAACCGATGGGAAAAAATAATTGGTAACGAAATTTATAAGAAAACAATTGGAATTATTGGGACGGGAGCCATTGGTAGATGTGTTGCCAAAAGAGCTACGGGTTTTGATATGAAAATATTAGCATATGACAAGTACCCTAATTATGAGTTTGCAAATAGCATAGGCATGAAATACGTTGATAAAAAAGCATTATTAGAAGAGTCTGATTTTATAACATTACATTTACCATTGACAGAAGAAACCTATCATTTTATAGATGAGGAAGAATTAGAAATTATGAAAGATACAGCTTATATAATTAATACTTCGCGTGGTGGAATTATAAACGAGAATGCTCTATATAACGCGTTAAAAAATAAAAAAATTGCAGGAGCGGCATTAGATGTTTTTGAAATAGAACCACCGATAGATAGTAAATTATTGAAATTAGACAATATAATTTTAACACCTCATTGTGGAGCATCTACCAAAGATGCGACAGATAGGATGGGAATTATGGCAGTGGAAGGACTTATCAGCGTATTAGAAGGCATGGAACCAAAATATCTTTATAAAAGGCAGAAATAAAATAATTTTAAAAAATAGGAGGTAGGAAGATGGAAAAACAACAAATAATTGAAAAACTTAAACAACTTAAAATTACAGCTGTAATTAGAAATAGTGATATAAACACAATGTTTTCTTTAGCTGATGCCTTAAAAAAAGGTGGTATTGAAGCATTAGAAATAACTGTTGAAGCGCCCGGTGCTATAGATGTAATCAAAGAATTAAGTAAAGCAAATAAATATTTTGTTGGTGCTGGAACAGTATTAGATGCGGAAACTGCGAGGGCTGCTATTATAGCAGGTGCAAAATTTATATTTACACCGGTTATGAGACTTGATGTAATAAAATTATGTAATAGGTATGGTATACCTGTTATTCCTGGCGCTACTACTCCGACAGAAATTTTAACAGGTTATGAAGCAGGAGCGGATTTTATTAAAGTTTTTCCTGCAGGAGTTTTTGGACCTCAATATTTAAAAGAAATTTTAGGGCCACTCAAACATATACCCATTTTTGTGACGGGAGGAATTAATAAAAATAATATTAAAGATTTTATTTTAGCAGGTGCAACAGGCGTATCCTTAGGCGGAGCATTAGTAGATAAAGAACTTATTGCAAAAGGCATGTTTGACAAAATAACCGAAAAAGCTATTGAGTTTGTAAGGCTGGTAAATCAAGTTTAGTTTACATGAAAGGGCATTGATTCAGCAGCAGGTTTAGCCTTATCAGGACTTAAGGAACCATCATAAAATTTAATATGACAGACAATACGTAATTCATTAGTAAATTAAATTTGGGAGGCATAAAAAATGGGTGTTAAAATTGCCATTGTAAATTCCAGCAGTTTTGGCAAGCATTTTCCTGAACATATTGAAAGGTTAAAAGCATTAGGAGAAGTCGAAAGATTTGAACTTCCCCACGATATGAGAGGGAAGGCTTTAGCGGAAAAGCTAATGGGGTATTCTGTAATAATTGCCAGTGTCAAGCCATATTACGATAAGGAGTTTTTTGAGCATAAAGACAAAACTCTTTTAATAACACGTCACGGCATAGGTTATGATACAATAGACATTAAAAGTGCTACTGAAAAAGGAGTTATTGTAACGAAAGTTGAAGGCATTGTAGAAAGGGAAGCTGTAGCCGAAAACGCTATTGCACTTTTACTAGATGTTATGAAAAAAGTAAGGTCTGCCTCACTTAAAGTGAAAGAAGGAAAGTGGGGGGAAAGAGCGAGCTTCATTGGATATGAAATAAAAGGCAAAGTTGCAGGAATTATAGGTATTGGAAATATTGGAAGCAGAGTTTGTGAAATCCTGAAATATGGGTTTGGTGCTAAAGTAGTGGCTTATGACCCTAATCTTTCAGCGGAAGAAATAGAAAAAAGGGGAGCAGAGCCTGTCACATTAGAGGAACTTTTAAAGAGGGCAGATATAATTTCTTTAAATGCTTCGCTAAATCGCGACAATTATCACATTCTTTCTCATAAAGAATTTGCCATGATGAAAAAAGGTACATTTATTGTCAATACAGCAAGAGGAGAACTTATAGACACAGAGGCTTTGATTAAGGCGTTAAAGGAAGGAATAGTTTTAGGAGCAGGGTTAGATGTTATAGAAGGGGAACCTATTGACGAAAATCATCCTCTTTTGGCATTTGACAGCGTCATAATAACGCCTCATACTTCTGCATACACTTATGAATGCCTAAAAGGCATGGGGGACAAAGTGGTTTCTGATGTAGAGAAAGTTTTAAGAGGAGAAATACCTGAAGGGGTAATAAATCCAGAAGTTTTGGAGGGTAGGCCATGGAAAATTTGATTTTTTCTGTTGATATATAAATAAAGAAAGCAAATAACAACCATTTATTGGAAATTATTAACGAAAAAGCAATGATACAAAAAATTAAATGTTACAATTATAGAAGAAATGAATAGGACAAAAGGGAAAGGGTATAATTCAACAAAGCCTTTAAAAATATGCAAGTAAACTATTTATATAATGGGAGGTAATGTATGATAAAAGCTGACATTGGTTTAATAGGCCTTGGGGTGATGGGACAAAATTTAGCATTGAATATTGCAAGAAATGGATATGCTGTCTCTGTATTTAACAAAACAGAGGAAAAGACGAGAGAGTTTATTGATGAGAAAGTAAAAGAAGAGAAAATTTATCCTTTTTACACATTAAAAGATTTTGTCGAAAGTCTAAAAAAACCAAGAAAAATTATACTTATAATAAAAGCAGGAACACCTGTAGATGATGTGATAAACGAACTCTTATCGTATTTAGAAAAAGGGGATCTTATTGTTGACAGTGGGAATTCTTATTTTATGGATACTTCCAGGAGGTTAAAAGTTTTAAAAGAAAAGAATATTTTATTTTTAGGCATGGGAATTTCTGGTGGAGAGTATGGTGCATTATATGGTCCTTCTTTAATGCCAGGTGGAACAAAAGAAGCTTATGAGTTGATAAAAGATGTACTTTTAAAAGTAGCTGCAAAAACAGAAGATGGGCCTTGTTGTACGTATGTGGGCAACGATTCTGCAGGGCATTTTGTAAAAATGGTTCATAATGGTATTGAATATGCTATTATGCAATTGATTGCTGAAGTGTATGATTTTATGAGGAAAATATTGAATATGACTAATGAAGAGATAGGGGATGTGTTTGAAAGGTGGAATCAGGAAGAACTTGATTCTTATTTAATGGAAATTTCTTATAAAATTATGAGATATAAAGACAAAGAAACTGGAGGATTTTTATTAGATTACATTTTAGATAAAGCAGAACAAAAAGGCACTGGAAAGTGGACTGCTCAAACTTCTTTGGATTTAGGAGTTCCTACACCAACATTGAATTTGGCGGTAGAGGCCAGAGTTATTTCTCATTACAAGGAAGAAAGAAAAACTTTATCAAAATTATATTCGAAAGAAAAGAATACAATCTCTGTGAATAAAGAAGAAATGATAGAGCATTTAAAAAAGACACTGCTTTTTGGAGTATTCATGTCATTTTCACAAGGATTATGGCTCATTTATGAAGCTTCAAAACAATATAATTATGGAGTAGACCTTAGCGAAATATTAAGAATTTGGAAAGGAGGCTGTATTATAAGAGCAAAAATTTTAGACTTTTTGAGGGATATCATCAGAGAAAATGAAGAATATGCAAATCTTTTGCATAGTGATAAGTCTATAGAATTTATTAAGGATAAATTAAATTCTGTCTATCAAGTTCTAGAAATTGGAAGAAATTATAGAATACCTCTCATGATAATAAATTCTGCAGTTGATTATTATTTTGCTTTAACAGAGGAAAATCTTCCTGCAAATCTTATTCAAGCCCAACGTGACTTTTTTGGAGCTCATACTTATGAAAGAGTCGATAAAGAAGGAATATTCCACACAGAGTGGGAAAAATAAGCCATGGAGAAGTTGCTCCATGGCTTTATAACTAAAAGAAATAGCATGATTGACTCGATGACAGTAATCTGCTATAATTTAAGCGTTGAAAATTTGACTTAGATATTTTAAAGAAGAAGTGGTTCCATAGGCTTCTTGCTTTTTTCATGGGAAGGTGATTTTTATAATAAAAATAAAACTAACACCTACTCAAGTACTTGCTTTAGGATTTGCGACTATTATATTAATTGGAACTTTATTACTAATGCTACCTGTGGCAACTAAAAGTGGAGAGAGAACAGATTTTTTAACTGCGCTTTTTACGGCTACATCAGCTACATGTGTTACTGGCCTTGTAGTTGTTGACACAAAAACATATTGGTCTGTTTTTGGGCAAATAGTGATAATGTTGCTGATACAAGTTGGCGGTTTAGGTATTATGACCATGTCAACGCTTTTCGCGTTGATCCTTGGTAGGAAGATAACCTTTAAAGAGAGATTGGTGATGCAAGAAGCTTTCAATACAAATAGCCTCGGAGGCATTGTGAAATTTGCCAAGTATATACTAATGGTTTCTTTTTTATTTGAAAGCATTGGCGCAATTATGTTGACTTTGAGATTTTTACCGCAGATGGGATTAAAAAAAGCAGTGTATTATGGCTTGTTCCATTCTATTTCTGCATTTAATAATGCTGGCTTTGATCTTATGGGGAATTTTAAGAGTCTAACGGGTTATGTTTCTGACTGGGTGGTAAACCTGGTCGTAATGGGTTTGATAATATTTGGTGGATTAGGATTTTACGTTTTGCTTGATATATACGAACATAGACATTTTAACAAATTTACACTGCATTCAAAAATTGTTATAACTATCACGTTGCTTTTAATTGCCATCGGTACACTGCTTATATTTTTATTTGAATACAATAATCCAAAAACATTAGGACCACTGGATTTTCCTACAAAAATACTTGCAGCATTATTTCAAGCTGTGACACCAAGGACAGCTGGCTTTAATACGTTATCGCTTTCTGACATGACTATAGCGTCTAAATTTTTGACAATAATACTTATGTTTATTGGAGCTTCTCCAGCTGGAACAGGTGGAGGCATCAAGACAACTACTTTCGCGGTTATACTATATACTGTGTTATCAGTTATACAAGGTGAAGAAGAGACAGTACTTTATAAGCGCACTATTAGCAGAAACATAGTCTATAAAGCTGTAGCTATATCTTTTATAAGTGTTTTTATTATTTTCTCCGTGACTATGGTTTTATCTATTACTGAAACATCCAACTTTTTGACTGTATTATACGAGACGACTTCAGCTTTTGGAACTGTAGGACTATCACTTGGGCTTACCCCCGAATTGAGTACAGTTGGCAGAATTATTATAATATTTACAATGTATACTGGCAGAGTTGGTCCTTTAACATTGGCGCTGGCATTGGCAAAAAGGCAGAGAAGGCCTAAACCTATAATAAAATATGCTGAAGAAAAAATTATGGTGGGTTAAATAGAGGTGGGACGATGAAACAATTCGTTGTTATTGGGTTAGGAAGCTTTGGCATAAGTTTGGCTAAGACTTTATATGAAATGGGCAATGACGTACTGGTTATAGATGAAGATGAAGAATTGGTGCAAGCTATGAATGGCTTGGTTACACATGCAGTGAGGGCTGATGCTACTGATGAAAATGTACTTAAGTCCCTAGGTGTGAAAAATTTTGATGTGGCTATAGTTGCTATAGGAAAGAACATGGAATCAAGCATTATGGTAACAATGCTTGTGAAAGAATTGGGAGTAAAATACGTAATAGCAAAAGCTCACAATGAATTACACGCGAGGGTTCTTTATAAGGTTGGAGCAGACAGGGTTGTTATGCCTGAAAAAGATATGGGCATAAGGGTTGCCAGAAATGTTTTTTCTAGCAATTTAATAGACCTTATTGAGTTTTCTAAGGAATACAGCATAGCAGAAATTCTTCCAATTGAAGAATGGTTTGGCAAAACGTTAAAGGAAATAAACGTGAGAGAAAAATATGGATTAAATGTCGTAGCGGTAAAAAAATTTAATGATGAAATCATTGTATCACCAGGGCCGGACTATGAGATTAATGAAGGTGATGTATTAGCTGTTTGCGGGAAAAATACAGATATTAAAAGATTTGAGATAAAAACATAGGATATAGGAAGAATTGTAGAAAAATAAAGCCATTGGAGTATATGTCACTCCGTGGCTTTATTTTTTTTATTTTTTTACTCAAAAAGGAGGATTTTTTTAATATACGTCGAATATATATAATATAAGTTTGTTGAATCAATAAACTATTGGGGTGGTTATATAAATGAAAAGAAAATTAAAAAACAGTGTCGGAATATGGGCATTTGGCCCTGCTGCTACAAGATTCGATCCTGCAGGATACCACACGGAGCTTTCAAATGAGACAATGGAAGCATATATTGCATGGCACTTGGAGCAAAGTTTTAAATAATTATATTTTCAAAAAGGAGGAAAATGACATGGAATACTTCAAAAATGTACCACAAATAAAATATGAAGGACCAAAATCAAACAATCCATATGCATTTAAATTTTACAATCCAGATGAAATAATAGACGGAAAACCTTTAAAAGAACACTTGCGTTTTTCAGTAGCGTACTGGCACACATTTACAGCCAATGGGACAGATCCATTTGGAGCACCTACAATGCAAAGGCCATGGGACCATTTTACTGACCCTATGGATATTGCCAAAGCGAGAGTAGAAGCAGCCTTTGAACTATTTGAAAAACTCGACGTACCATTTTTCTGTTTCCATGACAGAGATATAGCTCCGGAAGGAGAGACATTAAGGGAGACGAACAAAAATTTAGATACAATAGTTGCAATGATAAAAGACTACTTAAAGACGAGCAAAACAAAAGTATTATGGGGCACAGCGAATCTTTTTTCAAATCCGAGATTTGTACATGGAGCAGCTACTTCCTGTAATGCAGATGTATTTGCATATGCAGCAGCGCAAGTAAAAAAAGCACTTGAGATAACAAAAGAACTTGGAGGACAGAACTATGTATTTTGGGGTGGGAGAGAAGGATATGAAACATTACTTAACACAGATATGGAATTGGAACTTGATAACTTAGCAAGATTTTTGCACATGGCAGTAGAATATGCACAAGAGATAGGATTTGAAGGGCAGTTTTTGATTGAGCCAAAACCTAAAGAACCGACAAAACACCAATATGATTTTGATGCAGCAAGTGTACATGCATTTTTAAAGAAGTACGACCTTGATAAATACTTCAAATTAAACATAGAAGCGAACCATGCGACACTTGCAGGACATGACTTTCAACATGAATTAAGATATGCAAGGATTAACAACATATTAGGCTCTATAGATGCAAATATGGGAGATATGCTTTTAGGATGGGATACAGACCAATATCCAACAGACATACGAATGACAACCCTTGCGATGTACGAAGTCATAAAGATGGGAGGTTTTAACAAAGGTGGACTTAACTTCGATGCGAAAGTAAGGCGTGCCTCCTTTGAGCCAGAAGATTTATTTTTAGGGCATATAGCGGGTATGGATGCATTTGCAAAAGGATTCAAAGTAGCCTATAAGCTTGTTAAAGATGGTGTATTTGATAGATTTATAGAAGAAAGATACAAAAGTTATCGAGAAGGCATAGGAGCAGAGATAGTAAGTGGGAAAGCGAATTTTAAAACTCTTGAAGAATACGCATTAAACAATCCAAAAATTGAGAACAAATCAGGCAAGCAGGAACTACTGGAGTCAATATTAAATCAGTATTTATTTAGTGAATGACGGAGGGCTAAAATATGTATTTTCTTGGGATAGATTTGGGTACATCAGCTGTAAAGATAATTTTAGTAGAGGAAAATGGAAATGTAATAGGAAGCACATCAAAAGAATATCCAGTATATTACCCTCAGCCAGGCTGGTCAGAACAAAACCCTGAAGATTGGTGGAATGCCACAAAAGATGGCATACGTGAGTTAATAATTAAAACTGGTGTAAAAAATGATGATATAAAAGGCATAGGGCTAAGTGGACAAATGCATGGCCTTGTGCTTTTAGATGAGAACAACAATGTACTATTGCCTGCTATACTTTGGAATGACCAAAGAACGCAAGAGGAATGTGATTATATTACCCAAACATTAGGTAAAGAAAGATTGACAAAATACACAGGGAACAAAGCTTTAACCGGATTTACAGCCCCAAAGATATTATGGGTAAGAAAACATCGCCCTGATGTATATAAAAAGATTCATCATATACTTTTGCCTAAAGATTACATCAGATTTAAATTGACAAATGAATATGCAACAGATGTATCAGACGCATCAGGTACATTGTTATTTGATGTAGAAAATAGAAAATGGTCAAAAGACATGCTAGATGCATTAGACATACCTTATAATTGGATGCCAAAATGTTATGAATCTACGGAGGTAACTGGATATGTCACAAAAGACGTAGCTGATTTAACAGGATTAAAAGAAGGAACAATAGTTGTAGGCGGAGGAGGAGACCAAGCCAGTGGAGCAGTAGGGACAGGAACAGTAAAAAGTGGCATAGTATCAGTTGCACTTGGCACTTCAGGAGTTGTATTTGCAAGTCAAGACAAATATGTAGTAGATGAAGAAAACAGATTACACTCTTTCTGTCATGCTAATGGCAAATGGCATGTAATGGGAGTAATGCTCTCAGCAGCCGCTTGTTTAAAATGGTGGATAGATAACATAATTAACTTTAATGGTTCTTCTATAACATATGAAAAGCTTTTAGAAGAAGCAGGAAAAGTAACACCAGCCAGTGGCGGACTAATATTTTTACCCTATCTAATGGGGGAAAGAACTCCATACAGTGACCCCTACGCAAGAGGAAGTTTTATAGGATTAAACATGACACACAATAGAGGGCATATAACAAGAGCAATACTTGAAGGTGTAGCATTTGGGCTTAGAGATTCACTTGAGATAATAAAAGAACTCAATATACCGGTAAATGAAGTAAGAGTAAGCGGTGGTGGTGCAAAAAGCGTATTGTGGAGACAAGTACTTGCAGATATTTTCGGTGTCAGAGTAGACATGGTAAATGCAACTGAAGGACCAGCTTTTGGCGCAGCAATAATGGCGGCTGTAGGATATGGAATATTTAAAGATGTTGAGGAGGCGACTAGTGAACTCATCAAAGTCAATGACAGTGTGTATCCGATTGAGGAAAATAAAGATAAATATAATGAGGTTTATAAAATTTATAGAAATTTATACTATACATTAAAAGATACGTTTAAAGATGTGTCTGGTATAGAATAGGGGGAAAATTGAATGATAAAAGTAGCAATTATTGGTACTGGTAATATTTCTCCTCAGCATATTCAAGGATATCTACAATTTTCAGATAGGTGCAAAATTGTTGCTCTGGCAGATATATATCCCGAGAAAGCAAGAGATAAAAAAGAAAGATTTAATCTTGAAGATGCCGACGTATATGACGATTATAAAAAAGTATTAGAGAGAAATGATATAGATTTGATAGATATATGTACGCCACCTTATACACATGCTGAAATAGCAGTAAATGCATTAAATACTGGAAAACATGTATTAGTTGAAAAACCAATGGCATCATCTCTTGAAGAATGTGATAAGATGATCAAAGCGTCAGAAAAGAATAATAAATTACTTTCAGTTGTGGCACAAAATCGCTTTACAACGCAATTTATGAAATTAAAACATGTTGTTGATTCTGGTTTAGCAGGAGATATTGTGCATGCTCAAGTAGATTCACTTTGGTGGAGAGGCTATTCTTATTACGATTTATGGTGGAGAGGAACATGGGAAAGAGAAGGTGGTGGATGCACCTTAAATCATGCTATCCATCATATTGACATGTTGCTTTGGCTAATGGGAATGCCAGAAGAAGTTCAGGCAGTAATGAACAATGTTGCGCATGAAAATGCAGAAGTAGAGGATATTTCAATTGCAATACTTAAATATAAAAATGGAGCTGTTGGACAAATTACCAGTTCAGTTATTCATCATGGAGAAGAACAGCAAATTGTTCTTCAAGGTAAAAAAGCAAGAATTTCTGCTCCATGGAAGGTCTATGCTTCTATTCCGTCGAGTAATGGATTTCCAGCTGGAAGAGATGAAAAATTAGAAAAAGAATTGCAGGATTTTTACAATAAACTTCCTGACCTTAAATATAAGGGCCATACTGCTCAGATAAATGATGTTTTGAATGCTATAGAAATGAAACAGGATGTATTGGTTTCAGGAAAGGATGGGAGAAATGCACTAGAGCTTATAACTGCTATTTATGAGTCTGCAAGCACTGAACAACCCGTAAAGCTTCCTCTTTCTGAAAGAGATCCTTTTTATACTGTGTTAGGTATAAGGGCTAATGTTCCTTATTTTTATAAAAAGAAAACTTTTATTGAAAATTTTGATGATGAAAACATAACATTCGGAAGAATTATATGAGGTAAAGGATTGGTGTATTTTGCATATATAAGAGGAGGATTTTATTAATGAGCAAAGAAAGTGGCATGTATTATATGCCAGAAAGCCAGGCAAGGAAAGTATGCAATGAAGGAGATTTTATTTTCGCTGCAATAGGTTTGGATCATGGACATATTTATGGAATGACCAAAGGTTTAATAGAAGCGGGAGCACAACTAAAATGGGTTTATGATCTAGACACTGTAAAAGTCGAAGCTTTTTGCAGAGCATATCCTCAGGTTAAAAAGGCACGTAGTGAGGATGAAATATTAGAGGATGATTCAGTACATTTAGTTGCAAGTGCAGCAATACCTTCTGAGAGATGTAGTCTGGGTTTAAGAGTAATGGAAGCAGGAAAAGATTATTTTGCTGATAAACCTCCATTAACTACTATGGAGCAACTTGAACGAGCTAAAAAGAAAGTTAAGGAAACAAAAAGGAAATATGCAGTGTATTATGGTGAACGCTTGCACAATGAAGGAGCTGTATTTGCAGGACAACTAGTAAAACAAGGTGCTATAGGGAGAGTGTTGCAAGTAATTGGCATGGGACCTCATCGTGAGGGGAAGGGAAGACCTGATTGGTTTTACGACAAAGAAAAATATGGTGGCATTTTGTGTGATATAGGAAGCCATCAAATAGAACAATTTTTATATTATACTGGCGCAAAGGATGCAGAAGTTCAAATAGCGAGAGTTGCGAATTATAATCATAAACAATATTCTAACTTTGAAGATTTTGGCGATGTTTTATTAGTTGGTGATAATGGAGCTACTGGATATTTCAGAGTTGATTGGTTTACTCCTGATGGTCTTGGTACGTGGGGAGATGGACGATTATTTATTTTGGGAACAGAAGGGTATGTTGAGGTGAGGAAGTATATAGATGTAGCTAGAGAAGGAACAGGAGATCATGTTTATATTGCTAATAAGGATGGAGAGCGATATTTTCATGTAAAAGGTAAAGTAGGTTTTCCTTTCTTTGGGGAGTTAATATTGGATTGTTTAAATAGGACAGAAAATGCAATGTCTCAGGCACATATTTTTAGGACAATTGAACTTGCTTTAAAAGCTCAAAATAGTGCAATAAAAATAGAATAATAAAAAAGAGAAGGGATAAAAGATGAAAAACTTTATGGATGAAAACTTTTTACTCACAAATGATATAGCAGTAACGCTGTATCACCAATATGCCAGAAACATGCCAATTTATGACTTTCATTGCCATTTAAGTCCAAAAGAAATATATGAAAATAAAAGATTTAAAAACATCACTGAAATATGGCTATATGGTGACCACTACAAGTGGAGACTTATGAGAGCTAATGGAATAGATGAAAAATATATTACAGGAAATGCTGATGATTACGATAAATTTATGGCATATGCCAAAACAATACCCATGGCAATAGGGAATCCAGTTTACCATTGGACTCATTTAGAATTACAAAGATATTTTGGAATATATGACCTTTTAAATGAAAAAACAGCAAAATCCATTTGGGAAAGAGCGAATGAAGTTATAAATCATGATGACTTTAACGTAAGGAACATAATAAAAAAATCAAATGTCAAAATCATAATAACAACAGATGACCCGACGGACTCATTAGAATACCATATTAAGCTAAAAGAACAAAACGAATTTGATGTAAAAGTTTTACCTGCATTTCGTCCAGATAAAGGTTTAGGAATTGAAAAAGAAGATTTTATTCCATGGCTAAAAAAATTAGAAGAAGTCACAGGAAAAGAAATAAATAATTACGAGGACTTTTTACAAGCCCTTGAAAAGAGGATAGAATTTTTTCACACAGTAGGATGCAGAATCTCAGACCATGCTTTAGATTACGTATTTTATCAAAAATCATCAAAACAAGAAGTAGAGAAAATATTTAAAAAAGCATTAATAAGACAGCATTTAACAAAAGAAGAAATAGATAGTTTCAAAACTTACACCTTAATATTTTTAGGCAAAAAATATGCTGAATTAAAATGGGTGATGCAATTACACATTGGAGCAATGAGGAACAACAATACAAAAATGTATAAAGTACTTGGACCAGACACAGGGTATGACTCAATAAGCGATTTTGCAATTGCATATCCTTTAGCAAGACTTTTAGACGCTCTTGAAGTAGAGGATTCTTTGCCAAAAACTATTTTATACACATTAAACCCTGCAGCAAACTATGTAATAGCAACAATGATAGGAAACTTTCAAGGCGGGAAAATAGCAGGGAAAATGCAATTTGGCACTGCATGGTGGTTTAATGACAACAAGGATGGCATGATAGAGCAGATGAAAGCACTTGCAAACACAGGTTTATTAAGCCGGTTTATTGGGATGGTGACAGACTCAAGAAGCTTTTTATCCTACACACGGCATGAATATTTTAGACGAATTCTTTGCAATTTGCTTGGTGAATGGGTAGAAAATGGAGAAGTTCCAAATGATATAGAACTGCTGGGCAAGATAGTTCAGGATATTTCATTTAATAATGCCAAAGAGTATGTGGGAATTATCTAGTTTTCTATAAAATTATAATAATTTCTCTAAAAGGGATGGCGAAACAATATGAGTATGAATAAGTGGGAAGTGTTAGAGACAATTATGCAGGAAGGTATTATAGCAGTAATAAGGTCTGAAACGAAAGAGAAAGCTATAAAAGTTGCAGAGGCTTTAAAAAAAGGTGGTATAAAAATATTGGAAATTACAATGACCGTGCCGGGTTCCATAGATATTATTAAAGAATTATCAGAGAAATATAAAAGCCAAGATATTATCATAGGAGCTGGAACAGTTCTTGATAGAGAAACGTCAAGACTTTCCATACTCTCAGGTGCTCGTTTTATTGTAAGCCCGCATCTTGATATTGAAATTATAAAACTGTGTAACATATATAAAATACCTGTTATTCCTGGTATATCGTCAGTAAAAGATATAATTAAGGCATTAGAATATGGAGTAGATATAATGAAATTATTTCCTGGTGAAATTATGGGGCTCCAAGCGATAAAAGCATTTAAAGGACCTATTCCACAAGCTGACTTTATACCAACAGGAGGAGTAAACCTAAATAATTTAAAAGATTGGATAAAAGCCGGAGCAGTTGCAGTAGGTGTGGGAAGCAATTTAACAAAGGGTCAAGAAGAGGAAAATTATGAATTAATCGAAAAAACGGCAGAGGAATATGTCAAAGAAGTAAAAAGAGTGAAAGCACAAATGAAGATATAAAATATTTAACTTAGATAAATGCAAAAATATGAGTTAAAGGAAAATTGTTTAAATAATATCGTTCTTTGTTAATAAGCGCTATGCTATTGTAAAAGAATATCTATATGATAGAGGAGGAAAATTTTAATGCTTTTAACCAGAGATGGCATCAAGGACATTGACAGATGGCGCCATGCAGGTATAAAGCTTCCAAACTATGATGTAGAAAAAATAGCAGAGAAAACCAAACAAAATCCCACATGGTTACACTTTGGTGCAGGAAACATTTTTAGAGGATTTATCGCATTGTTACAGCAAGATCTTTTGGACAAAGGTCTTACGGAGACAGGAATAATTGCTATAGAATCTTACGATTATGAGATAATTGAAAAAGTATACATTCCTTATGACAATTTAAGCCTATTGGTGATTATGCACGCTGATGGCACTCTCGAAACGGAGGTAATAGGCAGTATAAGTGACAAAATATTAGCAGATCCGTGGAGTCAAGATTGGACAAAACTCAAGAACATATTTACAAATCCCTCCTTACAGATAGCAAGCTTTACAATAACTGAAAAAGCCTACAACCTAAAAGACTTTTCAGGAGAATACATCAAAGAAGTAAAAGAAGACATACAAAAAGGGCCAGAAAAACCTAGAAACATCATTTCAAAAATTACCTCACTAGTCTATGAAAGATATTTAAAAGGGAAATATCCTATTGCACTTGTAAGTCTAGATAACTTCTCAGGAAATGGAGAAAGACTTTTCGGATCAGTGAAAACAATCACAGAAGAATGGATAAAAAAAGGAATGATTGAAGAAAAATTTTTAGATTATCTTACAAATCCATCAAAAGTATCTTTCCCCTTAACTATGATAGACAAAATAGTGCCAAGGCCTTCAGAAGAAGTAAAGAAAAAATTAGAAGGCCTCGGCTTAGAAAAAATGGATATAATTAAGACAAATAAAAATACTGTAATAGCACCTTTTGTTAACGCAGAAAAAATACATTACTTAGTAATAGAAGACAAATTCCCTAATGGAAGGCCTCCATTAGAAGAGGCAGGAGTAATTTTTACAGATAAAGAAACAGTAGAAAAAGTAGAGAGAATGAAAGTGACAACCTGTTTAAATCCTTTGCATACAACATTAGCGATTTTTGGTTGTTTGTTAAACTATAGCACAATAGCCGAAGAAATGGAAGACCCCTGTTTAAAAAAACTAGTTGAAAAAATAGGGTATGACGAAGGGCTTCCAGTTGTAGTTCATCCGGGTGTATTGGACCCAAAAGAATTCTTGAGAGAAGTAATAGAAATAAGATTTCCAAATCCATATATGCCGGATACACCGCAAAGAATTGCTACAGACACATCACAAAAAATGGCAATAAGATTTGGAGAGACGATAAAATCTTACGAGCAAAGAGAAGACTTAAACGTTACAGATTTAAAATACATTCCACTTGTCATAGCAGGATGGTGTAGATACTTAATGGGTGTAGATGATGAAGGAAGACCAATGACATTGAGTCCAGACCCCTTATTAGAAGATTTAAAATCCCACGTTTCAAATATAAAATTAGGAGATATAGAGTCAGTAAAAGACAATTTAAGACCTGTTCTTTCAAATAAGCACATTTTTGGATTAAATCTCTATGAAGTAGGATTGGGAGAAAAAATAGAGAACTACTTTAAAGAACTAATTGCTGGCCCTGGAGCAGTAAGGAAAACACTAAGAAAATATCTAGAATGTGAATAATTCATAAAATGGCAAAAGGAGAGAATAAACATGCCAACAGTTGTAACATTAGGAGAAGCCATGGTTGTATTTACTGCAGAAGAATATATTCCGTTAGAATATGCCACTTCATTCAAAAAAGGATTGGGAGGTGCTGAGGCAAATTTTGCTATTGGTGTAAGAAGGCTTGGGTTTGATGTAGGATGGATAAGTAGAGTAGGTAAAGACCCTTTTGGCAATTTCATAATTAAAAATTTAAAGAGTGAGGGCGTAGATGTATCAGGAGTAAAAATTGATGAAGACCACCCTACAGGAATATACTTTAAGGAAAAAAGAAACTCAATAATTACAAATGTGTATTATTATAGGAAAGGTTCTGCAGCTAGTTTTATGGTGCCAGAGGATTTGGACGAAGGGTATATAGCTTCAGCCAAAATATTGCATATAACAGGTATAACACCTGCTTTGTCAGATACCTGTCGTGCCACGGTATACAAAGCAATAGAAATAGCAAAATCTCATAATATTACAATATCTTTTGATCCCAACATAAGATTGAAACTTTGGAAAGATAATGAATATAAAAAAGTACTTTTAGATATTGCACAATATGCAGATATTGTATTGCCGGGGTTAGAGGAAGGTAAGATGTTATTTGGGATAACGGAACCTGAAAGTATAGCAAAAAAGTTTTTAGATATGGGTGCAAAAATTGTAGCATTGAAATTAGGTGATAAGGGTGCAATGCTTGTAACACAAGAACAAACTATTTATCAATCCAGTTCTAAAGTTAAAGAGGTAGACCCTGTGGGAGCTGGTGATGGATTTGATGCAGGATTTATAGTGGGGTTGCTGCGTGGTTGGGAATTAAAAGAATGTCTGAGATTAGCTAATGATGTTGGAGCTATTGTAGTTTCTACAAAGGGTGATATGGAAGGATTACCTACCATGGAGGAAGTTGAAATTTTCAGAGGGAATATGGTCCATATAGAAAGATAGCAAGTTACAGCATTTATAAAAGGAGCTGATAGCTTTGAAGATGGTATTTAGATGGTTTGGAGAAAATGACGATAGCGTCACGTTAGAGCAAATACGACAGATACCAGGAGTAACTGGTGTAGTTGGAGCATTATTTGACATACCTGTAGGAGAAGTGTGGCCTTTAGAAAGAATACTTGATTTAAAAAGAAAGGTTGAAGCTTTTGGACTAGAACTCGAAGTAATAGAGAGTGTTAATGTTCATGAAGATATCAAGCTAGGCCTACCCTCGAGAGACAGATATATAGAAAATTACAAAGAAACAATAAAAAATTTAGGATTAGCTGGTATAAAGGTATTATGTTACAATTTTATGCCTGTATTCGATTGGATACGAACAGACTTATCAAAAAAATTGACAGATGGTTCAGAAGTAATGGCATATGATGATAGAATAATTAAAGATTTAGATCCAATTAAATTGGTACAAGAAATGGAGTCTGGCTCAAGAGGATATTCGCTTCCCGGGTGGGAGCCTTATAGACTAAAAGAATTAAAAAGACTATTTGAATTATACCAAGATATGGATGAAGAGAAACTATTTGATAATCTAAAATATTTTCTTGAAAATGTCATCCCTGTTTGTGAAAAATACGATGTAAAAATGGCTATTCATCCTGATGATCCACCATGGTCTGCATTTGGATTGCCAAGGATAGTGACAAATAAAGAAAATTTAGAAAAGATAATTAATCTTGTTGACAGTCCATATAATGGGTTAACACTTTGCAGTGGTTCATTAGGAGCTAATCCAGAAAACAATATACCTGAGTTAATAAGATATTTTGGTAAGAAAGGAAGAATACATTTTGCTCATGTAAGAAATATAAAGATTGTATCAGAAAGGGCTTTTCATGAAACATCACACCTTTCATCAGACGGTTCCTTTGATATGTTTAAAATAATGAAAGCTTATTATGATATAGGATTTGATGGATATATGCGGCCAGACCATGGCAGAATGATATGGGGCGAAAAAGCAAGACCAGGATATGGTTTGTATGATAGAGCATTAGGAATAGCGTATTTAAACGGTTTGTGGGAGGCTATTAATAAAATGAGAGGATAAGCGTATGTCGGATTCCGACTTGATACTAAAAAATTCCATGAAAAAGTTTAATAGATTAGAAGGATTTTTTTTGAAAACGTCGAATATATATACATATAGTTTGTTGAGACAATAAACTATTTTAGAAAACGTTAAGAAAATGAATAATGTTCTACTAGACATCCAGAAACTTACAAAGATAAATTAAAAAAGGAGAGGAAGATATATTATGAATGTTGAGGTTACAAACAAGGAGTTCATAGAGTTACCATCTATGAATGAAAAAAGTAATTTTAAGAAGACTTTAAAGGCAATTAGAAAAGATTGGCAGTTATATAGTCTGCTAATTTTACCTTTAGCACATTATTTGATTTTTAGATATATTCCTATGTATGGTAATATTATTGCATTTAGAAAATATTATCCTGGTGGTCCGGTATATGGAAGTGAATGGGTTGGCTTGAGATATTTCAAGATGTTTTTAACAGATCCAACTTTCTGGAAGGTATTAAAAAATACAATAATATTAAATGTGGAATATTTGGTTATAAGCTTTCCTTTTCCAATAATATTTGCATTGTTACTTAATGAACTTCGAAATCAATTATTTAAACGTTTTGTTCAAACTGTTTCCTATTTACCGCATTTCATTTCTGTTGTTATTGTTGCGGGAATGATAATGGAATTACTTTCACCCTCTACAGGTGTAGTTAATATAATTCTTAAACATTTTACAGGTAAGACTATAAATTTTTTGGCAGAAGCTGCATGGTTTAGAACCATTTATATTGTTTCAGGAATTTGGCAGGGAATGGGATGGGGAGCAATAATCTATCTTGCGGCATTATCAAATATAAACCCTGAATTATATGAAGCAGCAATAATTGATGGTGCGAATAAATGGCAACAAATAAGATATATAACTATCCCAGGAATTATGCCAACTATAATGATTCTTTTAATATTAAATATAGGTAACCTAATGAATTCTGCTTTTGAAAAAATTCTTTTACTTTATAATCCATTAACTTATGAAACGGCTGACGTTATTTCAACATATCTATATAGAATGGGGCTGGAAATGAATAACTTTAGTTATGCAGCTGCAATTGGCATGTTCGAGTCAATAATAGGGCTGATATTATTAGGTACAGCAAATTATATTTCTAAAAGATTGACTGAAACAAGTTTGTGGTGAGGAGGATGCAATTTTGAAAGTTTCAAGAGGAGAAAAAATATTTAATATTATGAATATTATAATTATGATTATTGTAATAATAGCTACATTGTACCCCTTTTTGTATTTAACTGCCATTTCTTTTAGTAGTGAAAAATATGTATATGCAGGAGAAATTACACTTTTGCCTAAGGGATTTACTATGAAAACTTATCAGGTGCTTTTGTCAGAAAAACTTTTCTGGATAAGCTACAAAAATACAATCGTATATACTCTTGTTGGAACTTTTATATCATTGTTTTTATCTACTCTTTTGGCATATCCCCTTTCTAAAAAGCATTTAAAAGGAAGAGGAATAATTTTAGGTTTAGTAGTATTTACAATGTTTTTTAGTGGGGGGTTAATTCCTACCTATTTATTGGTAAATGCTTTAGGTATGAGAAATACTATATGGGCAGTTGTAATACCTGGTGCAATAAACACCTATTATGTAATAGTCATGAAAACATTTTTTGAGGGGCTACCCGTAGAACTAGAAGAAGCTGCCGCAATTGATGGAATGAATACTTATGGAATATTACTTCATATTGTGCTTCCACTATCAATGCCTATGATGGCTGCTATGACATTATTCTATGCAGTTGGTATGTGGAATAATTGGTTTGGTCCTTTTATATATCTTGATAAAAGAGAATTATTCCCTGCAGCTTTGTATTTAAGAAACATAATTGCTGGCGCACAGCAGACAGCAGTTAGCAGTGGTTCCAATATTGGTGACTTAGAACAGATTGAAGCTACTGTAAAATCTGCTGCTATGATATTAACTGCTCTACCAATAATTATGGTTTATCCATTCTTACAAAAATACTTTGTAAAAGGTGTAATGATTGGCTCTCTAAAAGGATAATTTAGCCTTGCAGTTATTTTTAGAAGGGGGGGATAAATTAGTCTATTAGAAAGTTAATAAGCACTAAGCTTTTAAAATTTTATAAACTATTAGAAGGGGGAAGGAAAATGAGCAGGAAGTTTAAGATTTTAATAGTTACAATTCTTGTGCTTTCTCTGTTAACTACTTTATTTGCAGGCTGTAGCTCTAAAAATTCATCTGAAACTCAACAGAAGGAAACTCAACAAGCTGCACAGAATACAAACTCTTCTGATCCAGAAAATAAGCATTTTTACTCTGAAAAACCCTTAGAGTTTACAATGCTTTATAGCGAACATCCAGCTTATCCTTACAAAGAAGATTGGCTTTTATGGAAAGCTATAAAAGACATGACAAATGTATCATTAAAGCTTACTGTAGTACCAATGAGTGACTATGACCAAAAAAGGAGCCTTTTAATAAGCACAGGGGAGGCACCAGAAATTATACCCAAGACCTATCCTGGACAAGAAGTACCTTTTATTCCATCAGGTGCCATATTACCAATTAGCGATTATATAGATGAAATGCCTAATTTTTCAAGGCAAATAAAGGAATGGAATCTACAAGATGATCTAAATACATTAAAGCAAAAAGATGGGAAATTTTATGTTTTACCTGGATTACATGAGATATTTGTCCAGGACTATTCTTTAGCTATTAGACTAGATATCTTTGAAAAGAATAATATTCCTGTACCAAATAGCTGGGATGAACTTTACGATGCTTTAAAAAAATTGAAGGAAATTTATCCTAATATAATTCCATTTTCTGATAGGTGGCAAGGTAAGAGTTTACTTAATGTAGCAGCTCCTACATTTGGTGTTCAAGCAGGATGGGGAGCTGGAAATGGGATGTACTATTATAGAGATAAAGACGAATTTGGTTTTTATCCTATTACAGATGATTACAAAAATATGTTAAGTTATTTTAATAAGCTGGTTAAAGAAGGTTTAATGGATCCTGAAAGCTTTACTCAAAATGACGACCAAGCTATTCAAAAGTTTGTTACTGGTAAATCATTTGTGATAAGTACTAATTCTCAAGAATTAGTTAATTTACGAAATAAGATGAAGGAAACCATGGGTGAGGATGCATTTAAAGTTGTAAAAATTTTACCACCAGCAGGACCTAAAGGAGCAGTTGTTGCAGGAGGCAGACTTGAAAACGGTATAATGATTTCAAAAAATGCTTTAAAAAATCCTAATTTCCATGAGATGTTAAAATTTATAGATTGGCTGTGGTATAGCGAGGAAGGACAAACTTTGACAAAATGGGGTGTAGAAGGAGTAACTTATAAAAAGGTGGATGGTAAATTTGAATTAATGCCTGATGTGACTGCCGGCTTCTTGGGTCTTAATCCTAATGGTACCAAAGATTTAAGAAAGGATTTTGGCTTTGGTAATGGTGTGTTTATTTTGATGTATGGTGGTCCAAAGGAGTTGGCATATTCTTACATGAGTGATGAGGACAGAAAATTTGCAGAAGAATTGGATAAAACGAGAGAATTATTACCGCCAGCTCCACCAGTATTGTTTGATGAAGTTCAAAGGGAACAAGCTAATATGATAAGCCAGCCATTAATGGATTATGTAGAACAAATGACATTGAAATTTATATTAGGTCAAGCGTCACTGGAAAAAGACTGGGACAATTACGTGCAACAATGTAGAGCAAAAGGTGCAGATAAACTTACGCAGTTGACAAATGAAGTATATAAAAGCACTAAAGATATGTTAAAATAACGCAAATGATCAATTATTAAATCTATTCACAGCTTTGGAGTAGTTTTACTCCAAAGCTGTGAATTTCAAATAAAAGGCGATCAAAAAAGTGAGGATTTTTTTTGAATCAATGTAATAAAAACGGAAGCGTAAACTTGTAATAATTTTATAAAAACTATTTTCCTATAGAAGCGGGTGTCGAAATTGGAGATTTGGAAAATAAATTTTACAGACAGTTACTTTTTAAAACATTTTAATAGTTTAACTTAGAAACGTAAAGAAGCTTTAGGGAATTCCTTCTAAAAAAGCATGTATAAGAGTTACTTTTATATAGGTATAGGTGTGGCTGCGGCGGCAAAAGATTTAGGGGGTGGTTGTAGAAAAATGAATAAGAAAATACTTTTTAATGATGGTTGGGAATTTGCTAAGAGCAGCTTAGAAGCAGATAGTACTACTTTGAAATTTGAGCCAATTGATATACCCCATGATTGGCTTATATATAATACGTTAAATCTTTATGAAAACAGTATAGGCTGGTATCGTAAGAAATTTACATGTGCTAAAGAAGAAGGAAAGCAGATTCTCTTATGTTTTGATGGAGTTTATATGGATTCTTCCATATATGTAAATAAGCAGTTTGTAGGAGAATGGAAATATGGTTATTCTTCTTTTGAATATAATATTACAGATTCATTAGTAGATGGTGAAAACGAAATTCTTGTAAAGGTAGTGTATCAAAACCCCAACAGTAGATGGTATACGGGTGCAGGTATATATAGAAACGTATGGCTAAAAATTAGGGATGAGAATCAACATATCGTAACAAATGGAATTTATGTAACAACTAAACAAGAAGATGATAGATGGTTAGTGGAAATAGACACAGAATTGGTCAGTTATGAAGACAGTCTACTCACTCACACTATTACGTATGAGGGTCAAGTTTTTGCTGCTTCAAAGAGTGTTGTTAAAGCGAGTAATTATGTTACACATAATGTTCAAACTATTTTTGTAAAAAATCCTTTGTTGTGGAGTCCGGAAGAGCCTAATCTTTATAAGCTTATAACTGAATTATACTTGGTTAAGTCAGATAAAGATTCAAAGGAAAGCATAGAAAAAATAGAATACATAGCTCAAAATATCGGTTTTCGTAAAATTATACTTGATCCTCAGCAGGGTTTACTTGTAAATGGTAGAAAGATGAAACTGAAGGGAGTTTGTGAACACCATGATTTAGGAGCCTTGGGGGCTGCCTTTAATAAAACTGCCCTAAAAAGAAGATTTAAGATATTGAAAGAGATGGGTGTTAACGCTATACGAACAGCTCACAATATGCCTGCACCAGAGTTTATGGATTTAGCAGATGAGATGGGGTTTTTTGTAGTATCAGAAGCTTTTGATGTATGGGAAATACCAAAAACACGTTATGATTATTCAAGATTTTTTAAAAATTGGGCTCATATTGATGTAAGAAGTTGGGTAATGCGGGATAGGAATCACCCCAGTTTGCTTATGTGGAGTATTGGAAATGAGATTTATGATACTCATGCCAATGAGAGAGGACAAGAATTAACAAAGATGCTTGTGGATCTTGTACGAAAGTATGACCCTAAAGAAAATGGGAAGGTTACTATAGCATCTAATTATATGCCTTGGGAAAATGCTCAAAAATGTGCTGATATTGTTAAGGTAGTTGGATACAATTATGGAGAAAAATATTATAAGAGACATCATGAGGAACATCACGATTGGGTTATTTACGGTAGTGAAACGGGTGCTGTAGTACAGAGTAGAGGAATTTACCATTTCCCACGTGAAAAATCTATTCTTGCTGATGATGATGAACAATGTTCTGCTCTTGGGAATAGTCCAACGAGCTGGGGAGCTAAATCAGCAGAAAGCTGTATTTTGGCAGAAAGAGATACACCTTTTTCTCTTGGTCAATTTATATGGACTGGATTTGATTATATAGGAGAACCTACACCATATCATACCAAGAACTCCTATTTTGGTCAAATTGATACTGCTACATTTAAGAAAGATTCGTATTACATTTATCAAGCAGCATGGACAGACTACAAGACAAAGCCAATGGTTCATATTATCCCTTCTTATTGGGATTTTAATAAAGGTCAAATGATTGATGTTGGAGTATGCTCCAATGCACCTAAGATTGAGCTACAATTAAATGGTATTACAATAGGTACCCATGAATTTGACCATGAACATGGAACACAACTTGTTGCCTGGTGGAAGATACCTTATGAAAAAGGTGAATTAAAAGCAATAGCCTATGATGAAACAGGGAAAATTATTGCAACTGATGTAAGAAAGTCCTTTAAAGATGCTAGGAAGATTCGTTTGCATGCAGATAAAGAAAGCCTTATTGCGAATGGTACGGATTTAATTTTTGTAGAAATAACCGTGGAAGATGAAAATGGAAATATAGTAGAGAATGCAAATAACAGAATACATGTTAATGTTACGGGAGCAGGGCGTTTGATTGGTCTTGATAATGGTGACAGTACAGATTATGACCAATATAAAGGACTAAGCAGACGATTATTCAACGGCAAGTTAATGGCAATTATAGGGT
This sequence comes from Thermoanaerobacter mathranii subsp. mathranii str. A3, assembly GCF_000092965.1. Lineage (GTDB taxonomy): Bacteria > Bacillota > Thermoanaerobacteria > Thermoanaerobacterales > Thermoanaerobacteraceae > Thermoanaerobacter > Thermoanaerobacter thermocopriae. The sequence goes on from NC_014209.1 coordinate 255,634, forward strand.
CAACATTAGAACCAGGAAAGATTTATATGGAAGTAACTTCTAAAGGTTTGGAAGGCCAGACTGCCGAATTTGAGGCTCTTCCAGCAAAGGGTGAAAATTTAGAGGGGATTTCTGCACTTATGAAGAATAGAGATATGCCATGTGTTATGGGAAGCAATGATGAAATACCTGTCCGTAAAATTGAAATTATTAGTACTTCAGGACAAGAGCTTAATGAATTAAAGAGAGAGATTCTTGTACGAGCGAAATTATACCCAGAAAATACTACTTATCGTGAAGTAGAGTGGAGTGTAGTGACTGATGGAGGTTTTCCGTCTAATATCGCTAAAGTAGAAGCTTTTGGTCATGAAGCGAAGATAATAGCTTTAAGTGACGGAAAATTTCGGGTTCGTTGCACGAGTAAGAATGGTACTGAAAAGACGAAACTCATATCAGAGCTGGAATTTAAAGCTGTTGGTTTTGGCAAAGCATACAAAGATCCTTATGAATTTATATATGCAGGGCTCTATGATTACAGTAAAGGTGAGGTGACTAGCGGAAATGAAAAAGGAATAGCTACAAGTAGAGATGGTGAAACCCAAGTGGGTTTCCGCAATATTGACTTTGGTACTTATGGTTCTGATACCATAACTATTTCAATTTTTGCATTAACCAGGGAGGAATATCCTATACAAATTTGGGAAGGTATGCCTGATGAAGAGGGAAGTACGTTGCTTGCTGAAGTAATCTATCAAAAACCAGTTAAGTGGAATGTATATCAGGAAGAAACCTACCGTTTGCCAAAAAGATTACGCGGTGTTACTTCTATTTGTTTTGTTCTTCATCAGAAGGTTCACATCAAAGGGTTTTATTTTAAAAAGAAATACAGACCCTTTGAGCTAAATAAAGCTTCAGAATGCGATCATATTTATGGAGATATGTTCTCAATAAAAGGAGACAGCGTTGAAGGGATAGGCAACAATGTTTCCTTGGTATTTGAAGATATGGATTTTACAAATGAAGGAGCTACTAAAATTGTAGTTTATGGTAGATCGCCTATTGAGAAAAACACCATTCTTATCCGATTTACCAGTCCTAATAGCGAAAGTGAACAAATTATTGAATTTACTAAGTCTGATAAATATGAAGAGCGGATATTTGAATTAGAAAAAATAACAGGGAAACAAAAGGTGACTTTCATATTTTTACCAGGTTCCAATTTTGATTTTGGCTGGTTCCGTTTTGAACGGTAGGAAATATCACAATACCTGCAATACAAAATAGGTTATTTATGGAATTAAAAATTTTATTCGACAAGAGTGAAAAGCATTGGCATCAAATTTTTAACTATTTTCTTTAAATGCAATATACTGTTTAATGATAAAAATTTTAGAAGGAGGAAAATCGTGTTTATAGAAAATAAAAATGGTATTAATGGTACTATAAGCTTAAAAGAAGTCTATAAAGACTATTTTCTTATAGGAGCAGCTGTTGAAGTCGAGGATCTGGAAGATGGTTTGCATAGGCAATTACTTTTAAAACATTTTAATAGCTTAACTGCAGAAAACGCGATGAAGTTTGAGAGAATTCATCCTAAAGAAGATGAATTTAATTTTAAAGATGCGGATAAAATTGTTGAATTTGCAATGGAAAACAATTTGAAAGTAAGAGGTCATACTTTTGTGTGGCATAACCAGACTCCTGAATGGGTATTTAAAGATAAAACAGGAAATGAAGTGTCAAAAGAATTATTATTAGAAAGGCTAAAATTTCACATAAATACAGTTTGCAATCACTACAAAAACAAAATATATGCATGGGACGTAGTAAATGAAGCTATAGAAGATAAAGAAGATTATGTACTGAGAAAATCTCCATGGTATAGAATTATTGGCAAAGAGTATGTTGAGTTAGCCTTTAAGTTTGTTAGAGAAGCTGACCCTGAGGTCGAACTTTATTATAATGACTATAACAATGAAAAACCCTATAAACTTTACAAAACCTATGACTTCTTAAAATCTCTATTAGATAAAGGTATACCTATTGATGGTATTGGCATTCAAGGCCATTGGGATATTTATGATGAAGGATTGTTTGACAATCTTAAAAGAGCGATTGAGCTATATGCGTCTTTAGGACTAAAAATTCAAATAACAGAACTTGACATATCTATGTTTGAATTTGAAAATAAGACACGCGAAGTTCTAATTCCTACAGCGGAAATGTTAGAACTTCAGGCCTTGACATATAAAAAACTTTTTGAAATTTTCAGGTCGTATAAAGGTATAATTACAAGTGTTACTTTTTGGGGAATTAGTGATAAACATACTTGGAAAGATAATTTTCCGGTGAAGGGTAGAAAGGATTGGCCTTTACTTTTTGATGAAAAACAAAATCCTAAGAAAGCTTTTTTTGAAATAGTAGATTTTTAATATTGATTAAAATTCTAGTATACATCAAAAGAGGTGAATATGTTGAAGATAAGCGATATTGACAAAAAAAGTAAGGTATATAATTGTTGGTTAAACTATGAGAATTGTTCGGTGGGTGAATATCAAGATTTTTGTAACTATATTAAGGTTAAAAGTACACATCCTATTATAAACACGGCTATTGAAGAATTAAAATTTGGACTTAATAAACTTATGAAGAAAGAACCATTAATTTTGAATTATTCTCCAAAATCTTCTTATATATTTGTGGGTACTTTAGAAGATCTAAAAAATGAAAAATTAGATGTGCAAATTAGAAATGAAATATTAAAGGAAGATGGGTTTGCGGTTAAGATAATTAAAGAAGGCGACACAGATGTGTTAGCGATTATAGGACAAAATGAAAAAGGGGTATTATATGGTGTTTTTTATTTGCTAATGGCAATTTGTAGTAGCAACTCTCTAAATGAAATAGAAATAGAAGATGGCCCCTACAACCTTTTACGGATAATTAATCATTGGGATAATCTAAATGGTGAGATAGAGAGGGGATATGCAGGACAATCTGTATTTTTTAAAGATAATAAAGTTGTAGAAGACTTGAGTAGAGTAAAAGATTATGCACGCTTACTTGCTTCTGTTGGGATAAATGGAGTTGTTCTTAATAATGTTAATGTGCACAAATATGAAACGGAACTTATAACCGACAAATTTTTGCCAGATGTATCGAGAATTGCTGATGTTTTTAGATTGTATGGAATTAAAATATATCTAAGTATAAACTTTGCTGCGCCCGTTGAAATTGGCGGCTTGCCGACAGCGGATCCATTAGATGAAAGAGTAAAAAAATGGTGGAAGGAGATAGTAGAGAATATTTATAGGTATATACCTGACTTTGGTGGGTTTTTAGTAAAGGCAGATTCAGAATTTAGACCTGGTCCTTTTACTTATGGGCGAAATCATGCGGAAGGGGCAAATATGTTAGCAGAAGCCTTAAAGCCCCATGGGGGGTTAGTATTTTGGAGGGCTTTTGTTTATAACTGTATGGTTGATTGGAGAGATAGAACACAAGATAGAGCAAAAGCTGCTTATGAGAACTTTAAACCTTTAGATGGGCAATTTATGGATAATGTTGTTTTACAAATAAAATATGGCCCAATGGACTTTCAAATAAGAGAGCCAGTATCTCCGTTATTTGGAGCTATGGAAAAAACAAATGTTGCACTGGAACTTCAAATTACTCAGGAATATACAGGTCAGCAAAAGGACCTATGTTACCTTCCAACTATGTGGAAAGAAATTTTGGATTTCGATACTTACGCAAAGGGGAAAGGTTCGACAGTTGCCAAAGTTGTTAATGGCAGCTTATTTGGAATGAAATATGGAGGAATAGTGGGCGTATCGAATATTGGTGATAGTAAGAGCTGGACAGGGCATCCTCTTGCTCAAGCCAATTTGTATGGATTTGGAAGGCTAGCATGGAATCCTGAGCTTTCTCCGAAAGAGATAGCAGAGGAATGGACAAAATTGACTTTTGGTCATGATGAGCAAGTCATAAACACAATAGTTTCTATGCTAATGGCATCAAGAGATATTTATGAAAAATATACTGCTCCTTTAGGAGTTGGATGGATGGTAAATCCAGGTCATCATTACGGACCAAATCTAGAGGGATATGAATATTCTCATTGGGGGACTTATCATTATGCCGATTATAAAGGAATTGGAGTTGATAGAACTGTAGCAACTGGGACTGGATATACTGCACAGTATAAAGAACCAATAGCAAGTATGTATGAAAACATAGAAACATGTCCTGATGAACTTTTACTTTTTTTCCACCATGTACCCTATACTCATAAATTAAAATCGGGGAAAACAGTAATTCAACATATATACGATACTCATTTTGAGGGAGCTGAAGAAGCTAAAGGATTAAAAGAAAAGTGGTTAACATTAAGAGGCAAAATTGATGAGGAAATTTTTGAGATGGTTTTAGAAAGATTAGAAATGCAAATTAAAAATGCTATAGAATGGAGAGACGTAGTAAATACTTATTTTTATAGAAAAACTGGCATTAGAGATGTTCATAATAGAAAAATTTATGAATAGAAATTACGGATTTCCTTAAGCGATGAAATACTAAGAAATTGGGAGGGATTTGTTATGGAAAGTATATCTTTTTATGCACATCATAGTGCTTTTGGTGCTTTTTCGAGTTTTATTGTTGGCAAGTTGGGTAAAGGCGGAGGTGTAGTATTAAATGATGTTCATCCGCCTAATAACAATGTTTATGTAGGATATAAACAGGGCAAGAAAATAAAGCTTTTACCATTTCTAAAAGTTAATTCTATAAAACCTGAAGAAGCATTTACTGGTGAAAAAGTAAAAAACAATGCGAAGTATGATATAGAATTTTTCTCAGAAAAAGAAATAGATAGAGAAATGGGATGGGCATCTGATACATGGCTTACTGATAAATTTAAATTTTCAATTATTACGCCTTTTGGATATGTAAAATTCCCGGAATCTATGGAAGAAGAGGAGAAAAAATTGGCTTTTGCACCTGTTATATTTATACAATTAACTATGGATAATAGACAAAGCAAATTAGATGCAGAAATGATGTTTGGACTGGAAGGTACAAAAAGATTGCTATCTGATACAATGGATAGCAAATATTTGGGAATAGCTTTTGACAGAAAATACGGTTTTGCTACATGGAATAGTGAAGATGTCAAAGAGTATTTGAGACTAGGTCTTTTGGATTCTTGGGCAAATGATATATATCAAAATCACAGATTAGGTAAAGAAGGGGCATTGTTATTTAAAGTGCCGGCAGGAGAAATGAGAACTTATACTATTGCTTTAGCAACATACCAAGATGGTATCATAACAACTGGTATAGAAACAGAATTTTATTACACCACTTTATTTAAATCTTTAGAAGACGTACTTGAATTTGGACTTAAAAATGCGAATTATTACCTTGATATGGCAGAACAAAGAGATAAAGAACTTAGAGAAAGCGGTTTAAATGAATATAGGCAGTTTTTAATTGCTTATGCTACTCATGCTTATTATGCGAATAGTCAATTAATGACAAGAAAAGATGGTGTGCCCTTGTGGATAGTTAATGAAGGCGAATATTTGATGATAAATACTTTTGATTTAACAATTGATCATCTATTTTGGGAGCTTAAATTCCATCCATGGACTATAAAAAATACTTTAGATTTGTATGTAGAAAAATATAGTTATTTTGATCAAGCGGGTAGGTCTTTTACTCATGATATGGGGGTGGCTAATAATTTTTCTCCGCAGGGGTATTCCTCTTATGAGTTACCTAATCTACATGGAGTTTTTAGTTACATGACGCATGAAGAGCTATTAAACTGGATAATTACAGGAGCAGTTTATGCCTTTAAGACAAATGACAAGGAATGGTTAGAGCAAAATCTTAATGTTTTTGTAGATTGTTTTAACTCTTTAGTAGCAAGAGACAAAAATAATGATGGCATAATGGATGTGGATACTTCAAGATGTGAAAATGGCTCAGAAATTACTACTTATGATAGTCTTGATGTAAGTCTGGGACAGGCGCGAAATAATCTTTATTTAGGTGTAAAAACATGGGCTGCATATGTTTTGTTGAATAAAATATTTAAAGAATATAATCTTGACGATTATGCTGATGCATCTTTAAAAAAGGCACAGCAAGCAGCAAGTACTATTGTAAGTAAATTTGATGAACAAAATAGATATATACCTGCTGTATTTGAACAAGGCAATACCTCTAGGATTATACCGGCAATAGAAGCACTTATATATCCTTATTATATAGGAGATGTGGATACTGTCAGTGAAACGGGACCTTTTAAGGAGTTAATAATAGCTTTAAAACATCATATTGTGACGGTATTGAAACCGGGATGCTGTATTGACCCAATTTCTGGGGGATGGAAACTTTCTTCTACAAGCAAAAATACCTGGAATAGTAAAATTTTCTTATCGCAACATATAGTGAAAAAAATATTGGGACTGGATTTTGGCGATAAGGAGATAGAGTGGGATAGGGTGCATACGAGATGGCAGCAGATAAGTTGCAGTGAAGAGGGACCGGTAGATCAAGTAAATAGTGACAATGGAACTGCGCGGGGAAGTAGACTATATCCCAGATTGGTTACAAGTATTTTATGGATGGAGGAATAGCGAGAAGATTGAAAAACTAAGGCAGAGAAATAAAAGATAAAGGGAGGATGGGTATAATGCCTTTTTATGATATGCCGTTAGAGGAGTTAAAAAAATACATGGGGAAAAATCCATGTCCCCCTGATATTGATGAATATTGGGATAATGCGATAAAAGAAGCGGAAAAAATAGATTTAAACATTGAGCTTAAAAAGATTGACTATCCCGATAATTCTGTTGAGGCTTACGATTTGTATTTTACGAGCACCAACAATGCAAGAATTTACGCTCTTTATGTAAAACCTAAAAAAGCATCTAAAGAAAAATCCCCTTGCATTTTGGAATTTCATGGCTATGGAATGAATTCGAAAACTATTGATACAAAGTTAAAATGGGCTAATGCAGGATTCCATGTACTTAGCATGGATTGCAGAGGGCAGGGTGGAAAAAGCACAGACCCAGGTGGAGTAATTGGTAATACTTTGCGGGGTCATATAATAAGAGGAATAGAAGATAGAGACACGTTGATGTTTAAGCACATTTTTATTGATACTTATCTTTTGTCAAAGATTGCAGAAAGTTTTGAGGATATAGACAAGGATAATATTATGACTACAGGGGCTTCTCAAGGTGGAGGGTTAGCGTTGGCATGTGCTGCTTTGAATCCAAACATAAAAAAAGTTGCAGCTTGTTATCCCTTCCTTTGTGATTATAAAAGGGCTTGGGAACTAAACTGTGACAGTGCATATACAGAGATTAGGGAATGGTTTAGGCTTTTTGACCCTTTGCATGAGAGGGAAGAGGAAATATTTACAAGGTTAGGATATATTGACCTTCAACATTTAGGAAAACGCATTAAAGGGAAAGTACTTGTTTCCGTGGGCTTAGAAGATCATATATGTCCTCCTTCAACAATATTTGCTATGTATAACAAATTAAATACGGATAAACAGATGTTGATATACCCTGATTATGGACATGAATATATTCCCGATTGGGACGATAAGGCTTTTAGGTTTTTAGTGAACAAGTAGAAAAATAGGTTAGTAAAAACAAATTAAGAAAATTAATATAATAAGCTTAAACAAAAGGAGGTGATGTTTGGGAATAAATACTTAAATTTTGTATATTAGTATTTTGTTGATTTTATTAATGAAGGGGGAAAGATAATGAGTCAAAAAAAGAAAGCATTAAAAATTCTTTCACTTATTGTGGTTTTTGCCATGATTTGTGGAATAATAGGTGATTACCCTATAAAAGTATTGGCAGGTGGAAATTCATCTATAAATCTGGTTGCAAATGGAGACTTTGAAAATGGAACATTAGATGAATGGACGAAACATGGTGATCCTACTTTAGAAGTGACAACTGAGCAAGCAATAGGAAATTACAGTATGAAAGTTGCAGGGAGAACTAACTCTTATGAAGGACCTGCATATAGTTTTTTGGGAAAAATGGAAAACGGAGCAACGTATAATGTTTCACTTAAAGTTAGAGTTGTAGATGGACAAATAGCAGCTGGTCATCATGATCCCAAAATTACTGTCACTATGCGCCGAGTATATACGCCATCAGTGGAAGGTGATACGGGAAGTTATTATGATACAATTGTATGGCAGAAACCTGTATCTGAAGATGCATGGGCTACTTTGACAGGAAGTTATACTTTGACTTACAATGGTACTTTAAAAGAATTATTTATGTATATTGAATCACCTGATCCAACACTGGAGTATTATATTGACGATGTAATCGTTACACCTGTTAATACACCGCAAGTAGGGAATATTATTGAAAATGGAACTTTTGAAAGTGGAGATACTACTGGTTGGGTAGGTACTGGTCAGGCAGTAATCTCTGCTGTAAAAGAAGAGGCTCATAGTGGAAATTACAGTTTAGAAACTGCTGGACGAACAGCAGATTGGATGGGACCAAGTTATAATTTAACGGGAAAAATAGTTCCAGGTAAGCAATATAGTGTTGACTTTTGGGTTAAGTACAATAATGGCAACGATACAGAGCAGTTTAAGGCTACTGTCAAAGCAACACCAACAACTGGTTCACCTCAATATATTCAAGTTAATAATCCAGTAAGTGTTAAAAAAGGAGAATGGACGGAAATAAAAGGGAGCTTTACTGTACCTGATGGAGATTATAGTTCAATAAGCATATATGTAGAGACGCCTGGTTCAACTATAGATTTTTATATTGATGATTTTGAAGTAATTGGTGAAATAGCTGCAGCTCCTATAAAAATTCAAGAAGACATACCTGATCTTTATTCAGTATTTTTAGATTGTTTCCCAATAGGAGTCGCTGTAGAACCAGGTAGATTAGTAAATACAGACCCGCATTCACAGTTGACAGCAAAGCATTTTAATATGTTAGTTGCCGAAAATGCTATGAAACCTGAAAGTTTGCAGCCTCAAGAAGGTATATTTACTTTTAGTAATGCAGATAAAATTGTAGATTTTGCCATAGCACATAACATGAAAATGAGAGGACATACATTATTGTGGCATAATCAGGTTCCGGATTGGTTTTTCCAAGATCCTTCAGATCCCACTAAGACAGCACCACGGGAACTTTTGCTTGAGAGGTTAAAGACGCACATTTTTACAGTTTTAGGACATTTCAAAGAGAAATATGGCTCAAACAATCCAATAATTGCATGGGATGTGGTTAATGAGGTTTTAGACGATAATGGACAATTAAGAAATTCAAAATGGCTGCAAATTATAGGCCCGGACTATATTGAAAAAGCTTTTGAATATGCTCATGAAGCTGATCCCAATGTAAAGTTATTTATCAATGATTACAACATCGAAAATAATGGTGCTAAAACTCAAGCAATGTATGAGTTAGTAAAAAGTTTAAAAGAAAAAGGCGTACCTATTGATGGAATAGGAATGCAGATGCATATTAATATTAATTCAAATGTTGAGAGTATAAAAGCTTCTATTGAAAAATTTAAATCTCTAGGTGTGGAAATACATATTACTGAATTGGATATGAACATGTTAGGCGATGTATCGCAAGATGCATTATTAAAGCAGGCAAGATTATATAAGCAAATTTTTGATTTATTAAAGCAAGAAAAAGATCACATAACTGCAGTGGTATTCTGGGGTGTTTCTGACGATGTTACATGGTTAAAGCAGCCAAATGCTCCACTTCTTTTTGATACAAAACTTCAGGCAAAACCGGCATATTGGGCTATAGTAGATCCTTCAAAAGTTGCTGTCGATAGACAGGTAATTTCAGTTTCTCAAGGTTCGCCTGTAATTGGTACTAATATTGACAAAATATGGTCGACAGAAAAATGGTTTTATGCCAATAATTTTGTAAAAAATTTAAATGGAGCTACGGCTAAATTTAAGTTGTTATGGGATGCTAAAAACCTTTATGTATTGGTACAAGTGGATGATACAACTCCTTCTAAAAATGATAGTATAGAAATATTTGTGGATAAAAACCAAGGGAGTATGAGCCAAACAGAAATTAAACATTATACAATACGGCGTGACAATTCGGGGAATACAGATATACTCAATTATGTCCAAGAGGAAACAAATGGATATGTGGTTCAAATGGCAATACCAATAGACGATTTAAATCCACAAATTGGAACTAAAATAGGATTTGATATTAAAGTAAACGACGATAAAGGAGGAGGCCAGATAGATAATATAGCTGTTTGGAATGATTATAGCAATAGTGGAAAGACTGAATACTATGGCTTACTTTTATTATCTAAAACTTCACAAATCACAGAGGCTGTTTATGGCACACCTATTATAGATGGGAAAATAGATGATATATGGGATAAAGCAAATACAATATATACAAACGTGTGGGTACAAGGGACTTCAGGTCCAACAGCTAAAGCAAGGACTATGTGGGATGAAAATTATCTCTATGTATTAGCTGAGGTAACAGGTGCCAAATTAAATAAATCAAGTCCAAACCCGTGGGAACAAGATTCAGTAGAATTTTTTGTGGATGAAAATAATTATAAATCTCCATATTACCAAAGTGGCATTGGTCAATATAGAGTAAATTTTGATAATGAACAAAGTTTTGGTGATAGTACTAATTCCGAAGGGTTTAAATCAGCAACAAGCATAACTTCTTCATCAAGTTATATAGTAGAAGTAGCAATTCCTTTTAAAACTATAAAACCTACAGATGGTCATATACTTGGATTTGATGTTCAAGTAAATGGTGCTGATGAATCAGGAAACAGAACGAGTATTGTTTTGTGGAATGATCCAAGCGGTAATTCATGGAAAGACGCTTCTGGCTTTGGAAATCTTATACTTGTTGATACGAGATTAATACTGCCAACACCCCGGCCGCAACCTGCACCAACACCAACAGAGCCAACAGAAGCATCTCATGAAGTATCACAAGGAAAAGTAGTTGTGGAAAATAACACGACAATTATGGTGGTAGATGAGACAAAAATATCAAAAGACATAAAAGACACTTCAAAGAAAGAGATGCAGTTCGACTTAACAAATATAGGCAAGACAGATGCAAAAGCATTAGAAATACCTGTTAGTGTAATAAACTTGGTTGTGGAAAACAACAAAAACATTACAATAAAATTAAATGATGTAACCCTTAAATTTGATCCAAACTCGTTGGTAGTGTCCAAAAATACAATAGACTTAATAAATCAGGTAGGTGCAGTAAGACTTACAATACAAGAAAAAGGAAGACAAACACCGCCACCTCTTACACCAGTGTCAAATGCCTATGATGTAAAAATAAAAGCAGGAGATAAAGAGATAAAGGTAGATTCACCAGTGAAAGTAACATTTGAAATAAAAGATGCAAAAGACATAAGAAAGGTTGGAGTATATTACCTAAATGAGACAACAGGCAAATGGGAGTATGTAGGAGGCAAAATTGACAAAAAGACAAACACAGTAACTGCTGAAGTAATCCACTTCTCAACCTATGGGGCCTTTGAATATGACAAACAGTTCAAGGACGTATCAAAAGACTTCTGGGCATACGATGTAGTAAATGTACTAGCATCAAGGCATATAATAAGAGGAGTAGATGATGATACATTTGCGCCAAATGCAAAAATAACGAGGGCAGAATTTGCGGCATTTATGATAAGAGCATTAGGGATACCAGAAGAGCCGTACAAAGGAGAATTTGAAGACGTAAAAGAAGGAGCATGGTATGCCAATGCAATAGAAGCAGCTTACAGGGCAGGGATAATGTTAGGAGATGGGAAGAACATGAGGCCGAAGGCCCCAATAACAAGGGAGGAGATGACAGCAGTTATAATGAGAGTATACAGTAAACTTACAGGATACAAAGAAGAGAATATAGGTAATACAACTTTCACAGATAATGGTAAGATAAGCGAATGGGCAAGGAATGCAGTAGCAAACGTAATGAAGCTTGGGATAGTAAGAGGATATGAAGACAACACCTTCAAACCAAAAGACAATGCTACAAGAGCAGAAGCAGCTGCTATGCTTTATAGAGTTTTGGAGATAAGTTCTACTATATAATAGAATTTAAAGAATTTAATTAAAAAAGCAGCTACAAGAAAAAATTACTTGTATTTTATCTTGTAGCTGCTTTAAAAAGATTTTTTAATTGGATGCAGGCTTGAATTTATATGTTATTATTTTGTTCTAAATATGGAGGTATATAAATGTTTGGAAACTTTTTTAATCAAATGTATTTTGGGAATCCACGTAAACCAGACCTGAAACCAGAGGATATACCTAAAAAGGGAATACCATTATTTATTGATATATTTTGTTCTAATTTTTGGCAATTAATTAGTCTTAATTTATTATTAATAATCTTTAGTATTCCTATTATCACAATAGGCCCTGCTTTTGCGGGATTTAATCATGTTTTAAGGAACTATGTATTTCGGAAAAATGTATGGCTGTGGAACGATTTTAAAGATGGCGCTTTTAAGAATTTAAAACAAAGTCTGATAATAACATTAATAAACATGTTAGTTGCTTTTGTATTGATAAATAATTATAAAATTTACAGCATAATGAATAACGATTTCATAAAAAAATCAGGAATTATCATAACTGGTTTAATAGGCCTAATGTATCTTTTGATGAATATATATATTTTTCCTATGATGGTAACATACGACTTAAAAACAAAACATATTTTTAAAAATGCTTTTATTTTTTCAGTTATTGAATTTCCACGTACCCTTGGTATTTTACTAATTTGTCTGTTTGTTTTATTTGTAAGTATAATTTTAGCTTTTATACCATTAGTACTAATAAGTTTTAGCTTGATGGGATTAATTATAAATGTTTTTGATAGAATGATATTTGAAAAGTATATCGATAACAAAAATCAAGTGACAGGAAATGATAATTAAAAAATTGATATTTTATAGTTGCATTGTCTAAAAGTGAGAGAAAGGAATAAAATAGCTTAAACTTTTTTTGAAAGAAAGGAGGATTTTTTTATTTTGCGTCGAATATATTTATTATACAAAAAGTTTGTTGAGACAACAAATTAATCACAAATTAATTTAATGTTATGATATTTATGAAGTGAAAAAAGATGGAATACTTCAAAAATGCACCACAAATAAAATAGAAAGGACTAATTCAAACAACCAATGCGTTTAAATTTTATAATCCCTACGAAATAATAGACGGAAAACCTTTGAAAAAAACATATATGCATTTCAGTAGCATATTGGCATACGTTTACAAGCAATAAAATGGCTCTATTTGGAGTATCAAAAAATATAATAAAATCCTAACAAAATCACCGAAGGGGAGGTGGGGTGCGAAATTGTAATTTTAATTTAAAATTTAAAGAACTTATTAGAGAATAAAAAAATGGGGTGAAAAGAATGAGGAGAATTATTGCTTTGATTACAATTGTGATTATGGTGGTTGGCTTGTTATCAGGATGCGGACAAAATAGTCAAACAGGGCAATCTGAGTCAACTCAGCCAAAAGAAAAAGTATTAAAGATTTGGTCTTTTACAAATGAAGCGAAAGTTTTTGCAACTGCGTTTAAGGAGAAGCATCCCGATGTAAAAATAGAATTTACCATGATTCCAATGACAGAGGGAGAATACCAATTAAAACTTAAGTCAGCATTGCAATCTGGAGAAGGTCCCGATGTAGTTGCTTTGGAATCTGATTTTGTGAGAGAATTTGTTGAGAGCGATTATTTGGTAGACTTGTCAGATTTACTACCTTTTGCAGAAGAGGTGAAAACGTATCAATTTACAATTGATATAGGAACTGATGAAAATGGTGTAGTAAAAGCTTTTTCTTATCAAGCAACTCCAGGACTGATGTATTATCGAAGAAGTCTTGCTAAAGAATATTTTGGTACCGACGATCCTGTAAAAATTCAAGAACTAGTAGCTGATTTAAGTAAATTCGAAGAAGCGGCAAAAATTGTAAAAGAAAAATCCAACGGTAATACTTATATGATAGCATCAACTGCAGACCTTGGTAGGGTAATCATTGAGAATAGAGATAAACCGTGGATTGTAGATAGCAAATTGGTGATAGATCCAAAAGTAGAAGAACTATTTGATATCGCAAAAAATTTTAGACAAAATGGTTATGAAGCACAAGCTACCCAATGGCAGGAAAGCTGGTTTGCTGGCATGAATGACTCCTTGGTAGATGCAAAAGGAAATCCCAAGCAAATATTTGCATATTTCCTCCCAACGTGGGGCTTGTCTTATGTATTACAACCTAATTCAGCACCTGCAAAAGGCGAATCTGACGGAGGGAAGACTGCTGGTAAAGATACTTCTGGTGATTGGGCTGCCATTCCAGGACCAATGCCTTACAGGTGGGGAGGTACCTGGTTTGGTGTGACTAAGGACAGCGAAAATGTAGAATTAGCGAAAGAATTTATTAAATTTGTAACTTTAAATGAGGAAACATTAAAGAACTGGGCTCTCGGAGTTTATACAAATGAATATTTGAAGAAGATCGATCCAAGCGTAGGTGATGAATTACAACAACCAGCTGGCGATTTTGTATCTAGTCAAAAAGTAGTAGAAGAGATTGCTTCACAGTTTGGGGATACTTCGGCAGCTAAATTCTTAGGAGGACAAAACCCATATGAAGTATTTGCAGAAGCAGCACGCCGCATTGACCTTGGTGGAAGGACCAAAAACATTCAAGCTACAGATTTCGTAGTTCAAGATGCATTGTGGGATCCACTTGATGCCTATGCATCAGGTGAAATAAGTAAAGACGAAGCTCTAAAACGATTTAAAGAGGCTGTAAAGAATGCTTTACCTGACGTTGATGTAGATTAAAATTGGAGTAGAGGAAATGTGAGATTTAAAAATTCACATTTCCTCTACTCTCTAATATAAAATTAATGGAGGATGTGGTGGTTTTGGTGGAGAGCGGAATAAAGGTCAGGAAAAGTAATAGTAAGATAAACAAAAATTATTATGGATATATATTTACTGCACCATTCATTATTGTATTTTTGTTGTTTAGCTTTTATCCTTTGATATATACTTTTTATTTGAGCCTAACAGATATGACAATAATGAGTAAAACTTACAATTTTGTTGGACTTAATAATTTCAAACAATTATTTTCAGACGATTTTTTCATAAAATCCGTGTTAAATACATGGAAAATATGGCTTATGAATTTTATACCACAATTAGGTATAGCTATGCTTTTAGCAGTTTGGTTTATGAATAACAGGTTGAAAATAAAGTTTGTTGGGTTTTGGCGAACAGTTTATTATCTTCCTAACCTACTTATGCCGGTTGCGATTGCTGCTCTGTTCTATAATCTTTTTTCACGTTATGGTCCCGTGAATCAGATTGCCGTTCGAGCCGGAATATTAGAAGAAGCCTTTGACTTTTTTAGAAGTCCGGGATGGACTCAATCTATAGTTGCATTTATCCAATGGTGGATGTGGTTTGGTGTCACTATACTCTATTTAATGGCTGGAATGTCATCAATATCACCTTCTTATTATGAGGCGGCGTTGGTAGATGGAGCTAGTTCGTGGGATATGTTTACTAAAATCACCTTACCTCTTTTAAAACCTGTGCTCATTTATGTATTAGTAACGTCTTTAGCAGGTGGCATGCAAATGTTTGATATACCTTATTTATTAACAGACGGTCGTGGTTCCCCTAATGGTTCTATAATGACTATGAGTGTTTTAATGTATATGAAATTTTCAAGTGGAAAAGGATTTATTGGAGCAGGAGCCAGTGTAGCTGTTATGATCTTTATTATTACCGCTATTTCTGCTTCTATAATAATTAGGCTTTTAAGAGAAAAAGAATAATGTTTTAAATCCGAAAGGGGGAAAAATAATGAGCTACACTATAAAAACAAAGTTAACAAAAACTTTTATATATATTTTTCTTGTAATATTATTTCTAATAACTATTGTGCCAGTGTGGATTTTATTGATTAATGCTACTCGTTCTACACCTGAAATACAGCAAGGGGTAAGCCTTTTGCCTAGTAACAACCTTTTAAATAATTGGAAGTATTTAACTGGTAAGGGAGCCAACATATGGCGAGGATTTATAAATAGTGCATTAATTTCTATTCCGGCAACTCTTTTAACAGTCTATTTTTCTATGATGACAGCATATGCAATTCAAGTCTACGATTTTGCCTACAAAAAAATATTGTATAATATTATAATACTTTTAACTATTATACCAACCCAAATGGCTTCAATAATTGGATTTTACAAATATATGTCGATGCTAAATCTTTTGAATAGTTATATACCGCTTATTATTCCAGCAATAGCTGCTCCACCCATGGTATTTTTTGCATCGCAGTATTTAGAGTCTACTCTTGTTAAAGATCTAATAGAATCTGCAAGAATTGAAGGTGCTAGCGAGATTGGAATTTTCCATAGAATTATACTACCTATTGCAAAGCCCGGGGCATTTACTATGGGAATTTTATCTTTTGTTGCTTCGTGGAATAACTTCTTTACTCCTTTCATGTTAATCTCAAAGGTTGAAAAGTATACTCTCCCTATGATGGTTAAATTATTAAGGGGCGATATGTATAGGACAGAGTATGGAGCTATATATCTTGGACTTGCAATAACCGTGATTCCAATAATAATAGTCTATGCAATGTTTTCAAAATATATTATAAGTGGTATTTCATTAGGTTCAGTGAAGGATTAGTTTTTGGATAAGAGGAGGAAATAATGATGAAAGCTTCATATTTAGACCCTAAACAACCTGTTGAAAAAAAGGTAGAAAATTTGTTAGCTCAAATGACAATTGAAGAGAAAATTGCACAATTAAGTGGTATATGGGTATATGAGATATTAGATGATATGATGAAATTTTCATATAAAAAAGCAAATCGATTAATGACTCATGGGATAGGTCAAATCACCCGTCTTGGTGGAGCAAGTAATTTATCACCTCAAGAGACAGTAAAAATAGCGAATCAGATACAAAAATACTTGGTTGAAAATACAAGACTTGGTATACCCGCTTTGATTCATGAAGAGTCTTGTAGTGGCTATATGGCTAAAGGGGCTACTATTTTCCCTCAAACTATAGGTGTGGCAAGTACTTGGAATCCCAAACTTGTTGAAAAAATGGCTTCTGTGATTAGAGAACAGATGAAAGCTGTTGGAGCTCGGCAGGCTCTTGCACCATTGTTGGATGTTACAAGAGATCCAAGATGGGGAAGGACAGAAGAGACATTTGGTGAAGACCCGTATTTAGTTATGCATATGGGTGTTTCATATATCCGTGGATTACAAACAGAGAATTTAAAAGAAGGTGTTATTGCTACAGGTAAACACTTCGTGGGGTATGGAAATTCAGAAGGTGGTATGAATTGGGCACCTGCTCATATTCCAATGCGTGAACTTTATGAAATTTTTTTGTATCCATTTGAAGCAGCAGTAAAAGAAGCAAAACTGGGTTCGATTATGCCTGGATATCATGAACTCGACGGTATACCTTGTCATAAGTCAAAACAACTCTTAACTGATATATTACGTAAAAATTGGGGTTTTGATGGAATTGTAGTGTCTGATTATTTTGCTATTAATCAACTTTATGAATACCATCGTTTAGCGTCAAATAAAAAAGAAGCTGCTAAACTGGCTTTAGAAGCTGGTGTTGATGTTGAGTTACCAAGTACTGATTGTTATGGCTTGCCTATTAAAGAGTTGATAGAACAAGGCGATATTGATATAGACTTTGTTAATGATGCTGTACGGCGAATTCTAAAAGCAAAGTTTCTATTAGGCTTATTTGAAAATCCTTATGTTGATGAAAAACGAGTTGTTGAAATATTTGACACTCAAGAACAGCGGCAATTAGCTTATAAAATAGCTCAAGAATCTATAGTTTTATTAAAAAATGAAAGCAACTTATTACCTTTGAAGAAAGACTTACAATCAATTGCTGTAATTGGTCCAAATGCTGATAATATTCGCAATATGATTGGCGATTATGCATATCCATGTCACATTGAATCATTACTTGAAATGCGCGAGAAGGACAATGTTTTTAATACTCCATTACCTGAAGGTTTAGAGGCGAAAGATATTTATGTACCTATTGTAAGTGTATTACAAGGAATTAAAGAAAAAGTTTCACCTAAGACAAAAGTAATTTATGCAAAGGGCTGTGACGTAATTAGTGATGATACGGCTGGTTTTAATAAAGCTGTTGAAATTGCTAAGCAAGCTGATGTTGCTATTGTGGTGGTAGGTGATAGAGCAGGATTAACGGATGGATGTACTTCTGGTGAATCTAGAGATCGTGCAGACCTTAATTTACCAGGTGTACAAGAGCAATTAGTAAAAGCGATTTATGAAACTGGTACACCAGTAGTTGTAGTTTTGATAAACGGTAGACCAATGTCAATTTCTCGGTTAGCTGAAAAAATTCCTGCGATTATAGAGGCATGGTTGCCGGGTGAAGAAGGGGGAAGAGCAATTGCAGATGTTATTTTTGGAGATTATAATCCAGGAGGAAAATTACCAATTTCCATTCCCTGCTCTGTAGGACAATTGCCTGTATATTATTATCATAAACCCTCTGGTGGACGTACTAATTGGAAAGGCGATTATGTAGAATCAAGTACTAAACCATTATATCCTTTTGGTTATGGACTTAGCTATACTGAATTTTTATACAGTAATCTTAATATCTCTAACCCAAAAGTATCTACACAGGAAGGAATAATAGAAATTTCTGTTGATGTAAAAAATATAGGGAAGGTAAAAGGGGATGAAGTAGTCCAACTGTATATACATCGAGAATTTTTAAGTGTTACACGACCTGTTAAAGAACTTAAAGGTTTTAAACGCATCACTTTAGATGTAGGAGAACAAAAAACTGTTATTTTTCAACTTTCTTCAGAGCAGCTTGGCTTTTATAATGAGGAAATGGAATATGTGGTAGAACCAGGCCGTGTAGAGGTAATGATAGGAAGTTCTTCAGAAGATATTCGGTTATTCGGTTCTTTTGAAATTGTTGGAGAAGTGAAAAAAACAGATAAAAAGTTTATGACACAAGTACGAGTGGAAAATAAGCTTTAAGATGGCAAAAAAAGTGATAATATATTTAAGGAACTCTATTTTAATTTTCTTTTAAGATTTAATGTGCTATAATTCACACTAGAAACTACAATATAAATAGAAGGGTGAACAGATGATAACAGCAGATCAATTATTAGTTAAACAAATAAATAAATCAATAGTGCTCAATACCATAAGAAAAAAAGGGAATGTTTCAAGAGCGGATATTGCCCACATTACTGGTTTAAACAAGTCAACTGTATCTTTTCTTGTTGATGAACTTATAAACGAAGGTTTTGTTAGAGAAGAAGGGCCTGGAGAATCAAAAGGTGGTAGAAAACCAATTATATTAAGCATCAATAACAAGGCTGGCTGTATAATAGGTATTGATTTGGATGTGAACTATATATTAATTGTTTTGACTGATTTAATGGCAAATGTCATTTGGGAAAAGAAAGTAGATGTAAAAATTGGTGAAAGTCAACAGGCTATTATTAAGCGTTTAATAGAATTGATTGACGAAGCAATTTTAAATGCACCTGAGACTATCAGGGGAATTTTAGGTATTGGAATTGGTGTGCCAGGCATTGTGGATTACAAAAAAGGTACTGTACTGATGGCACCAAATCTAAAATGGGAAAATGTGCCTCTTAAACAAATTATAGAAAATAAATTCAAAATTAAAGTACACATAGATAACGAAGCAAATGTAGGAGCAATAGGGGAAAAATGGTTTGGAGCAGGAATTAAATACAACAATCTTGTATATGTAAGTGCTGGAATTGGAATTGGGACAGGAATAATAATCAATGGAGAACTGTACAGAGGGACAGTAGGGCTAGCAGGAGAGATGGGGCATATGACAATAAATATACTTGACCATCAATGTAGTTGTGGGAATACCGGATGCTGGGAAAATTATGCTTCAGAGAAAGCACTATTCGATTATATACATACACAGTTGATAATGGGAAAATCTGATAATTATATAAATAAAGATAATTTTAATACACTTAGTGCTCTTGATATTATAAATTATGCTCAAAAAGGAAGCGAAATTGCAGTAGAGGCTTTAAAAGAAATTGGAAGGAAATTGGGTGTGGGAATTGTCAATGTAATAAATACATTTAACCCGGAACTTGTGATTATTGGAAATACGTTGTCTTTAGCAAGAGGTTTGATTTTGGATGAGATTTTGAAAGAAGTAGAAAAAAAGTGTCTTGTTTATAGATATCACAAAGTAAAAATCAAAACCTCTAAACTTCAATTTCATGCAGGAGCAATTGGAGCAGTATCGCTTGTTATTTCAGAGCTGTTTGCATATCCAGGGCTTTGATTACATGATGTGTTGAAATATTAAAAATGACAGTATAAAATCAGGGCACAAAAAGCCCTGATTTTATAATAATGCTTCTATATAATAAATGCACGGGTGTTTTAGTAAGCAAATACATCTTTCAAATCTATTTCTAGATCTTCAAAGATAGAGACTTTAATTTTATTTCCTACAGTATATACATCAGGTCTTCCATATCTAGAATTTTCCTGCAAAATAAACACACTTACAACTTTGTCATCTGGTTCTACTATCCAATATTCCTTTATTCCATGCTTTTCGTATAAATTAAACTTTTCTATTTTATCTCTACTTGCAGTTGAAGGTGATGTAATTTCAACAATTAAATCAGGAGCTCCTTTACATCCTTCGTCATCCAGCTTTGACTTATCGCATACTACCACGATGTCGGGTTCTACAACAGTTTTTATTTCTTTATCACTTTTCTCATTTCCAGAAGGAAACCTTACTCCAAAAGGTGCACTAAATACTTCACATTGCTTACCTCTAAGATATACAGCGAAGCTTGTAAATATTTCTCTTGATATTCTTTGATGAACTGTCGATGGAGGAGTCATTAAATAAATCTGCCCGTTTATTAATTCTATTCTTTGATTATTTGGCCAGTTTAAATAATCCTCATAAGTATAAATATCCTCTCTTTTTGGTAAAGGCATAATTAAACACCCCTTTAAAACTCTTCTTATACTAAGTTTAACATTTTATATTCTTAATATCCAGAGCAAAAATATCTCCCTTTTTATTTGTTGCATTTAATTATACAACTAACCACAACTAACCTTATAAAAAATTTTTATTTTTATTATTGACAAAATGTCATTTTTATTTTACTATATAGTTAAGCGTTTTACTAAAACGTTAAACCAAATTTAATAGGTGATGAATTTATGGCTGTAACAATAAAAGATATTGCAAAACTAGCGAATGTATCAATTACAACAGTATCGAGAGTTATAAACAATAAAAGTGAAGGGGTTAGTGAAGAAACTAGAAATAGGATTCTTCAATTAGTGAAAGAATTGGGTTATCAACCTAATGCAATAGCACGAGGATTAGTTACTAAAAAAACTAAAACTATCGGCCTTATAATTCCTGATATTTCTAACCCATTCTTTCCTGATCTTGCCCGTGGTGTAGAGGATAGTGCTCACATTTACGGTTACAACGTCTTCTTGTGCAATACAGATGACAATTTGGAGAAAGAAAGCGAGTATATAAATGCACTAAAAGAAAAATATGTCGATGGTATAATATTTACCAGTAGTTCTATTCCTAAACATGAACACATTATGGAACTTGTCAAGAGTGGTATTCCTATTGTCATAATGGATAGACGTGTTGATTCTGAAGACATTTACGGAGTTTTTCTTGATAACTATGAAGGTGGTTACATTGCGACAAAACATCTCATAGATTTAGGGCATAAAAAAATTGCGTGTATAACGGGACCGCTTTATACAAAAAGTGCCAAAGAAAGACTAGAAGGATACAAAAAAGCATTAATAGAAAATGGTATGGATGTGGATGAAAGGTTGATATTTGAAGGAGATTATAAGATAAACAGTGGAATAATTGGAACTGAAAAGTTGTTAGGTAATAATGAAAATGTTACAGCTATTTTTGCCTGCAATGATTTAATGGCATATGGAGCGTACAAAACAATACGTTCATATGGGTACAAGATACCAGATGATATTTCAATAGTAGGGTTTGATGATATACAGCTTTCTCAAATACTAGAACCACAATTAACTACTATAAAGCAACCTGCATATGATATGGGACTGACTGCTGCTCGAATGCTAATAAAACTTGTAGAAGGGAAAAAGTTAAAGAAAAAAATTATTAATTTTAAACCCCAGTTGATAATACGCCAAAGCACAAAAAATATTGGCTAAAGGTGGTAAAAAGATGGAGAAGATAGTTGTTGTTGGAAGTATTAATATGGACGTTGTGATACGAGTTCCGCATATTCCTGTAGTTGGTGAGACAGTTATTGCTTATGATTTGAAAAATTACGGCGGCGGTAAAGGCGCAAATCAAGCGGTATCAATTGCAAGGTTGGGTGGAACGGTCTTTATGATCGGCAGAGTGGGAAATGATGAATATGGTAAGAAATTATATGAGGGCTTAAAAATTGATAGCATAGATGTTAAAGGGATAGAATTTGATTACGAAATACCGACGGGTACAGCTTATATTAATGTGAGTGAAAGAGGAGAAAACAACATAGTTGTTTATCAGGGAGCAAATAAAAGGCTTAATATAGAGCAAATAGAAAAACACGAAGATATTTTTGATGAAGCAAAAATGTGTGTAATTCAGTTAGAAATACCAGTTGAGACAGTAGAATTTGTAGTGGATTTATGTTACCGGAAAGGTATAAAAGTCATATTAAATCCTGCACCAGCATGTAAATTGCCTGATACGCTCTTAGAAAAAGTTTACATTTTAACTCCCAATGAAACAGAACTGGCTTTTTTATCCAAAAGTAAAATAGAAACAATTGCAGATATAAAAAAGGCCTCAAAATATTTGTTGGACAAAGGGGTTCAAAACGTTATAACAACTATTGGAGAAAAAGGAAGCTTTTTTATCAATAAGGATACAGAAAAACTATTTGATGCGATCAAAGTTACTGCTGTTGATACAACAGCAGCGGGTGATTCATTTACAGGAGCATTAGCAGTGGCATTAAGTGAAGGGAAGAACATTGAAAGTGCAATAGAATTTGCTACATACGTAGCAGCATTAACGGTTACTAAAGAAGGTGCTCAGTCATCCTTGCCTTATAGAGATGAGGTAGAAAAATTTATTAAAGAAAGGAGTTATAACAAATGAAAAAGACATATTTGCTGAATAGTGAAATTTCAGAAGTTGTTGCAAGATTAGGGCATACAGATTTGTTGGTGATTGCTGATAGTGGATTACCTATACCAGATGGTGTTAAAAGAATTGATATTGCTTTAACAAAAGGGATACCGAGTTTTAAAGATACATTAAATACGGTACTTACTGAGTTGGGAGTAGAAAAAGCATATATTGCGAAAGAAATGATAGATAAAAATAACGATTTATACCTATACCTTCTCGAGCTATTTGGAGAAAAGCTAATAATTATTAGCCATGAAGATTTAAAGGCAATGTCAAAAAACGCTAAAGCTATTATTAGGACTGGTGAATATAAGCCATATGCAAATATTATTTTAGAGTCAGGTGTGGAATTTTAACAATCCAAAGGGGGAATAATTTTTGGAACCCGTTTTAGAGATGAGGAATATAACGAAAAAATTTGGCAATGTTAAAGTTCTGGATAATGTAAGCTTAACTCTTTATAAAGGTCATGTCTTAGCTTTATTAGGTGAAAATGGGGCAGGAAAGTCAACTTTGATGAAAATTCTCTGCGGCATTTATGAAAAAGATGAAGGAAGTATTTATATAAAAGGGAAAGAAGTAAATATAAGGAATGTCAAAGATGCTGAAAAATATGGCATTGTTATGATTCATCAAGAGCTCAATCTTATACCATCACTTAGTGTTGCTGAAAATATTTTTTTAGGGAGGGAATATCTAAAATCATTTAACGCTATAGATTGGAAAAAAATAAAGCAAGAAGCTGCTAAAAAGCTTAGCGAATTAGGTATGAATATAAACGTTAATAGACTGGTAAAGTACTTGAGTGTTGGAGAACAACAAATGGTTGAAATAGCTAGAAGTTTATTGATGGATGCTGAGATATTAGTAATGGATGAACCAACCGCTGCTTTAACAGAGGCAGAGACAAAGAAATTATTTGAGGTCATAAGATCGCTTAAATCAGAAGGCCGAACTATTATTTATATATCTCACAGAATGAATGAAATTTTTGAAATTTGTGATGACTATATTGTTTTAAGAGATGGACGCTTTATTTCTCAAGGCAAAATTAACGAAGTTACACGTGATGAGTTAGTTACAATGATGGTTGGAAGAGAACTAAAAGAACAATATCCTCGTGAATCTGTTCCGCTGGGAGAGGAAATATTGCGAGTAGAAAATCTTAGTGTGAAGGGTTTGTTTGAAAATATTAATTTTACAGTCAGAAAAGGCGAAGTAGTAGGGTTTGCTGGTTTAATTGGTGCAGGAAGAACCGAAGTGGCCAAAACAATATTTGGTTTTTATAAGAAAACCTCAGGTAAAATTTATCTTGAAAATGAGGAGCTAAAGATAAATAATCCAAAAGATGCTATTGATAATGGAATAATATATTTATCTGAAGATAGAAAAAATGACGGTTTGATATTAAAGCATACTTTAAAAGAAAATATGACGCTTTCAGCATTAAAAAGTATTTCTGATTATATAGGCACTATTTACCATTCTAAAGAAAAATATTTAGTAAACCAAATGATTGAAAAATTAAACATTAAGACCTCTTCAATAAATCAAAAAATATCTAAACTGAGTGGAGGAAACCAACAAAAAATTGCTATTGCCAAATGTTTATTGACAAATCCTAAATTAATTATTCTTGATGAACCAACTCGAGGCATTGATGTTGGAGCAAAAAATGAAATATATAAATTGATTAATAATTTAAAAAAGCAAGGTATTGGTATAATTTTAATATCTTCAGAATTGCCAGAGGTTTTGAATATTAGCGATAGAATTATTGTAATGCATGAAGGAAGGATAACAGGCGAAATACTTCATGAAGAAGCGACAGAAGAAAAGGTAATGTTAAAAGCTGTAGGAGGGGAATGAGTTGAATTTACCGGGAGAAAAAGTAACAAAAATAAATATTAGTGAATTTTTACTCAAAGCAAAATCTTTGATAGGCTTAGTAGGGTTAATCGTTGTATTTTCAATATTATCACCAAGATTTTTAGATTATTATAATCTTACAAATGTTTTAAGACAGACTTCCCTAAATGCAATAATGGCTGTGGGTATGACGTTTGTAATATTAACAGGTGGAATAGACTTATCTGTAGGTTCTATATTAGCCTTTTCAAGTGCAATTACAGCTGGCATGTTAAAAGACGGTTCTCCATTAATTATAGCGGTATTAGCAGGTTTAATAATAGGTACCGGTTTAGGATTTTTTAATGGTTTTGTCATAATTAGATGGAATATACCACCCTTTATTGCGACATTTGCCATGATGACAGTAGCAAGAGGTCTAACACTTGTATATACCAATGGACAACCAATAACGGGTTTAGGTGCGGCTTTTGGTTATATTGGCAACGGTTATATTGGGCCGATACCTGTACCAATAATTCTTACGGTTCTTATCTTTGCGATAGGTTATTACATTTTAAAGAATAATAGACTTGGGAGATATGTCTATGCTACAGGCGGCAATATACAGGCTGCTAAATTGGCTGGTATTAATACCAACAATATAATTCTATTTGTGTATTCTTTAAGTGGCTTTTTAGCAGCAATAAGTGGTTTGATAATTACTTCAAGGTTAAATTCCGCAGCTCCAACAGCAGGACAAGGTGCTGAACTTGATGCCATAGCTGCAGTTGTACTTGGAGGTACAAGCTTATCAGGTGGTGAAGGGGGAGTAATAGGTACTCTAATAGGTGCTTTGATAATAGGCATTTTAAATAATGGCTTAAATTTACTTAATGTTTCGCCTTTTTATCAACTTATAGCTAAAGGTGCAGTAATATTACTTGCTATAGCATTAGACAAAAAAGAAAGTAGATAAAGGGGGTGTTTTAGGAAGGTTTTAAATAAAAACAAAAAGTTTTAAAAATTAAAAATTTAATTAAAAGGGGAGAGTTGAATTATGAGAAAATCAAAAATTTTATTCCTTTTATTAACATTTATTTTAACTGTTGCGTTAATTGCTGGATGCAGTACAGGTAATACCACCAATACTTCAAATGCTAAAGGAGAAAAGACAATAGGTTTAGTTATATCGACGCTTAATAATCCGTTTTTTGTAACATTGAAAGATGGAGCAGAAACTAAGGCAAAAGAATTAGGTTATAAATTAATAGTAGCCGATTCCCAAAATGATTCTTCAAAAGAACTTTCTAATGTGGAAGACTTAATTCAGCAAAAAGTAGACGTTTTGCTTATAAATCCTGTAGATAGTGATGCTGTAGTTAATGCGATAAAAGAAGCAAATAGCAAAAATATACCAGTTATTACTTTAGACAGGTCTGCAAATGGTGGAGATGTTATTTGTCACATAGCTTCAGATAATGTAAAAGGTGGAGAAATGGCAGCAGAGTTTATTGCAAAGGCACTTCATGGTAAAGGGAATGTGGTGGAGCTTGAAGGTATACCAGGCACTTCTGCTGCCAGAGATAGAGGCAAAGGATTTGATGAAGCTATCGCTAAATATCCAGATATAAAAATTATAGCAAAACAAGCTGCTGATTTCGATCGTTCAAAAGGTTTATCAGTAATGGAAAATATCCTTCAAGCCCAACCTAAAATTGATGCAGTATTTGCGCAAAATGATGAAATGGCATTAGGTGCAATAAAGGCAATAGAGAGTGCAAATAGGCAAGGAATTTTAGTAGTTGGATTTGATGGGACAGATGATGCGTTGAAAGCTATAAAAGATGGCAAAATGGCTGCAACGATTGCTCAGCAACCAGCTTTAATAGGTTCTCTTGGAGTAGAAATGGCTGACAAATATCTAAAAGGTGAAAAGGTAGAAAAATTTATACCAGCTGAGCTTAAACTTATAACGAAGTGATGGTATGGAATAGGCGGAAATTATATCCGCCTTTTTTATAAAAATTTCGAGAAGTAAAATTACATATTTTTTTAAAATTTAAGAAGGAATTTTACAACTTACGTCGAATATATTAATAACAAAGAAAAATTTATAGAGGTAAAGGACGGTTTTTATGACGGATATTTTGACAGTAATTAAAGAATTGGAAGCAACTTTTAAACCATCAGAAGCTAAAATTGCAAAATATATACTAGATAATGCTGATGTTGTTACAGAATTATCTATTAATGAGCTTGCAAGGGCTTGTGATACGAGTGAAGCCAGTATTGTGAGATTTTGCAGAACTATTGGGTTAAAAGGATTTCAGGAATTAAAAATTAAAATTGCTGTATCTTTATCAAAACAAACTAAAAAACTTGATGGCGGTATTACTGATGATGACGATGTATCAGATGTTATTCAAAAAATTGCAAATTTTAATAAGCAAGCAATAGATAACACAATTTCTTTGCTTGACGTAAAGAGCATAATAAAAGCTGTTGACGCTTTATCAAATGCTAACAAAATCGATTTTTATGGAGTTGCTGCTTCAGGAACTGTGGCATATGATGCGATGTTAAAGTTTGCAAGAATAAATATACCTTGTACTGCCTATCAGGATACTCATCTTCAATTGACGTCAGCAGCAAATTTAAAGAAAGGAGATGTTGCCTTTGGGATATCATATTCAGGGTGTACAAGAGAAATTGTAGAGGCTTTAGAAGTAGCTAAAGAAGCGGGTGCTACTACGATAAGTTTAACTAAATTTGGACAATTTCCGCTGGTAAAAGTAGCTGATATAAATCTTTTTGTATCATCAGAAGAGCCTTTGTTTAGATCTGGTGCAACAGCTTCCAGAATAGCACAATTAACTGTTATTGATATACTTTTTATTCTTGTAGCAAAAAGAAAATACAACGATGTTGTTAAGTTTCTTGAAAATACAACAGAAGCGTTATCAATACGAAAAATATATAAATAAACGAAAAAACAGTTTATAGAAAGGATTTGGTACTATGATATTAGATGAATTAATCACTGAAGGTAGAAACCCTGAAACAATGGATATAGACAGACTGGACACAATTGAAATGCTAAAAAAAATCAACAATGAAGATAAGAAAGTTGCTGTAGCCGTTGAAAAGGTTATACCTTCTATAGCTAAAGCTGTTGATAGCATCGCAGAGAAAATGAAAAAAGGGGGGAGATTGATATACATAGGGGCAGGTACCAGTGGGAGAATAGGTATTCTTGATGCATCTGAGTGTCCTCCTACATTTGGTACTGATCCGGGGCTTGTGATTGGGATAATTGCGGGAGGAGATAAAGCAATAAGGAATGCAATGGAAAACGTAGAAGACGATGTGGAAGCTGGGAGACAGGATCTAATCAATGTAAATTTAACAGTTAATGATAGTGTTATAGGTATTTCGGCAAGTGGACGAACACCATATGTAATAGGTGCATTGCAATATGCAAAACAAGTAGGAGCTCTTACAATTGGTTTGTTTTGTAACCCCAATGAAAACCTTTCAAATATAATAGATATACTGATTACACCGGTGGTAGGACCAGAAGTTATAATGGGGTCAACGCGGATGAAGGCAGGAACTGCACAAAAATTGGTATTAAATATGATATCAACAAGTGTAATGATAAAGATGGGAAAAGTATATAGTAATCTGATGGTTGATTTGCAAGCTAATAATGAAAAATTAATGGAAAGAGCAAAACGTATTGTAAAATTAGCAACAGGTGCCGAGGAAAGGATAATTGAAAGCATACTTAATGAAACTAATTACAATGTGAAACTAACAATTTTAATGATTGTAACAAATTTAGACAAAGATAGAGCCAAACAACTTCTTGATGTGGCTGGCGGCTATATTGCAGAAGCGATAAAATTAAAGGAGGATAGAAATTAGATATGTGATTAACCGGGAATCCGGTTAAAAAATAAAAAAATAGGGGGTAAAAAAATGAAAGCCAAAAAATTAATTAGTATTCTTTTGACAATAATTTTTATTACTTCAATGTTGTCAGGATGTTCAAAGACTACTAATCAACCAAATGGAGAAGCTTCTTCAGCAAAAAAAGATATTGTAAAGGTATGGACATTTCCTGTTGAAAAAGATTATGAACAAAACTTTGCAAAAATAAAAGAGGACTTTGAAAGCAAAAATCCAAATATAGAAATTCAAGTAGAAGTGTTGTCATGGGCAGAAGGAGTTAAAAAATTTGATACAGCTATAAATGCTGGTGACCCACCGGATTTAATGTTTATTGTTCCATCAGCAAAATACGTACAAACGGGACTTGCAGTACCTATTGAAGATTATATTGATAAAGAAACATTGAGTGATTATTATCCTGTTGCGCTCGAATATATGAAAGTAGGTGGTAAATTATATGGCTTGCCGTTATATATGAAGATACATACTATAGCAGGGAATAAAAAGTTAATGGAAGATGCAGGTATAGATTGGAAAAAAATCCAGGAAAATGGGTGGACATGGGACGAGTTTAAGGAACTTACTAAAAAAGGTACCAAAATAAATGCGGAAGGTAAACAGCAATATGGCTTTGTTTTTCATGGAGCGGGAGTTGATATTACAGAATTGCTTAATCACATGTTAATGAATAATGGCCTTCCATACATGGTTGATGAAAAGGGGAAATTTACGTATACAGATCCTAAGTTTTTAGAAACATTGAAATTTATAAGGTCATTGATAGATGAAGGAATAATGCCTAAAGAATCAAATCAGATAACACCACAAAAAAGAATGGAACTTTTTTATACAGAACAAGCAATGATTATTGGAAAAGCAATGCCATATTATGAGGTTGTTATTGGTGATAATAACAAAAAAGTTCAAGAAAAAACAGCTCCGCCGGATCAGAAAGTTGTTGATTTTGTCTTACTCCCTGAGCCGCATGCTGCGGGGCAAAAAGCGATTACACCAGGTGGTGTTGATGGATATTCGATGTTCAAGCAAAAGAATTATAATGGTCCTGTAAGTCAGGAAGAGCATTTGAGAAATGTAGGAAAAGTTCTTGTAGCATTAACTTCAGGATACGCAGGTATCTCCGCAAAAATTTTGCTTTTACCTCAGGTTACAAAATCCGGTGATCAAATGTGGAAAGATAAATATACTATGAAACCAGAGAATAAAGAAGAAGTAGATAGATTATTCAAAAATGTATTACCTCCAGTCCAACTGGATCCTGCAATATCTCAAAAAGCACAAAAACTTTATGACGAAATTATAAAGGCAGAGTATCCTGCTTTGCTTGGTGGCGATATTACACCGGAAAAAATGTATGAAGATGTAAAAAAGGCAGCACGAGAAATTTTTGGAGATAATATATATTAAGCTTAAGGGCGTTTGCCCTTAGGCTTAATATAAATAAGGGAGAGATACTATGCAGGAAATGATGATATATAACCGAAAATCTGAAAAGATAAAACAGTTTTTACGAGACTATGGGTGGAGTTATATTTTTATTGCACTTCCAGTAATAATATTTTTGTCTTTTACTTTGTATCCTTTAATAAAAGCTTTTATGATGAGTTTTCAGGAATATCAAGTCATGGGGTCTCGATGGGTTGGCATCGAAAATTATTCCTACATATTTAGGCGAAAGTTATTTTGGAAAGCGCTTTATACTACTCTAGTATATACTATAGGAACAGTTCCTGTAAACATTTTGATATCATTAGGTTTGGCACTTTTGATATTTCAGCTTGATAAAAAGTCGCAAACTTTTTTCAAAGCCACATTTTATCTACCTGCTGTAGCGTCTGGTGTTACGCTGTCTTTAGTATGGTTCATAATGTATGACCCTACGCCAGACGGATTGCTGAATAAATTTTTGAGTTTATTTGGTTTTCCAAATATAAATTGGCTTGGCAGAATGGATACAGCTTTATTTTCTCTTATGCTTATGACATATATAGGCGGACATGGAAGCGGAATAATTTTATATTTAGCATCACTTGGGGGTATTCCAAAGACAATTTACGAAGCCGCTGAAATAGATGCAGCTGGGACATGGTCTAAATTTAGAAATATTACATGGCCTTTATTAAAACCCATAACACTATATATGTTGATTACTGGTATAATAGGTTCATCACAGGCGTTTATGACGGCATATCTTATGACAAGTGGTGGACCGAATCATGCAACTACTACAATTGCTTATCTTATATGGCAAGACGCTTTTGAATATTTTGATTTTGGTGTTGCTGCAGCAGAGTCTTTTGTGCTGGCCCTTATTATAGTAGGATTATCTGTATTACAATTTAAGTATTTAGGTTCTGATGTAGAGTATTAAGGAGGATTTTATATGAATACAACTATTGAGGCAGTCCGAGAAGAAGAAATACCAGTTTACAGAGAAAAAAAAGGAGTTACATTTTATGTTAAAAGGATATTAATATATTCATTACTAATTTTGTGGTCTATATTCACAATATTTCCATTATATTGGATGTTAACCACTTCTTTCACAGATCCAAATTTATCTGCTACTATGCATTTTAATTTGATTCCTCGAGAGTTTACTTTTGCTTCTTATAGATTTTTCTTTACATTTAACAAATATGTATTAAGATGGTTAATCAATTCATTATTTATTGCGACAGTTATAACTTTATCAAATGTATTATTTGCTTCTATGGCAGGATACGCTTTTGCTAAACTTAAATTTCCAGGAGGAAATACAATATTTTGGATATTAATTAGTACAATAATGATACCTGGACAAGTAACTTTGATCCCCCTATATGTTTTAGTGATTAATGTATTTAATTTAGCTGATACTTATTTTGCAATAATATTGCCGCAATTAGTATCTGTTTACAACATATTTTTAATGAAACAATATATGACATCTATTCCATCGACTTTGATAGATGCAGCAAGAATAGATGCATGTAGTGAATTTGGAATATTCTGGAAGGTAATATTTCCACTTGCCAAACCTGGGATAGCTGTGATGGCAATATTTACGTTCGTAAGTCAATGGAATGATTTCTTTTGGCCTTTTTTAGTAACAAAAACAAGTGCGATGCGAACAATTCAAGTGGGTTTAGCATCGTTTAAATTTGCTGACAGTACATTATATGGCCCAATGATGGCAGGTGCAGTAATTGCTTCGATTCCTATGTTCATACTTTTCTTTTCCTTGCAGAAGTATTTTTTACAAGGTATTACTATAGGGGCTATAAAAGGATAAGGAGGACAGTTATAAATGGCAAAAATAGTTTTCGAACATGTTACTAAGGAATTTATTGATGAAAAAAGAGGTAAAGTAATAGCGGTAAATGATGCAAATTTTACGATAGAAGATAAAGAATTTGTAGTGTTGGTTGGACCTTCTGGATGTGGTAAAACAACAACTTTAAGAATGATTGCTGGTCTTGAAAGACAAACAAAAGGCAATATATATATTGGCGAGAAATTAGTTAATTATCTTCCACCTAAAGATAGAGATATTGCTATGGTATTTCAAGATTATGCATTATATCCACATATGACCGTTTATGAAAATCTTTCCTTCGGTTTAAGAAATCTTAAGGTTCCTAGAACGGAAATCGAACAAAAAGTGAAAAGAGCAGCGGAGATACTTGGGATAAGTGAATTATTAGATCGAAAGCCGAGGGAATTATCAGGAGGACAGAGACAGAGAGTCGCTGTGGGTAGAGCAATTGTTAGAAATCCTAAAGTTTTTCTATTTGATGAGCCTTTATCAAATCTTGATGCAAAGTTGAGAGTTCAGATGAGAGTAGAACTTGCAGAACTTCATAAAAAGCTAGAAACTACGATAGTATATGTTACCCATGATCAAGTGGAAGCAATGACATTGGGACAAAGAATTATCGTAATGAATCACGGAATAATTCAGCAAATTGCTACTCCTGACGAACTTTATAATAGACCAGTTAATATGTTTGTAGCAGGTTTTATCGGTGCTCCTTCCATGAACTTTATAAATTGTAAAGTTGAAAGAAACAAAATAATATTAAGCGACGGTAATTCTAATACGATGTTTGATATACCTCAAAAATTTAAAAAAGTTATAGCAAATATAAACGGTAAAGAAATGGTGATGGGGATAAGACCTGAAGACATTTATGATGCTGTTTTTTCTCAAAATATTGAAAATAAACTTTATGTTGATGTATATGTGAAAGTTGTTGAAAAATTAGGCTCTGAGAACCTTATATATTTTGATAAATACGGCACAACTATTACGGCCAGGGTTAATTCTCAAAGTAGAATTGTTTCAGGAGAATATGCAAAAGTAGCATTTAATATAGACAAAATATATTTGTTTGATAAAGAAACTGGAATAGCAATATATTAGGGGGAAATTAAGAATCAATGAATAGCTTGAGTAAAGTGCTTATAAAAAGTGGTCATGATATTTACGAAAACATAGTTTATGTAGTGATAATAAGTATTATTTGGTTTATCTTCATATTTCCTGCTATCTTCGTGTTAACTCCGTATGCCGGAGTTATATACTTTATTTTTATATCAATACCTGTATTTACTGCAATCCTTTATTTAACAAGACAAAGAATAGACAGAAAATCTTTTAGCTATAAATTATTTTTCACAGGTTTGAAAAAATTTTACATAAGAACTTTTATATACAGTATGCTTTTTTCCATTTTTGTAATGATTCCAGTGTCCTCGTGGTGGTACTATTTTCAGACCAAGACAATGTTTACATTTATTATTGCTGTTATACAAACTTATTTATTTATATTTATAATTTTATCTCAGGTTTATTTTTTACCATTCCTTATTAGTGAGAATAAAAATCTTATTAGCTCAATAAATGCATCTATTAAATTATTTCTTGACAATGGATTGTATACGTTTGGAGCTTTAATTCAGATTGCTTCTGTTAGTATATTGCTTTTGATAACAATAGTTGGTGTACCATTATTATGGGCTGGAATGGTATCAATTTTTTTAATAAATCTCTATGATAATCTTTTACTTAAATATATGGATAGAAAAGCAATAAATAGTACAAAAATTTAAGTTCCAAAATAAGTATACACTTATTCGTCATCTCACAGCAAGTTTTAAAATTTATGGAAGGAATGAAATCTCATGGTTTTTGATAATAATCGGTTAGATGAGGCATTTAACTTAATAGATAAAGGTATAGAAGATGGAGCTTTTCCTTGTGCTGCTGTAGCTGTTGGTAATAAAAGTGACTTTTTAAAAATTGCGGTTAAGGGAAATAAAAGGATTGTACCGTATAAAGAAATGCTAAATAGAACTTCTTTGTTTGACCTTGCATCTCTTACAAAAGTTGTAGCTACAACTACGTTACTAATGCTCATGATAGAAAAAGGTTTTATATCTGTATATGATAAAGTGTGTGAATATATATCTTCTTTTAATGAAAAAAGCAAAGATAGAATAACTATTTTCCAACTTCTCACACATACTTCAGGATTACCAGCTTATATACCTTTTTATAAAATATGTAGGGATTATGATGATGCCATTGATTATATATGCAAGGAAGTGGAACTGAGAGAAACGAAAGAGGTAGAGTATAGTGATCTTAACTTTATACTACTAGGGAAAATACTTGAAACAGTTGGAGGAGACAAACTTGACAAACTTTGCAAAAAAGAAATTTTTGATCCTCTTGATATGAGAAACACCTTATTTAATCCCGGTAATAGGGATGTTGTTCCTACCGAAATAGATAAAGAATCAGGCGAGGTTATATGTGGCGTATGTCACGATGAAAATGCACGATTTTTTGGAGGAATTTCAGGACACGCTGGACTATTTTCTACAATAGATGACCTTGTAAAATTCGCTAAAATGCTCGTGAACTATGGGGAAATAAAAAATGAAATATTTTTGTTTTATCCTTTGTTTAAGAGGATGATAACGAATTATACAGAAAGTTTAAGCGAAAACAGAGGGTGGGGATGGGTTATCAAAGGTAATACTGCTGCAGGTGGAGATTTGTTTAGTAAAAAAGCTTTTGGACATACAGGTTTTACAGGTACATCTCTGTGGGTTGATCCTGAGTATGGGGTGTATATCATATTGCTGACAAATAGAGTTCATCCCACAAGAGAAAATGTTAAAATAATAAGATTTAGGCGGTTGTTTCACAATGCTGTTTTAGCCTCATTGGATGGGAGGAGTTAAATGTGGTCAAATGTGGCATTGATGTTATTGAGAAGTATGAAAAATTATTTAAGAATAAAAGAATAGGATTGATCACGGCTCCTTCTGGAGTGACTAGGAATTTAGAGTCAACTATTGATGTGTTATATAAAAATTTTAATCTAGTTGCATTGTATTCTCCAGAACATGGAATAAGAGGTGAATTTCAAGCAGGTGAAAAAGTAAAGGGATACGTAGATGAAAGGACAGGAGTGAAAGTCTATAGCTTATACGGAGATACAAAAAAACCTACACCAGAAATGTTAGAAGAAATAAACGTTTTAGTGATAGATGTGCAGGATGTGGGTTCTAGGTATTATACTTACCTTTATACCATGGCTTATGCAATGGAAGCGTGTAAAGAAAATGGTAAAGAATTTGTAGTTTTAGATAGACCTAATCCTATTGGAGGTTTGAAAGTAGAAGGGAACATATTAGATACCAAGTTTAGGTCTTTTGTAGGATGGTATCCAATTCCGCAGCGCTATGGTCTTACTATAGGGGAGATAGCACATCTATTTAACAAAGAATTTGGCATCAATTGTGATTTGCACGTCGTAAAGCTTGAAGGCTGGAAAAGAGATATGTACTACGATGAAACAGGCCTTTTGTGGGTCAACCCCTCACCTAACATTTCTTCTCTAGATGCAGCAGTGCTATATAGCGGTACTTGCTTATTTGAGGGAACTAATATTTCGGAGGGGAGAGGTACTACAAGACCTTTTGAGATTATAGGTGCTCCTTGGATTGACCCTTACAAATTAGCCGATTCTATGAACAAAAAAGGGCTGAAAGGGGTTGTATTTAGGCCAGTTTACTTTATACCCAGTTTTTCTAAACACAAAGGACAGTTGTGCAAAGGGGTTCAAATACACGTAAAAGATAGAAAAGCTGTTGACTCAGTTGAAGTAGGTATAAAGCTATTATACGAGATAATAAGGCAAAGTGGTGAAAATTTCAAATGGTTGCCACCATATGGGGAAAGTAACGTATATTTTATTGATTTGCTAGCAGGTACAGATGAGTTAAGGCTGATGAAGTACGACGAGGATCAGTTATTGGATAAATGGAAAAGAGAAAGTGAAGAGTTTAAAAGATTGAAAGAGAGTTATCATTTCTATGAATAGAGAGGATTGAAAAAATGAAAAAAATAGAAGAAATGACATTAGAAGAAAAAATAGGGCAAATGCTGATGATAGGCTTTCCGTCAACTTTTTACGACGACCATATAAGAGAATTAGTAACAAGTTATAAAATAAGGAATGTAATACTCTTTTCAAGAAATGTGCAGGATGCAAGGCAAGTAATGGATTTATGCACTGACATACAGAAAGAAACAATAGAAAATACCGGAATACCAGCTTTTATCTCTATTGACCAGGAAGGTGGAATGGTCACAAGGATTTACAGAGGAGCTACTTATCTTCCCGGCAATATGGCTATTGGTGCTACAAAAGACCCAGAAAATGCTTATAAAGTGGGAGAAATAGCTGGAAGAGAATTAAGAACTATAGGCATAAACATAAATTTCGCTCCGGTTATGGATGTGAACAACAACCCTTTAAATCCAGTGATAGGAGTCAGGTCTTACGGTGAAAACCCAGAGGATGTGGCTAATTTTGGAATAAACTACATAAAAGGGCTTCAAAAAGAAGGTGTGATAGCTACAGCTAAACATTTCCCAGGACATGGAGACACAACTGTGGATTCTCACCTTGATTTACCGAAAGTCAGTCATGGCAAGGGTAGGCTTTATGAAGTGGAATTATACCCGTTTTTAAAAGCTATAGAAAATGGCGTGGATGCGATAATGACAGCTCATATACTTTTCCCGGCTTTAGAAGATAGTAAAGTTCCTGCAACTCTTTCTTATAATATCCTTACCCGCATCTTAAGGGAAGAATTCAAGTTTGATGGGTTAATTATAACTGACTGTATGGAAATGAATGCGATAGCCAAATATTTTGGCACTCGAAAGGCGGCGTCAATGGCTATAAAAGCTGGAGCAGATATAGTACTTGTTTCTCATACTAAAGATCTACAGATAAAAGCTTTTGAAAATATAAAAGAAGCTGTAGAAAGAGGAGAGATACCTGTAGAAAGAATAGATAAATCAGTAAGAAGGATACTCAAGATGAAAGAAAAATATGGACTTTTTGACAATCCATATCCTGAGAAAGACAAATTTGACACCACAGCTGAAATTGAGAAACATAGGAAAATTGCAAAAGCCATAAGTTTAAAGAGCATAACAGTTGTTAAAGATGAGAAAAAATTAATCCCTTTAAAGACGAAAAATGTACTGGCAATTTCTCCTGAAACAGTTCCGGCTTCTTTTGTAGACGATGCTTTGATGGATAGGCTTTCTTTTGCAAGACAATTTACTTCTACATTTGGAGGTGTAGAGGAAACTATTTCTGTAAATCCAAACGATAGAGAGATTTCAGTAATTCTAGAAAAGGCAAAGGATAAAGAAGTAGTTGTCGTGGGCACTTACAATGCTAATTTAAACGAAGGTCAAGTAAAACTAGTAAACACACTTTTGCAAGTGAACAAAGATGTAATTGTTGTGGCTTTGAGAAATCCCTATGACCTCCAAAAGTTTGAAAATGTGCCTACTTATGTATGTGCTTACGAGTACACCCCATTGTCAGTAGAAAGCGTGATAGGAGTCTTGACGGGGAAATATCCTGCTGAAGGAAAACTTCCTGTGACCATATGAATTTAGGGAAGTGAAGAAATGGAATATGTAATTGGAATTGATGGAGGAGGCACAAAAAGCGCAATTTCTATCCTAGATTTGCAGGGAAATGTCCTTTTTACAGGAAGAGGGGGACC
Organism: Thermoanaerobacter mathranii subsp. mathranii str. A3; assembly: GCF_000092965.1. Taxonomy (GTDB): domain Bacteria; phylum Bacillota; class Thermoanaerobacteria; order Thermoanaerobacterales; family Thermoanaerobacteraceae; genus Thermoanaerobacter; species Thermoanaerobacter thermocopriae. Next base: position 293,935 of record NC_014209.1, read on the forward strand.
TACAAATATAAGGTCTGAGGGAAGAGAAGAAGCATGTGAGAACCTAAAAAACTTGATTGTGAAATCTGTAGAAAAAATGCATCTTAAATTGGGTGACTGTAGAGCAATTTGTGTTGGAACAGCTGGAGCAGGAAGGGAAGAAGAAAAAGAGATAGTAACAAATTGTTTAAAGGAAATAGGTGTTAAAGGTAATATGGTTGTTACGCATGATGCAGAAATAATTTTATCAGAGGCTATAGAAAAAAGAGAAGGAATAGTAGTAATTGCAGGAACAGGTTCATTGGCTTATGGGAGAAAAGACGGTATAGAGAAAAGAGCCGGCGGATGGGGGCATCTTTTAGGGGATGAAGGGAGTGCTTATTACATTGCTGTAGAGGGTATAAAGGCAGCTTTGAGGTATTACGATGGGAGAGGGAACTACACGAAATTATTAGATATGATGATGAAAAGGCTCAACGTTAAAAGACCTGAGGAATTTATAGGATTTGTTTATAAGGATGGAATTACAAAAGCTGACATAGCAGAATTGGCAAAGGTAGTAGATGAAGCGTATAAAGAAGGAGATAAGGAAGCTAGGAAAATTTTAAAGAAATCAGCCGAAGAACTTTTTAACCTTACAAAAGCGGTTGTAAAAGCGTTTAAGTGGGAAAATGATGAAATTTCAATTGTAGTAACTGGGAGTGTTTTTATAAATAACGAATCTGTATTTAAAGAATTTTCCAGGTTAATTAAAAAGTATTATCCTAAAGCGAATATAAAAAAGCTAGATAAAGATGCTTCTTATGGAGCTGCTATTCTAGCGTTGAGTTTTTTAAAAGATTGATGAGAGAGGAAAGTGCGATGGATAGGTTATTGCGTATTTACAATAAAGAAGAAAGATTAGTGGTTGGATTAATGTCCGGTACTTCTGCTGACGGGATTGATGCTGCTCTTGTGAAGGTCAAAGGGAGAGGTTTAGATACAAAGGTCGAACTTTTAGAATTCGAAAAGTTTCCGTACGAAGAGGAAGTGCAAAAGAAGATATTTGAGCTTTTTGACCCCCATACTGGAACTGTTGAGAAGATATGCCATATGAATTTTTTACTCGGTGAGCTGTTTGCAGAAGCTACCTTAAAACTCATTAAAAAAGCAGGTTTAGCCCCGAAAGATATAGATTTAATAGGGTCTCACGGGCAGACCATATACCATATTCCTAACTTTATTGAAGATATGGGATATAAAGTCCGTTCTACTCTTCAAATAGGGGAACCAGCAGTAATAGCTGAAAGAACTGGAATTGTAACAGTGGCTGATTTTAGGGTAAGAGATGTAGCTGCAGGAGGGCAAGGAGCTCCTCTAGTACCTTACACTGAATATATCTTGTATAGGTCACCAAATGAAACAATAGCCTTACAAAATATAGGTGGAATTGGCAATGTTACTGTTTTGCCTAAAGAAGGTAGTGTAGAAGACGTAATTGCATTTGATACAGGTCCTGGAAACATGGTGATAGATGAAGTTGTGAAGAGGATTACTCATGGGGAAATGAAATTCGACAAAGATGGTGAATTAGCATCTCGCGGGAAAGTAAATGAAGAATTTTTAGCAGAACTTTTAAAAGATGAGTTTTTTGAAATTAAGCCTCCAAAGACCACTGGCAGAGAGCATTTTGGGAAAAATTATGTGGATAATTTGATGAAAAGGGCTTCCTACTTGGAAATAAATAAATACGATTTGGTTGCTACTGTTACAGCTTTAACTGCTTATTCAGTGGTGAGAAGCTACGAAAGGTTTATATTTCCCTACTACAAAGTTGACAAAGTAGTAATAGGAGGTGGAGGAAGTTTCAACAAAACCCTCGTACAAATGATAAAAAAACAGTTGCCTCAGGTTAGGGTAATAACGCAAGAAGACATAGGATTTAATAGCGATGCCAAAGAAGCTGTTGCTTTTGCAATCCTTGCAAGTGAGACTATAAATGGCAATTTTAACAATATTCCAAAAGCAACAGGAGCAAAACATCCGGTAGTAATGGGAAAAATTTCTTTATAGTAGGTGGTGTGGCAATGGGTATTGACTATCTGCCGTTGGCAAGAGATAAGGGAGAAGAGATTGTAAGGCTATGGAATAAAGAATTGGGTAAAGAATTTCCACTCAGAAAAGAGTTGTTTTATCAAAATAGCCTTGAGGATGAGAATGTACTTCTAGAAGGTTCTTGGATAGCTTTAGAAAGGGAGAAGTTGGTAGGATTTATAATTTCAAAGATATGGAAAGAGGATTTGGAATGTGTAAAAAACAAAAAAGATACAGGATATATACAAGTGATACTAGTGGATTCGGACTATAGAAATAAAGGCATAGGAAGTGAGTTATTAAGAAAAGCTGAAGAAGCTTTAAAGGCAAATGGAGTAAAAACAGTAGTTTTAGGACAGGATCCGTGGCATTACTTTCCTGGTATTCCTTCTGAATACATAGACACAGTAGAATGGTTTAAGAAAAAAGGTTATGTAGAGTTTGGAGAAGAGTATGACTTATACTGTCGACTAAATGGTGAAGGCCAAGTTACGTTGCCTGTCTTCCCGGAAGTTGAATTTAAGATTTTGGATAAGTGGCAAAAAAACAGTTTCCTTGAATTTTTGAACAGAGGCTTTCCCGGCAGATGGGAGTATGAAGCAGTAAAGTATTTTGAAAAAGGAGGAGAAGGAAGAGAATTTGTAGTAGCAGAGAAGAAAGGAAAGATAATTGGATTTTGCAGAATAAATGACAGCAGATCTTCTTTTATTGCTCAAAATGTTTACTGGGTTCCTTTGTTTGAAGAAGAGCTAGGGGGAATAGGGCCATTAGGCATAGATCCAGAAGAAAGAGGAAAAGGATATGGTTTAGCCATTGTTCAAGCAGGTATGTATTTTCTGAATCAGAGGGGAATAAGAAATATAGTAATTGATTGGACAAATCTTGTAGATTTTTATGGGAAATTGGGCTGTAAGGTTTGGAAGAAATATGTTAAATGTAAGAAGCAATTTTAGATGAAAAGCCAAATTAAGGATAATTGTAGGGGAAATAAGCAAAGATAATTAACCATGGGAAATTAGAGGAGATATAACTGAAAGAGGTGTTAATAAAAATGAGTAAAAAATTACACATTATGGCAGTAGGTGCTCACTGCGGAGATATGGAATTAGTTGCGGGGGGAGTAATTGCGAAATACACGCGGGCAGGACATGAAGCAAGTATTGTACATCTTACTTCCGGAGAAAAAGGGCATCCACATTTAAAACCCGAAGAATATGCTAAACAAAAGATTGAAGAAGCAAAAAAAGCTGCAGAAATCTTAGGGGCAGAGCCTATTTTTCTACCTTACAGAGATGCTGAACTTCCAGTAAATGATGAAGTAAAATTCAAGTTAGCGGAGGTAATAAGAGAAAAGAAGCCAGATGTTATAATTACCCATTGGAAAAATAGTATGCATCCAGATCACGCAAATACTTACCTCATAGTGGAAGGAGCATTATTAATTGCGGCTTTACCTGCCTTTGAACTAAAGTATCCTGCTCACGGGGTGAGGGACTTATTTTACGGGGAAAATTGGGAAGATCCTTATGGATTTGAACCGGATGTGTATGTAGATATTACTTCTACGTATGATGTCTGGGTGGAAGCAATAAAACAATATGAGTTTGTAAGAGGAGGAGTTTCTACTTTCAGATATTTAGATTACTACACTCACTTAACTGTGGTAAGAGGATGCCTAATGGGAGTAAAATACGCTCAAGCTTTTATGATGCCAGAAGGAGCTAATAAAAGAAGAGGCGCATCTTTACCTGGATTTAATTTAGAATAGGGAGTTGAAAAGAATGAGGTATATAGTTAGAACTTATCGAGGTGGGGATGAAAAAGGGATAGTAGAAGCATGGCAGCAAAGCCTTCCATTTGACCCAATAAATCAGCACCTATTTCGTGCAAAAGTATTGTTAGATCCCAATTTTGATCCTGAGGGAGCGATTGTAGCTGAAGATGAAAAAGGTCAGATAATTGGTTTTACTCTTACTTTGGTAAGAAAATTGCCTATGTACAAAGATGATTTAGAGCCAGAGAATAGCTGGATTACAGTTTTCTTTGTCCATCCAGCTTATAGAGGCCAGGGAATTGGCAGCAAAATGTTTGAAAAAGCGAAAGAGTTTGTTCAGGAGAAAGGGCGGAAATATATATTCTTCTCCTCCTATGCTCCGAACTATTTTTTACCAGGTATTGATGAAAAGACATACCCCGAAGGTTACAGATTTCTCTTAAAACAAGGTTTTACGAAATTATACTCTCCTGTAGCAATGGATAGGTCGTTACTAGATTTTACGATACCTGAAAAAGTGAAAAAGCTGAAAGAAGAAAGAGAAAAAGAAGGGTTTAAATTTGGATATGCTGAGGACAGACATCTATATGAGTTAATTGAATTTGCAAATGTAGTTTTCAATCCCGACTGGGGAAGAGCAATAAGAGAAGGAATTTTACAGGGATTGCCTTTGGAGCAAATAGTTGTTGCAGAGAAAGATGATAAAATAGTGGGATTTTGTCTATACGGAGCATATGAAGGGATTCGCGAAAGGTTCGGTCCATTTGGAGTTGACCCTTCAATGCATGGGTTAGGTCTGGGGAAGATACTTTTAAACTACTGCCTTTTTGAGATGCGGTGTAAAGGGCTACACAATGTGTGGTTTTTATGGACCGGAGAAGAAAGCGCAGCAGGGTATTTATATAAAAAGACGGGTTTTAAAGTGACGAGGAAGTTTCATGTGATGAGGTTTAGCTTTTAAAAGTAGAGGAAAAGCTTCTAAGGGGGAAGAGGAATCATGTTAAGAAGGAGTTTTGCTATATTTCTGGTTTTTATGTTTGTCTTCACTATGAGTCCTGGGGTGTCTTTAAAGGTATTTTCACAAGATTCTTCTTTGTCATTGCCAATTGTCAATTGTGCTTTAATAGAAATAGTACCAAACCCTGTTAGGCTTTTACCAGGAGAAGAAAAACAATTTTCAATAAAAGCTTATAATGAAAAAGGAGAAGAAGTTGCTGTTCCTTTAAAACAAGTCATTTGGCGTGCTGAGAGGGATATTGGTACAATTTCCAATGATGGGGTATTAATGGTGCCTCAAGTAGTTGAAGGATTAAAATATGGCTATGTAGAAGCAGAATATAATGGAATGGTAGCAAAGGGCTTGGTTATAGTTGGCAACAAAATTGCAGAAGTCATTGAAGACTTTGAAAATATAGAGTTGAATGGAAAAGTTATATTGAGTACAGGGACAATTACACAGGCTGGTAGTTTGCCAGCGACCGCAACAGTTCAGTTGGCAAAACGACCGGAACCTGTACTTTATGGGGAACATTCTGCGAAATTTATGTACGATATGAGAGGAACTACCGGGACAACGGCAACTTATCTTAGTTTAAGAGATATTTCTACTGGTAGTTTAGATAGACCTATTCCTGGTGTTCCTAAAAAAATTGGTGTTTGGGTTTACGGTAATCAAAATAATCATTGGTTACGCGCAAGGTTAAAAAATAGCGACGGAAAAATGTTCCCTGTGGATTTAACGGCAACGGCTAATTTTAATTGGACAGGATGGAAATATGTTACAGCAAATATTCCTTCTGACCAAAAAGGACCTTTTAAATTCATGGATTTGTATATTGTAGAGACAAAAGATACAAACAAAGATAGTGGTTTTGTCTACTACGATCGCTTAAGTGTGTTCTATACTGATACTGATGTTTTTGGTGTTGATATTATTGGGCTTACTCCTATGCAAGTAGGAGAAACTAAACAAGCAAAGGTAGCTATTACACTTAAAAACAGTACATCCCCAGAAATAGTTAATAATGGTATTACATACCTCAGTAGTAATCCAAATGTTGCTTCAATTGACAATGAAGGTAATGTTATTGCTTTGCGCCCAGGTAAAACTACAATTGTGGCATTATATGGTAATACAGAAGCTGCTTTCTTTGAACTTTTAATTACGGAAAATGAACCGATAGTTGATATACTTGAAATTTACGGTCCTGAAAAAATTGAAGCAGGAATGACAGGAAATTTACAAGTGTTTGCCAAATTTAATGGTTACGACAATAAAATTGAAGTTACTAAAGAAGTAAATTTTATTAGCCAAAATCCAAAAATTGCTACTGTCAGCAAAGAAGGCATTATCCAAGCGTTATCAGAGGGGGAAACTACAATTATTGCTAAATATAAAAATAAAGAAGCTTTATATTCATTAAAAGTAACAAAGCCCACTCCTGTATTGTCAAAAATTGAATTAACAGGTTTGAAATCAATGACTGTGCAATCTGAGCTCCAAGCAAAAGTAATAGGTGTTTATACAGTATTTGGGAAAGAATATGAAAGAATTGAAATTAAAGAAGGTGTTACTTTTAAGAGTAGCAGACCAGAAGTAGCAGAAATTAACCAACAGGGGCTTGTTAAAGCTAAATCAGTAGGGGTTACAGTAATAACAGCTAATTATTTAAATAAAACAGCTAGTTATGTGCTTGTTGTCAATAAGGAACCCATTACACCTAAAAGAGAATTTAGGGCTGCTTGGATTGCCACAGTAGATAATATAGATTGGCCTAAGAAGGGAGTCTATGATCCGGAACAACAAAAGCAGGATTTTATTGAAATATTAGATAAGCTGAAGGATATAGGAATGAATGCAATCATAGTTCAAATAAGACCAACAGCTGATTCATTCTATCCTTCTAAATATTTTCCGTGGTCTCATTGGTTGACAGGAATACAGGGTAAAGATCCTGGCTATGATCCTTTGGCCTTTATGATTGAAGGAGCTCATAAAAGAAATTTGGAATTTCATGCTTGGATTAATCCTTACCGTGTAAGTATGGGTGACGATTTAAATGCTCTGGTTGACAATCATCCTGCAAAACAGCATCCCGAGTGGGTTGTATCATATGGTGGGAAGCTATGGTTTAATCCAGGTAACCCTGAAGTAAAAGAGTATATTATAAATAGTATTATTGAGGTAGTTAAAAATTATGATATTGATGCTATTCATTTTGATGATTACTTTTATCCATATCCTGTAACAGGTGTGGATTTTCCAGATGAGGAATTGTATCAAAAATATGGTGTAGGATTTGAAAGTAAAGAGGCTTGGCGTAGAAACAATGTGGATACCTTGATATCAGAATTATCACAAAAAATAAAAGCAACAAAACCTTATGTTAAATTTGGCATTAGTCCTTTTGGAATTTGGCGCAACAAATCCACTGATCCAAATGGGTCAGAGACGAATGGATTTCAAAGTTATGATTCTCTATACGCTGATACAAGGAAATGGGTTCAAAATGAATGGATTGACTATATAGTACCCCAAATTTATTGGTATTTTAACTATTCTCCAGCAGCTTATGAAAAGCTAGTGGATTGGTGGAGGCAGCAAACTGCAGGCAAAAATGTACATCTATATATTGGTCATGCTGCTTATCGAGTAGGAGCTGACGATGTTAATTGGTTGGATCCCGACCAACTCCCTAACCAAGTGTTATACAATAGGAATTTTGAAAATGTATATGGTAGCGTCTTTTTTGCCACAAATAATCTGCTTAAAAATCCTTTAGGGGTAACGGATCGTTTAAAAGAACTATTTAAATATCCTGCTTTGGTACCACTAATGGAGTGGTTGACTGCTGATTTACCTTCGCAACCAATCAAAGTAAAAATAAATGCTAAAGAGGCAGGGATTGAATTAAAATGGGAAGATATGACCCCTGAGAATACTGGTTATTATGTGATCTATCGCGTAGAAGGGGAGGAAGTACCCAGTATCAATGATGCAAAAAATATTCTGGCACTCGTTAGGAAATCTAATGGTTTTCAACAGACTTACCTGGATTTAAATGTTTTACCAGATAAAACTTATAGTTATGCAATAACGGGAGTTAATAGGATAAACGAAGAAGGTGTACCAATTTATATTACTGTTAAAGAAGCTTCACAAGGGAAAGTAATTGTAGTAGGTAATACAACTACTTATCTTTTAGAAAAGAACAAACTAGAAGAAGAAATTAATGATAAGCACAAAAAAGAATTAAAGTTTGACTTGACCGATATAGGTATAACAAGCCAAAAAGAATTAGAGATACCTTTAGAAGTTTTAAGATTATTGGAAAAAGGTAATAAAAGAATAATAATAAAATCAGATGAGATAACCTTGGAGTTCAACTCAAAAACCGTTGTTGCGCCAAAAAATATTTTTAAGCTTATTGAAGAGGAAGGTTCACTGACCATAGCTATAAATAACAAAGGGAAAATAGAAGTAGACAGCTTTAATTCACTTACTAATGCCTATGAGGTAATATTAAAGGCAAGAGATAAAGTATTAAAAATTAAAGAACCATTATTTAAGATAAGCTTTAATTTGCCTGATAAAAATGATTTTAAGAAAGTTGGAGTTTATTTCTGGGAGGAGAAAAATGGTAGATGGAAATATATTGGGGGAAAAGTTGACCGCAAAATAAATACGATAACTGTAGAAGCAAAACAAATGACAATTTATACTGTTTTTGAACATGAAAAAAATTTTATACCATAACTAAAATGAGGAGAAAAACCTATGAGAATAATAATCCCAATAAAACAAGTACCTGAGACGAGCAATGTGAGAATGGATCCCTGTGACAGGGACAATGGTGAGAGAAGGAGTAGAAAGTATAGTAAATCCCCTCGATTTATATGCCATAGAAACAGCGATAAGGCTAAAAGAAAGATATAGAGGAGAAATAATTGTCATATCCATGGGGACTGAAAAAGCAATAGAAGCAATAAAAGAGGCAATAGCTATGTGATGTGATGACGGGATTTTACTATCTGATAAAAGATTTGCTGGAGCAGATACTTTTGCGACTTCATATGTATTAGCTAAAGCTATCGAAAAAATAGGTCTTTTTGACCTTATAATATGCGGAGAACGTGCAACGGATGGAGATACAGGGCAAGTAGGGCCTGGCATAGCGTCTTTCCTTGACTTGATAGGAGGGAATATTCTCACAACTATAAAAACCCCTTTTACTAAGCCTCAAATGGCTACAGTAAGACCTCATTCAATAAAGCCGGCACCATACGATGAAGGGAGAAAAGGAGAGGTTGCATATAAAAAATTTAATGACGAAGTTTTTTCTTCTTCAACTAAGTTTTTGAGGTTTGTAAAAAACGAATCAGAACAAATAAATCTACAAGAGGCCAAAGTAATAGTTTCAGGGGGAGGGGGGGAGGAAGAGGTGAGAACTTCAAACTAGTAGAAGAACTGGCGAAAATTTTAGGATGGGCAGTTGGAGCTACTAGAGATGTTGTAGATAGGGGGTGGAAACCTTATCCCCATCAAGTGGGTTTAAGTGGAAAAACAGTTTCACCAGAACTGTATATAGCTGTAGGCATTTCAGGGGTTATACAGCACATAGCAGGTATGCAAAGTTCAGAAAATATTATAGCTATAAATAAAGATCCAGATGCGCCAATATTTAAAATTGCTGTTCTAGGCATAGTAGGAGACCTACATCAGGTAGTTCCATTGCTTATAGAAAAGATAAAGGAATACAAAAAAGAGGCGAGGTAAGTGTATAATAAGCTGACAAATGAAATTGTAGAAGAGCTTAAAAAGATAGTTGGTGCTAATAACGTTATATACGACAATCCTGATGCATTAGAACCTTATTCTCATGATGAAGTTGCGGAAAAAGAGTATGCCCATATGCCAGAGGCAGTTGTAAAACCTTCGATGGCAAACAAATATCAAAGATAATGAAACTTGCAAACAAATATAAAATTCCTGTCACACCAAGGGGTGCTGGTAGTGGCCTTTCTGGTGGAGCAGTACCTGTATACGGTGGAATTGTGCATAGTGTAAAATTATCGTAGGATTTTTTGAGTAAAAAAAACAAGAGACAACCCCTGTGATAAAATAGATTATGGAAAACAAAACAACACAGAAAGGGGTGTCTCTTGTGAAAAAAAATATCTTTGAGGATATTATACTACAAAATGCTCTAAATTTCACTAGAGAAGTGGTAGACATTTTTAGTGATTTATTAAACAAAGGAATGAATATTACAGAGCTTGCAGCAAGGATAAAGGAACTAACGGACAAACTAGGTAGAGAGGCAATAGAAGCAATTATTGAAGAGTTAGATAAGATAATAAAAGAAGACAAGAGAAGGAAAGAAAAATGGGTAGTAGAGAGGAAAGATAAAAAGAGATTAACCACAATCCTTGGGGATATAGAATATGAGAGGACATATTACAAATCCAGAGAGGATGGAAGATATACATATTTGGTGGATGATGCATTAGAGATAGGGCGGCACGATAGGATAGAAAAAGGTGTAAAAATAAAGTTAGTAGAGAACGCAATAGAAGAATCATATGAAAGAAGCAGTAAAAAAGCATGTCCAGAGGAGTTAAGTAAACAGACAGTATTAAACGCAATAAGGGAAATAGGAGAAGTAGAAGTAAAGAGAGAAATAAAAGAGAAGAAAGAAGTAAGGGTATTATACATAGAAGCAGATGAAGACCATGTGCCTTTGCAAGATGGCAGCAATGAAACACCGCGATTGATATACATACATGAAGGTAAAGAAGAGAGAAATGGTAGAGATGTACTGAGAAATGTGCATTACAAGGCATACGTAGGAGAGAAAGCAGAAGACATATGGATAGATGTAGCAAATTACATAGAAGAAAACTACAAAGAAGAGAAGATAGAGAAGATATACATAGCAGGAGATGGAGCACCGTGGATAAAAGAGGGATTAGAGTGGATAGCAAAATCAAGGTTTGTGTTAGACAGATATCATTTAAACAAATACGTATTAAAAGCCACATCAAAAGAGCCAAAATACAGGGAAAAGATATGGAGAGCAATAAATGAAGGAGATAAAGAAGGAGTGAAGAAGATATTTGATGAACTAATAAAGGCAGCAGAGGAAGAGAGGGAGAAAGAGAAGATAAAAGAAGCAAGGAAATACATACTAAACAATTGGGAAGGGATAGAGATATACAACAAAGACAAAGATGTAATAGGGTGCAGTGCAGAAGGGCATATAAGCCATGTATTTTCAGTAAGACTAAGCAGGAATCCATTAGGGTGGAGTAGAGAAGGATTAAAACTAATGGCGAAATTAAGGGTATTCAGCAAGAATGGAGGAGACTTAAGAGAAGTAGAATGGGGTAAGAGGAAGAATATAAATGAAGGAAGTTACAAATTAACGAAGAAGCAAATAAAAGAGGCGGTAAGAAGAGTTAAAACGTCTACAAATGAAAAGATAAATAATATTACGGTTTTGAATATAGGCAAAGTAACGCCAATATATAGGGTTTTAAGAGCAATAAAATATGCACAAGTTATATAAAAAACATGATAAGACGAAGCCCTGAAATTAACTAAGTTACAGGGGTTGTCTTAAAAAAATCCTACAGTATCTTGACACTATCGGAATTGTGTTATCTGTTGAAAGGATGAATAGAATTCTTGAAATAGATAAAGAAAATCTAGTAGTAGTTGTTGAACCTGGAGTTGTGACGAATGAGATTAATAATGCTGTTAAAGAGTATGGCCTATTTTATGCAGGATATCCTATGAGTGTAGAAACCTGCTATATAGGAGGAAATGTTGCAGAGAATGCTGGAGGTGGTAGGGCAGTAAAATATGGAGTAACTGGTAGATACGTTTTGGGACTTGAAATAGTAACTCCAACAGGTGATATTATACATCTTGGTGGGAAATTAATGAAAGATGTTACCGGTTATGACCTAATTCATCTTATGGTAGGCTCTGAAGGCACTCTTGGTATATTTACAAAGATATATCTTAAACTCATGCCACTTCCTCAAGCAAAAGTGGATTTACTTGTACTTTTTCAAGATATGGATACCGCAATCAAAATAGTGTCTAAAATCATGACATTTGGCAGAATAATTCCTACCTCAATAGAATTTATGGATAACTTATCATTTAAAGCATCGTGTAGATATCTCAATGAAAAGATATCCTTTGAAGAAGCAGGAGCAATGCTTTTAATAGAACTTGATGGCAATTCAAAATCAGAGCTTGAAGAGCAGTATGAAATTATAGGCAACTTGTGTATGGAGAACGGCGCTATAGAAGTTTATGTTGCTGATAATGCTACTACTTCAGAGAGAATATGGAGAATAAAGCGAAACATAGCAGAAGCTTGGAAACAGTTTAGTCACATCAAAGCCTGGAGGATCTGGTGGTACCTATATCCGAGATACCAAAATTCATAAAGCGGGTGAGAGAAATATCAAAAAAATACGATATACCTATTCCTTGTTATGGGCATGCGGGGGATGGAAACATACATGCGACCCCTATAAAAAAACCTGAACTTTCTATGGAAAAATGGCGTATAAAGTTGATGCAGTTTTAAAAGAATTGTATGTGACAGTAAAAGATGCTGGTGGCACTATAAGTGGTGAACATGGCATAGGTAATAAAAGAAAGGATTATTTACCTTTAATCTTAGAACTACAACATATAGAAATGATGAAAGCAATTAAAAAAGCTCTCGATCCCAATTTAATATTGAATCCGGGAAAGATTTTTTTCAATTGATGAATTGTAGAGTAAGGTGTAGAATATACTTAAAGAATTAATCTAAGAAGGTGATAAAAGTGGGTAATCTATTATTAAGGCACGGAGAAATATACACAGATGAAGAAATAATTTACGATGGCGATGTATACATAAAAGAGGGTAAAATTGCAGAAATAGGTCGAAATTTAAAAAAAGAAGATGCAGAGGTAATTGATGTAGAAGGCAAAAAAATAGTACCTGGCTTTATAGACATACATATTCATGGCGGTGTTGGACATGATACAATGGATGCTACTTATGAAGCATTAAATGCTATTTCAATTCATCTTGCAAAACATGGAGTGACTTCTTTTTGTCCTACTACTATGACAATGGATATACCCTATATCCTAAATGCTCTTAAAAACATAAATGAGACGATGAAAAAGAAGACGGCTGGAGCACAAATTTTAGGGGCATATGTTGAGGGACCTTTTATAAGCAAAGAACACAAAGGAGCACAGGATGAAAAATATATAATACCACCTGATAAAAACTTATTTGACGAGTTCTTGGAAATAGCGGGAGGTAACATAAAAGTAATTGCATTAGCACCTGAAAAAGACCCGGATGGAAGCTTTGTAGAACATGTCACTAAAAAGGGTGTAAAAGTATCCTTGGGACATACAAATGCCACTTATGAGGAGATGAAAAATGGAGTAGAGCATGGTGCTACAATTGCAGTTCACACTTATAATGGCATGAAAGGGCTACATCATAGGGAACCTGGTGCATTAGGGGAAGTATTTTTAGACGACAGAATATACAGTGAAGTAATTGTAGATTTTATACACACACACCCTGCTTCAGTAAAGCTTTTGATTAAGATAAAAGGAACAGACAAAGTGATACTTATATCAGATGCAATGTCTGCTTGCGGATTGGGAGACGGAGAATATAAACTTGGAGGGCAAAAGGTATTTGTAAAAAATGGAGAAGCAAGATTAGAAAGTGGTTCATTAGCAGGAAGTACTTTAACGTTAGATAAAGCTGTAAAGAATATTACTTCTCTTGGAGTACCACTTTTTGAAGCCTGCAAGATGGCCTCTTTAAATCCTGCAAAAGCAATTGGAGTAGATGATAGAAAAGGGAGCATAGAAGTTGGGAAAGATGCAGATATAGTTGTGCTAAACAATGATTTGACTGTTTATATGACAATAATAGAGGGAAAGGTTTTTATGGAATAAAAATGTATACATATTGAGAAATAAATGCCAAGAAGCTTAATTGCCATACAAAGTTTAAGGAATCCTTTTGATATAAGGATTCCTTAGACTGTATACAAACTTTCGGAAATAGGATATTTTGCATAAGGAACGACTTGTGACAATGCGTTAACAAAACTTAGCGAGACCGAGGGCGGAGGCAGGGCCGAAGCCAAGGATGGCGGAGGCGGGCACCTGAGACAGGAGGTCGAATGTGCCCGGGACCCTGCCGGAACCCGAAGGTCGAGCTTAGTTTTGTCGCTTTGGAACATCGGAGTGACGATGCAAAATATCCTATTTTAAAAAATTTTTACTTTGTCAACAAGCTGAGGAATCCTTTTGATATAAGGATTCCTTTTTACATTAAAAACATTTTGCGATATGTCAGATGTTATTCCTTTACAATATTCTCTTTACAAAATTTTCTATTCTTTCAAGTGCTCTTGCTATTTTATCTATAGAATATGCGTATGATACACGAATAAATCCTTCACCGCTTGGGCCAAATGCGTCTCCTGGTACTACAGCTACTTTTTCTTCTTTTAAGAGTTTTTCACAAAATTCCTGTGAAGTCATACCCGTCTTTTTTATTGAGGGGAAAATATAGAAAGCTCCCTTTGGCTCGAAACAATCAAGGCCCATCTCGCGAAATCCGTTTACAATAAATTTCCTTCTCTTATCATACGTTTCTCTCATTTTTACTATATCTTCTTCACATTCATATATACCCCTTATTGCAGCGTACTGTGCTGTAATTGGAGCGCATATAGTTGTATACTGGTGAATTTTATTCATTGCTTCAATAAATCCATGTTCTGCTGCGATGTATCCCAGCCTCCAACCTGTCATGGCGAAAGCTTTTGAAAAACCGTTTATAAGTATTGTTCTTTCCCTCATGCCTGGAAGCGAAGCTATGCTCACGTGTTTTCCTTCATATGTCAATTCACTGTAAATTTCATCTGAAATGACTATTAAATCATGCTCAATTATTATGTCTACAATTTCTTCTAATTCTTCTTTTTTCATGATAGCACCTGTAGGATTATTGGGGTAAGGAAGAATTAATGCTTTTGTTTTCGAGGTTATTTTTGATTTTAGGTCATCGGGTGTTAGTATAAAATTGTTTTTTTCGTCGGTAGGTACAAACACAGGGATACCTCTTGTCAGAGTTACACAGGGGGCATATGAAACATAGCTAGGTTCAGGAACTAAGACTTCGTCACCGTCATTTAAAAGAGCTCGCAGAGCAAGGTCAATGGCTTCACTAGCACCAATAGTTACCATTATTTCTTTTTCAGGGTCATAGGTTAAATTATAATGAGTTTTTAAAAAATAGGATATGGCGATTCTAAGTTCGGGCAAGCCTAAGTTTGAGGTGTATGTTGTGCTACCTCTATCTAGTGCGTCTATGCCTTCTTTTCTTATTTCCCATGGAGTTACAAAATCTGGTTCGCCAACTCCTAATGATATTATATCCTTTGAATTAGTCACAAGGTCAAAAAATTTTCTGATTCCGGACGGTGGAATACTTTTTACTACGTTGGATATGTATTTGTCTGTATTCATGGTGTTATCACCAATCTTTTGTCGTCTTGTCCTTCTTCATAAAAAACTCCGTCTTTTTTATATCTTTTTAAAATAAAATGTGTGGTAGTGCTTAATACGCCATCAATGGGGGCAAGTCTTTCAGCAACAAAGAGGGCTATTTCTTTCATTGTTTTACCTTCTACTTCAACGGAAAGGTCGTAAGTTCCGGAAATTAAGGAAACTGATTTTACTTCTTCGTACTGGCATATTCTTTCAGCTATTGCATTAAATCCAAGTCCTTGCTGGGGTGCTACTTTTACATCTATGAGGGCAGTTACGACTTCCCGGCCAGCCTTTTCCCAATCCACGAGAGCAGTGTATTTTAACAACACTTTTTTGTCCTCAAGACTTTTTATTGTGTTTTTAACTTCTTCTTCACTAAGCCCTGTGATTGCTGCCATTTGCTTTTCTGTAAGACGGCTGTTTTCGCACAGAAGGTCAAGGATCTCCATGCTTTTATCCATTTTTGCACCTCCTAAAAATATATTTTATGCACATTATAATACAAAGATAGGCGTAATTCAATAATTTAATAAATTGAAGTATAAAAATTTAAATAAAAACGTTTGAAATTTAACGAATGTGTGAATTCTGGGTTGACATGTATGCATAAAGAATGTTACAATTTTTATATAGATATTGATAATTATTTTCAATTATGGAGGCACAACAGATGGCAGAGAATACTATTCTAAATCTTATACAATTAAGGGAAAATCATGAAGGAGAGATTGTATTAATAAAAGCCGGAAGAGCAGCTACGCAAAGATTGAATGAAATGGGACTTGTCCCGGGGACAAAAGTTAAGGTAGTTAGAAAAGGCCTTTTAAGGGGGCCTGTTGAGCTTGAAGTTAGAAATTCTCACCTTGTGATTGGATATGGTCTTGCTTCAAAGATATATGTAAAAACCCTTGATGGGAAGGGGGATATGCGGTGAAAAAAGAAATAGTTATAGCTTTAGCGGGAAATGCTAATGTGGGAAAAAGCGTCATATTCAATCAATTGACAGGTTTAACTCAGATAATTGGTAATTGGCCGGGGAAAACGGTGGAAAGGGCAGAAGGGGTTTTGAGATTTAAAGGACGAACTATAAAAATTGTTGACCTTCCCGGCATTTATTCACTTTCTGCTTATTCTCAAGAGGAAATTGTCTCTCGTGAGTTTATAGCTTTTGAAAAGCCAGATGTTGTAATAAATGTGGTGGATGCCTCTAACCTTGAAAGAAATCTGTTCTTTACAGTTCAGCTTTTAGAGCTTCATGTGCCTATGGTTATGGCTTTAAACCAAGTAGATTATGCCATTAAAAAGGGTATAGATATAAATGTAAAAAAGTTAGAAGAACTTTTAGGGATTCCTGTTGTAAAAACTATTGCTACAAAGGGAAAAGGCCTTGAAAAATTGATAGATAAGGTTTTAGAAGTTGTAGATTCAAATAAAGAAACGACTGTAAATGACTATGACATAAAGCAAGAGAAAATTCTTAAATATGGAAATGAAATAAGCGAGTATGTAATGAGAATTTACAATATTCTTTTAAAACACAATGTAGTAAACATTATAAATTTGTTTCATCCTCTGTGGATTTCTCTAAAACTTATAGAAGAAGATAGCGATATAATTGAAAAGCTAAAAAGAGAGCCTGATGGTAAAAAGGCTTATGAAGAGATTCAAAAAGAACTAGAGGGATTAAAGGCGAAGACAGATGGCCCTCTTGTGACTTTAGTTACAGCAGCCAGGTATGATATTGCTTCTTTTATAGCCAGGCAGACAGTATCAGAAATTCACCATAGAATTACATGGACTGATTTGATTGACAATGTTGCTCTTCATAAAATATTTGGCTATATATCAATGTTTGCTATTGTCTTCATATCATTTTACGGCATATTTAAATTTGGAGAGTATTTTTCTGGCGTGTTGGAGGGATTTTTTGATGTATTAAGACCTTTGGTGTATAATTTGCATATTCCAAATATGTATAAAGATGTTTTATGGAATGGACTTGTTGAAGGACTTATTTCTGCTATAACCATCGTACTACCTTATATACTCCCATTTTATGTATTTTTATCAATACTTGAAAACACAGGTTACCTCGCAAGAATTGCCTTTTTAATGGATGAGATAATGCACAAAGTGGGACTTCACGGCAAAGCTCTCATTCCAATATTGATGGGCTTTGGGTGCAATGTCCCGGCAGTACTAGGCACAAAAATTTTAGAAACTGATAGAGAAATATTTGTTGCGTCTTTTATGTCCACTCTTGTGCCTTGTTCTGCAAGGATTGTGATAATTTTAGGTACAATAGGGGTATTCATGGGGCCGCAATACGCACTTGCTGTTTTTGCCTTAGATGTTTTGGTAATTTATATAGCAGCGTATTTTGCAGATAAAATAGCGCATGGAAAACCCTATGATTTGATAATGGAACTTCCCGGTTACAGAGTACCCGCGTTAAAACCAACACTAAAGCAAATATGGATTAGGATTAAAGACTTTTTGTATGTGGCACTTCCTATAATTGTTGTAGGAAGTCTTGTGCTTGAAATATTGAAATACACAGGTATATTTAAATATGTGACGTATGTAACGGACCCCATTGTAGTAAAATGGTTGGGATTGCCATCAATAGTAGGAATAGTATTGATTTTTGGGGTTTTGAGGAAAGAGCTTACCCTTATAATGCTTTTAGCTCTTTCTGGGACAAGTCATATTTCACAGATTTTGACTCCAAAGCAGATGATTGTCTTTGGTGTTGTTACAATGCTTTATATTCCCTGTATTGCTACAATTGCGGCATTAAAAAGAACAATTGGTTGGAGAAAGACATGGTGGGTAGTTTTTGTTGACATTTTCGTCGCGATATTGGTAGGAGGAATATTACATAGTGTAAAATTATCGTAGGATTTTTTGAGCAAAAAAAACAAGAGACAACCCCTGTGATAAAATAGATTATGGAAAACAAAACAACACAGAAAGGGGTGTCTCTTGTGAACAAACATATCTTTGAAGATATTATACTACAAAATGCTCTAAATTTCACTAGAGAAGTGATAGAAATTTTTAGTGATTTATTAAACAAAGGAATGAATATTACAGAGCTTGCAGCAAGGATAAAGGAACTAACGGACAAACTAGGTAGAGAGGCAATAGAAGCAATTATTGAAGAGTTAGATAAGATAATAAAAGAAGACAAGAGAAGGAAAGAAAAATGGGTAGTAGAGAGGAAAGATAAAAAGAGATTAACCACAATCCTTGGGGATATAGAATATGAGAGGACATATTACAAATCCAGAGAGGATGGAAGATATACATATTTGGTGGATGATGCATTAGAGATAGGGCGGCACGATAGGATAGAAAAAGGTGTAAAAATAAAGTTAGTAGAGAACGCAATAGAAGAATCATATGAAAGAAGCAGTAAAAAAGCATGTCCAGAGGAGTTAAGTAAACAGACAGTATTAAACGCAATAAGGGAAATAGGAGAAGTAGAAGTAAAGAGAGAAATAAAAGAGAAGAAAGAAGTAAGGGTATTATACATAGAAGCAGATGAAGACCATGTGCCTTTGCAAGATGGCAGCAATGAAACACCGCGATTGATATACATACATGAAGGTAAAGAAGAGAGAAATGGTAGAGATGTACTGAGAAATGTGCATTACAAGGCATACGTAGGAGAGAAAGCAGAAGACATATGGATAGATGTAGCCAATTACATAGAAAAAAACTTACAAGGAAAAGAGATAGAGAAGATATACATAGCAGGAGATGGAGCACCGTGGATAAAAGAGGGATTAGAGTGGATAGCAAAATCAAGGTTTGTGTTAGACAGATATCATTTAAACAAATACGTATTAAAAGCCACATCAAAAGAGCCAAAATACAGGGAAAAGATATGGAGAGCAATAAATGAAGGAGATAAAGAAGGAGTGAAGAAGATATTTGATGAACTAATAAAGGCAGCAGAGGAAGAGAGGGAGAAAGAGAAGATAAAAGAAGCAAGGAAATACATACTAAACAATTGGGAAGGGATAGAGATATACAACAAAGACAAAGATGTAATAGGGTGCAGTGCAGAAGGGCATATAAGCCATGTATTTTCAGTAAGACTAAGCAGGAATCCATTAGGGTGGAGTAGAGAAGGATTAAAACTAATGGCGAAATTAAGGGTATTCAGCAAGAATGGAGGAGACTTAAGAGAAGTAGAATGGGGTAAGAGGAAGAATATAAATGAAGGAAGTTACAAATTAACGAAGAAGCAAATAAAAGAGGCGGTAAGAAGAGTTAAAACGTCTACAAATGAAAAGATAAATAATATTACGGTTTTGAATATAGGCAAAGTAACGCCAATATATAGGGTTTTAAGAGCAATAAAATATGCACAAGTTATATAAAAAACATGATAAGACGAAGCCCTGAAATTAACTAAGTTACAGGGGTTGTCTTAAAAAAATCCTACAGTATCTTGACACTATCGGAATATTAAATCAGATTCTTACTTTTATATAAATATGGTATAATGTGAATGGGTGATAAAATTATGCCATATATAATGCCTCAAAAAGAAAAAAGATTAAAAGTGTTGAGAGATGAGTTAGAAAAAGCTATTGATTCTATTATTTCTTTAAATCCCGAAAAAGTGGTATTATTTGGTTCATTGGAAAGAGAAGATGTACATTTAAGAAGCGATATAGACCTTTTGATAATTTGGAAGACTGACCTGCCGTTTTTGGAAAGATTGCAAGTGTTTTATGATGCTATAAAGCCAAATGTTGCAATGGATATATTGGTTTATACTCCTGAAGAAATTGAAAAATTATATAGGAAAAATAAATTTATAGCAAAAGTATTAGATAAAGGGCGTGTATTATATGAAAAGAAGCAATGAAGAAGAAGCTATTTCAGCAATTAATAAGGCGTTAAAAATAATAAAATTTGTAGAAGAGAAAATAGAGTAGGGGATAAAACCTACTCTTATTTTTATTAAATAAGATTAACTTTAAGCAATAACTCCTTATCTTTAAGAATTTCATCAGGCTTGCCTATAGCTTCTATGGAGTGGTTTTCGTTTAATACTATTATCCTGTCTGAAAGCATTGCTGCTATATCAAGGTCATGGGTTGCGATTACTATGGTAGTACCGTTTTTATTCAATTTTTGTAATTTTTCCAAAAGCCACTTTTTTGACCGTGGGTCAAGACCATTTGTAGGCTCGTCAAGAAGCAAAACTTCAGGATTTATCACCATGACTGACGCTAATGCGACTTTTTTCTTTTCTCCGCCGCTTAATCTGTGAGGGGGCCTATCTTTTAACTTTTCAATTCCAAAAGAGTTAAGGGTTTCTTCTACGGTTTTTTGAACTTTATTTCTTTCTAAACCCATTTGAAGAGGAGCAAATGATATTTCGTCAAAGACTGTAGTGCTGAAAAGTTGCACATCGGAATCTTGAAACACAAAACCCACTTTTTTTCTAAATTCATATTCATCAAAAGTTTTTTTATCGCCAAGCAATTTGCCAAATGCCCATATTTCACCGCTGTCAGGAGAAATTAAATTGTCCATCAATTTTAAAAGAGTGGATTTTCCACTGCCATTTGCACCGAGAAGAATTAATTTTTCTCCTTTTTTTACTTCAAAAGTTATGTCAACTAAAGCAGGAACTGATTTATTATAAGAGTAATAGACATTTTTTAATTCAAATACTGTGCTCAATTTAAACCTCCTTATGGGTGGATATACCACAAGATGAATAAAAAAGTTATATTAAAACCTATCCATATATAATCATAAAAAGCCATTTTAAGAGTAGTTAGTGCTTTGTAATCTCCATTATAACCTCGTGAAATCATAGCGTTATAAACTTCATCGCTCAGTTGTTGAGACCTTATCAAAACATTTGCCATAGCAGAAGCGACAAATTTTCGCCCTTCACTACTATTACTTTTCCCCACATTTCTACTTTTTCTTGCGAGAAACATGTTTGTAGCAATTTCTAAAAGCAAAAAGATGTAACGTAAGGCCATTTCAAGTGTAGCAGTAAAAATGCGGGGGAGCTTAAAAGACCTCAATCCTTTTAATATTTCTACCCATTTTGTGGACAGTGCTAGTATATATACAAAGGATAAAGATATAAATGACCTCATCATAAAAATAATGGCACTATACAAACCTTCTTTTGTTATGTAAAAATTTTTTGTGAAATATACTAAAGGATGTCCTTCTTTTACTACATTAAAAAGTGAAGGTATCAGGACAATACCTGTAAAAAATATTGAGACTGCTGATACCCTCATAACATATGCTTTTAAAGGTATTTTAGAAAAATAAGCCAACAAAAGTGTATAAATAAGAAATATGGTCATAAAAGATATTGTCTTTCCAAAGTTGACTATAATGATTAATATAAAAACGGAGACGAGTTTTATTCTCGTATCAAGAGACTGCATAATACCTTTTTTAGCAGAAATTGTGTCAGAATAAAACATATCTTCAAATGCATTTTGTATACTTAAAATTGTCTTTTGTAAAAAGTTATCCATTTTTCTTCTGGGGTTTTCCCATAATCCTCCCTAATATTGCAAATATCAATACAATAGCTGCAATTCCTACAACTGCTGAAAAAATATAACCTAAAGCTTGTTGGAAAAAATTAGCATCAAATCCTGGTATACTGTAATCGGGTAATATTGCTTTTATAACTTCTGAGAATCTACTCATTCCCTCAGGTACATATCCTATCATGTTCTTAATTTCATCAAGGCCCCATTCTCCCCATGCCGAACCAGGAGCTAAAAGCCCGAGAGGGGTGAGAAGTATTATAACTATAGCTGCAATGTAGAATTTTTTCATCTATTATCACCTCTAAGCTTGGATGAAAATTTATACAGTATATTTTCCTCATCCGCTTTTTGTAAATAATATACTACAAGGCCTGTTATAATGGCTTCTACAATACCAGCTACAGTAAGATGAGCAAACATCATTGCAGGTATTGCTACGTTTAATCCATAGGGAAAATATAGGGGTGTTCCATTTGCTGTATGAAAAAGCAATGGCTGAAGTCCAAGTTCTATTGCTGTAGCAAGAGCAGCAGCATTTATTCCTACATATCCCCCTATAGCAGATGATATGACTTTGTTTAACTTAAGTGCCAACATAAGTTTATAAATTCCATATCCAACAAAAGGAGCTATAAAAGCTATATTAAAACTATTTGCACCTAAAGCTAAAATTCCTCCGTCACCAAAAAGCAATGCTTGAATAAATAAGGCTATAGTAAGAGATATACTTGCTGCCCACGGCCCTAAAGTTATTGCAAGGAGAGTTGCACCAATGGCATGGGAAGTTGTACCACCTGGTATTGGTACGTTAAACATCATTATTGTAAATGCAAAAGCAGACCCTATAGCCAAAGTAGATATGTCTTTTTTGTCAAAACTTTCATTGACTTTTTTTGCTGCAACTGAAATGACCGGTACCATAGCAGCACCCATAACAGCGCAGGTTTGAGGACTTATATAGCCTTCAGGTATGTGCATAAAAAATTCCCCCTTACAAATTTTTACCCGTTGTTGTCATCACTAGTTTTCCATGTTTTACTCCTTTTGTACTTATAATTTCATCTGCAATTTTTGTAATTTCCTTTGCGGTACCTTTTAGTACCATTATTTCGAGACAGTTATGCTTATCCAAGTGCACGTGCATTGTTGAGATTATGTTTTGATAATGTTTGTGTTGTATGTTTGTCAGCTTGTCATTTATTTCCCTTACTTCATGGTTAAAAACATAAGTAATTGTACCAATGGTCTCCGTATTTTCTGCTTCCAACTGATTTTCTATTATAAAATCTCTTATCAAATCTCTTATGGCTTCAGACCTGTTATTATAACTTTTT
The DNA here is from genome assembly GCF_000092965.1 of Thermoanaerobacter mathranii subsp. mathranii str. A3. Classification (GTDB taxonomy): domain Bacteria; phylum Bacillota; class Thermoanaerobacteria; order Thermoanaerobacterales; family Thermoanaerobacteraceae; genus Thermoanaerobacter; species Thermoanaerobacter thermocopriae. The sequence goes on from NC_014209.1 coordinate 317,259, forward strand.
TTCTTTATAAGCTCGTCAAATTGATAAAGAAGTTTTGATTCCATTGAAACTCCAAAACGTGTTATTTCTTCCAGACTTATCACTCCCATAAAATAGTGTTATCTTCTTAAAAATAATAACACTATTTTATGGACGAGTCAATTTAAAAATTAACTAAAAGCTTCGCTATGAGTGGGAAAATTTTTCACTCTTTTTTTAATTATAAAGCTCTTGTGATATAATAAAATAAAGTTAGTTACAATACAGGAGGTAGAGTATGCCACTTAATGTAGTACTTGTTGAACCTGAAATACCACAAAACACAGGGAATATTGCAAGAACTTGTGTACTTACAGGCAGCAGGCTTCATCTTGTAAAACCTTTAGGTTTCAGTATAGACGAAAAATACGTAAAAAGAGCTGGTTTAGACTACTGGCCTCTTTTAGACCTTACTGTTTACGATAATCTCGAACGATTTCTTGAACAAAACAAAGGGAAAAAGTTTTATCTTGCCACCACAAAGGCTAAAAAGTATTATCATGAAGTAAAATATGAAGATAATTCTTATATACTTTTTGGGAAAGAAACTGCTGGACTTCCTAAATGGTTGATTGAAAAATACTACGAAGACTGTATACGGATACCAATGCATGAAGTGATATCTACAAGGTCTTTAAACTTGTCCAACTCTGTAGCTATAGTACTGTATGAGGCCTTGAGACAACTGGGTTTTCCTAATATGAAATAAAAAATTGAGGGATGATTATGAAACGAAAGATTATTCATGTTGATATGGATGCTTTTTTTGCATCTGTAGAACAACATGATAATCCAAAATATAAAGGAAAACCTGTTATTGTAGGCGGTCTGTCGGGGAGAGGAGTAGTTTCAACTTGCTCCTATGAGGCAAGAAAGTACGGAATACATTCTGCAATGCCGATGTACATGGCGAGGAAACTATGTCCACACGGTATTTTTCTTTCTGTAAGGAGAAAAAGATATGAAGAGGTCTCAAAACAAATTTTTGATATCCTGTACAGTATAACTCCTCTGGTGGAACCTGTTTCTATAGATGAAGCCTATCTTGATGTTACAGATATTGACAAAAATCCTGAGGTTATTGCCAAGGAAATAAAAAAGAAAGTGAAAGAGACGACGGGCCTTACCATTTCTGCAGGAGTTTCCTATAACAAATTTCTTGCGAAACTTGCTTCTGATTGGAATAAGCCAGACGGATTTACGGTCATAACGGAGGACATGATTCCCGACATTTTAAAACCACTTCCTGTTTCCAAAGTTTATGGCATAGGGGAAAAATCCGAAGAAAGACTTAAATCTATGGGAATAAATACAATAGGTGACCTTTTAAAACTGTCACAGGAGAATCTTGTCGAAATTTTTGGTAAAGTAGGTGTGGAGATATATTTAAGGATCCGCGGCATTGATGAGAGGCCTGTTGAAACTATGAGGGAGATTAAATCTATAGGAAAGGAAAAAACATTAGAAAAAGATACAAAAGATAAAAAACTTTTGCTTCACTATGCGAAATTATTTTCCGACATAATATCGGAAGAATTGTTTAGAGCGGGGCTTTATGCCAGAACAGTTACTGTTAAGATAAAGACATCAGATTTTGCTATTCACACCAAAAGCAAAACTTTAAATAAATATATACGATTAAGTGAGGACATATACAATGTAGCCTACGAAATTATTGAAAATATAAAATTGGACCAGTATATAAGGTTGATTGGACTATCTGTTTCTAATTTGAGCGCAGTAAAGTATGAGCAATTGTCGTTTTTGGATAAAAGTGTTGTCAAGTCTATTAAGGCAGAAAACATAGCCAGAGAAATAAATAAAAAAATAGGGCAGGAGATAGTGAAAAAGGCCAGCGAGCTTTTAAATAATAAAACGAAACAATGGAGGGATTAAATGGAAGCTAAAGAAAGGCATAAACGCAATATTGCGAAAGAAATTATAGAACTGGCATGGCCTTCTATAACAGAACAAATGCTTATAATGACAGTTGGAATGGTGTCAACTATATTTGTAGGACGTGTGGGAACAAATGCAATTGCAGCTGTTGGGATGATTAATTCTCTTATTTTTTTCTTTCAAGCTATTTTTGCAGGCCTTGCTACTGGATCTACAGTAATTGTAGCAAGGCTTATTGGCGAAGAAGATGAGGGAAGTGCTCGCGTTGCTGTTATGCAATCCCTTATTATGAGTATTGCTGTTTCTATAGGTTTTACTGTTCTTGGATATATTTTTGCGGTACCTCTTATTAAAATTTTTTTTGGTAGTGTATCTCCCGATGTTTTTAAATTGGCTTTAATATATTATAAAATAGTGATTTTAGGTATACCTTTTATGATAGTTGAAATTGTAATAGCAGGAGCATTAAGAGGAGCTGGAGATACTAAAACACCAATGTATATAACAGCTATAGTAAATGTCATAAATCTTTTATTAAACAGTATACTTGTTTTTGGAGTACATTTTCATAGTGGATATGTAGTACCTCCTTTAGGCGTAAAAGGTTCTGCACTTTCTGCTACAATCTCAAGAACGATAGGAGGTTTTTTGCAATTATATATCTTGTATTTTGGCAAAAGAAGGATTAATCTTGACATAAAAGAAAAAATACGGCTGAACTTTGACATGATGATGCGGATTATACGGGTAGGGATACCAGCTTCTTTGGAACAAGTAATAATGCAAGGTGGTTTTCTTGTAGTTCAGATTATTGTCTCTACAATGGGAACAGTTTCGATGGCAGTATATCAGATTGGTATGAATGCGAATAGCCTTGCTTTTATGCCTATATTTGGTTTTTCCTTAGCTGCAACTAGTTTAGTGGGTAGAAGTCTTGGAGCAAAACGTTTGATGTTAGCAGAAATATATGCAAAGGTTTCAAGAAATATTGCTGTTGTTGTGATTTCTATTATAGGCTTTTTTATGTTTATATTTTCAAGACAGCTTGCAGCGCTTTATACTACTGACCCTGTTGTAATAAAAATATCTTCTGATATTATAAAGATTTTTGCTGTGGTAGAACCTTTGCTTGCTATATTAAATGTCATGGCAGGAGTATTAAGGGCTGCAGGCGACATTCCTTATATTGTTCTTTCAACTTTTATTGGCTTATGGCTTTTTAGAGTGACAATTGGTTACACTTTGGGGAAAGTTTTTGGCATAGGAATATATGGAATTTGGATTGGCATATGTATCGACTTTGTTGTGAGGTCAGTAATGTATAGTTATAGGTTTAAAGCGGGTAGATGGAAGTACATAAAAGTGTAGACTACACAAATTTATCACATATTCTTAATTTTTACATAACAATTTTTTGATATGCTTAATTACGACATCAATTTTTTAGAAGAGGTGGATTTATGAAGAAGAAATATTTGTATGTGATTATTGCTGTTTTGATCAGTGGCATTGTTACTTTTTATTTTGTAAACAGAGCCAAATCATCACAACCTCGACAGTTTTCATATGCTACAGTTACTCGTGGTAATATTTCCATGAAGGTTACTGGGACCGGAAACATAACGAATGATGTAAGAGTAATTACTCTAAAAGGTAATGGTACAGTTAAAAAAGTATATTTTAAAGAAGGAGATACAGTAAAAAAAGGTGATTTGCTTTACGAAATTGAAAATGAAAGCTTGAAACAACAAATTGAAGAAGCAAAGTTAAACGTCGATTTAGCTGCTCAACAGCTAAAGTCCGATTTAGAAAGTTACAATAAGAGTATTGCTAATTTAAAAATAACTTCTCCTTCAGACGGAATTGTAGATAGCATTCTTGTACAAAAGGGGCAAAATGTAAGTGCAGGAACTCAAGTAGCAACAATTGCTGATTATTCTCATGTGACTGTCAGAGTTCCTTTTAATTCGGTACAGATAAAAAACATTAAAGTTGGGCAAAAAGCAGATATATTTTTGTATGATTCTTTAACAACTATAACAGGCACTGTCGAATATGTTTCTCATCAAGCGGTACCTCACAATACTATGGAATATTATTACGTGACAGTTGGGCTTGATAATCCGGGGGCACTAAGCGACGGAATGAAAGTTCAAGTTTCAATACATACAGACAATGGAGTAGAAAAAGCATTAGAAGACAGTACACTAACTGTTAAAAATACAGTCACTGTAATAGCTAAGACATCTGGTACTGTTGAAAAAATAAACGTAACAGAAGGAGAAAATGTAAAGAAGGGAACGCTTCTTGTAGAATTATCCTCAGATAATATTAGTGATACACAGATTCAAAATGACAAATTAGCATTAACACAAGCTCAAAATAATTACAATGAGCTTTTAGAACAACTTGAAAATCTAAAGATTTATTCACCAATAGATGGTAAGATAGTAAGTCAAAATATAAAAGAAGGAGATGTATTAGGTAGTTCAACTAGTGATAGCACTACAAATGGCAGTCAATCAAGTCAGTTAACTTTTGTACCTATTTCAGATGTAAGTGAATTATCTAATTATGAAAGTGAGGCTGAAACTGCAGTAATAGTGGGTAATGGAAATTATACAGTTAATCTTTCTGTAGATGAAGCAGACATAAAAAACATTAAAGTAGGTCAAAAAGCCGAAATTACAACAGACGACTTGCCAGATAAAACTTTTACGGGTACTGTTACAGCAATATCTCAGCTTCCCACTGTTGAAAATGGTGTTTCTTCATACACTGTAACTGTTGAACTTGATTCAAACGGCGATTTGATGTTAGGAATGTCTGTAAATATATCTATTATTGTAGCTGAAAAAGAAAATGTCCTGCTTCTTCCATTACAAGCTGTGCAAACTAATGATGATAAAAAATATGTAATATTATATACAGATGATTTAAAGAATCAAAAAAGTAAGAATAGTACCACTAAAACCTCGTTGGAAAATAACATCAAGTTTATCGAAACAGGAATTTACAATGACAATTATATAGAAATCACAAGTGGATTAAAAGAAGGAGACAAAGTTTTAATCCCTACAACTAGTTCTTCTACAAATACTAACTCGCAACGAGCTGGTTTTGGAATAATGGGTGGACCTGGCGCTGGACCTGTACCAGGAGCAAATCCACCTGGAAATAAGCCAAGTCAAAGTGGCAGTAGAAGTAGTGGAACATCTTCAAAGTAATTCACAAGGGGGTAAATAATGAGTAACGTTTTAATAAAAGTAAGAAATTTAACAAAAATTTATAAAATGGGCGAAAACGAGGTAAAAGTTTTAGATGGTATAAGTTTTGACATTGAAAAAGGAGAATTTGTATCAATTGTGGGACAATCGGGTTCAGGTAAAACGACTTTAATGAATATACTTGGTTGTCTAGATGTAAAAACTTCTGGAGAATACTTTCTAAATGGCATAGATACAAGCAAACTTTCTGACAATGAATTAGCAGATTTAAGGTGTAGAGAAATAGGATTCGTTTTTCAAAATTTCAATTTACTTCAAAAAATGACAGCTTTAGAAAATGTAGAATTACCTATGATATATAAAGGTGTTCCTGCAAAAGAAAGGCGAGAAAGAGCTGAAATGCTCTTAGAAATGGTAGGACTTAAAGAAAGAATGCATCATCGACCGAATCAATTATCAGGAGGACAGCAGCAAAGAGTTGCGATAGCAAGAGCACTTGCAAATGACCCTCCTCTCATACTAGCAGATGAACCAACGGGAAACTTAGATTCAAAAAATGGTAGTGAGATAATGAAAATAATAAAGGAGTTGAATGAGAACGGGAATACAGTAGTACTCATAACTCATGACCCTAATATAGCTGCACAGGCAAAAAGAATAATAAGAATAAAAGATGGGCACATTCTAGAAAACGAGGTGTTACCATAGTGAGATATGTTCAAGTTGTAAAGATAGCTCTACGTAGTGTTTTAAGTAACAAAATGAGATCCTTTCTCACCATGTTGGGGATTGTAATAGGTGTCACAGCTGTTATAGCCTTAGTAAGTATAGGCCAAGGCTCTACAAGAAGTGTTACTTCTCAGATACAAAGTATGGGTTCAAACCTTATAATGGTAAACATAAGAGGAAGAGGAAGAGAAAGCTCTTTAACTTATGACCAAGCTATTGCTTTAGGAGACTCAAACCATATAGCTGCTATATCTCCAGTCATATCTACCAGTGTAACGGCTATGTACGGAGATAATTCAGTGGACAACACAACAGTAAATGGGGTAAATGGAGATTATCAGTCTATAAGAAACATAGAAGTAGCAGTTGGCAGGTTTATTTTGCCAATGGATGATGAAGGGAGGAACAAAGTAGCAGTTCTTGGCAGCAATGTAGCGAGCGAGCTTTTTGGCTTTACTGACCCTCTTGGTAAGACTATAAAATTAAATGGCCAAAACTTCACGGTAGTAGGTATTTTGTCCCAAAAAGGTTCTTCAATTGCAGGTTCTGATGATGATTCAATATTTATACCCCTTAAAACAATGTTCTACTTTGCAAAAAATAAAGACATAACACAAATATATATAGAAGCTACAAGCCCAAATACGGTTGAACTCGCTAAAAACGAAATAACCAGCAAACTGCTAACTATATTTAAAGGCGATACAGATGCCTTTAGAATAATGGACCAATCAGAAATTTTATCTACAGTAAATAGTGTTACTAACACATTGAGCTTACTACTTGGCGGGATTGCAGGAATTTCTCTTTTAGTTGGTGGAATAGGCATAATGAATATAATGCTTGTATCTGTTACTGAAAGGACGAGAGAGATAGGGATAAGAAAAGCATTAGGAGCCAAAAAAAAAGATATATTACTTCAGTTTATAGTTGAGTCATTAACTTTAAGCGGATTAGGAGGAATAGTGGGAATTATAGGAGGATACGTATTGTCGATGATATTAGGCTCAGCTATGAATATAAATGCTAAGCCTTCTCTCTCTACAGTATTAATATCCTTTTCCTTTTCAGTGATTGTGGGATTGTTCTTTGGCGTATATCCTGCAAACAAAGCAGCAAATTTAAATCCAATTGAAGCTCTAAGATACGAATAAAATACAAAAAAGGACAAACTTCTTAGTTTTTCTTAGGAGTTTGTCCTTTTTAATATTGCTTTTTTGTCGATAAAAGTTTACAATGTAGTTAATGATAAAGGTGGGAGGTAAGGGTGTTGAAGTGGACTGAATCTTTATCAGTTGGAAATGAACTCATTGACAGTCAACATAAAGAGTTAATAAAAAAAGTAAATGATGTTTTGGAGGCTTGCAACCAGAAAAAAGGCAAAGAAAAAATTGAAGAAGTGATGAAGTTTTTAAAAGATTATACTATAGAACATTTTAGCGCTGAAGAAGACCTCATGAAAAAATATCAATACCCTTCCTATGAAGATCACAAAAAAATTCATGAAGATTTCATTAAAAAAGTAGAAGAATTGGACGAAAAAATAAAAAAAGAGGGCATAAATTTATCAATTATAATGCTTGTCAATAAAACGTTGGTGGATTGGCTTATAAATCACATAAGCAAAGAAGACAAAAAGGTAGGAGAACACATAAAAAAGTTAAAAGGGGATTTTTAAAATGAAGTGGACAGAGTCTTTGTCTGTAGGAAATGATTACATTGATGAACAGCACAAGGAGTGGATCAGGAGAATCAATGACCTTTTAGAGGCATACAATCAAAAAAGAGGCAAGGAAAAAGTTAGGGAAGCAATGGAATTTGTAAAAGAGTATACTGTAACACATTTTGGCGCCGAACAGGAGCTGATGAAAAAGTATAAATATCCTGAGTATGAAATACATAAACGAATTCATGACAATTTTATTAAAGAAGTCAATGAACTGGATGAAAAAATAAAAAAAGAAGGTCCTACACTCACTAATTTGATGACTGTTAATAGGACTTTAGTAGATTGGGTGCTAAATCACATAAGCTAAGTAGATAAAAAATTAGGAGAGTACATAAAAAACCAAATGTAGTTGAGCCTGTAAATGCAGGCTATTTTTTAATCATAAAATTATATGGTAAAATATTTTTAAATCTAAGATTTAGGGGGTTTTATTGTGAGACTTGTGAGAATAGACAAGGTGCCAAATAAATATGGAATAATTAAAGGGGATAAAGTCATTACATTTGAAAGTGAAGGCTTTGATTCTTACAACTTGGAGGAAGTAAAGCTTTTGCCTCCTTGCCTGCCTACAAAAGCTATATGTGTAGGGCTAAATTATAGGGACCATATAGAGGAAATGGGTGACAAAGAGCCGGCGGAGCCGACATTATTCATAAAACCTTCAACGGCAGTTATAGGCTCTGATGATTTTATAGTCCTTCCGGAGATGTCCGAAAGGGTTGACTATGAGGGGGAATTGGCTGTTGTCATTGGCAAGAAGGCAAAAAATGTATCTGAAAAAGATGCATTAGATTATGTCCTTGGATATACAATAGCTAACGATGTTACTGCAAGGGATTTGCAGGCAAAAGATGGTCAATGGACAAGAGCGAAGTCTTTTGACACCTTTTTGCCCATAGGCCCTTGGATTGAGACAGACTTAGACCCATCTTCTTTGGACATAACTACATATGTGAATGGTGAAGTAAAGCAAAAAAGCAATACCAAACACCTTATATTTAACGTTCCAAAACTTATAAGTTTTATATCCCACATCATGACTTTAAATCCCGGTGATGTTATATTGACGGGAACACCTTCTGGCGTCGGGCCATTAAAATCTGGAGATATCGTAACTATTGAAATAGAGGGGATAGGCAAACTGACAAACAGAGTAAAATAAAGATGGTTGCGACAGGGCTTATTTCGGCTGCTGACAATATTGTGATGTCAAGTATTGGATGCCAAATAAAGCCTGAATCTCTTCACCAAATCTCAATAATGTGGTAACATTTATATAGATGTCTTTTCACTTATAGAGGTGGACGATATGAGCATAAGGTTTATATATGGAAGAGCAGGTACAGGCAAGACTAGCTTTTGCCTTAATGATATAAAAAGAAAATTAAGTGATGGAAAATCCCATCCCCTCATACTTTTTGTTCCTGAGCAGTTTACTTTTGAGGCAGAAAAATATCTTTTAGATACAATTGAAAAAGATGAGAAGATAAGGGCGCAAGTTTTAAGTTTTAAAACTTTGGCAAACAGGGTATTTACAGAGGTAGGGGGTCTCACTCATCAACACCTGAAATCATGCGGAAGGTCAATGCTTATTTACAAAATAATGGAAGACGCGCAAAAAGACTTAAAAATTTATTCTCAAGCCTCCAAGCAGCAGGGTTTTATCAAAAAAATTTCAGAAACTATAACAGAGCTTAAAAGATTTGAAGTGTCCCCTGATAAGTTGCTAGAGATAGCTGAAACAATAGATTATTTGGGATTGAGAGAAAAACTGAGGGACATAAGTTTAATATATTCTAAATTTGAAGAGAATTTACACCAAAATTATATAGACCAAGAGGATGAGTTGGCTCTTTTAGCAGAGAAACTGGAATATTCTTCTCAGTTTGAAGGTGCTGAATTTTGGATAGACGGTTTTACAGGTTTTACGCCAAAGCAGTATAGGGTGATAGAAAAGCTTTTAAAGAAAGCTTCAAGAGTAAATGTAACTCTTTGTATGGACACATCTTGCAATTTCTCTGAAATTGATACTACAGACCTTTTTTACACTACTAAAAAAACAGAAGATAAGCTTTTGGAAATATGTCAGAGAAATAATATATCTTATGAAAAACCGGTGGATTTAAATGGAGGAACACCTAAAAGATTCAGAGAAAGTGAAGAGCTAAGCTTTCTAGAAAAACACTTTTTTTCCTATCCTTACAAAGTATATCCAAGTGAGACAAAGGATATAAGTCTTTTTAAAGCTGTCAACGTATATAGTGAAGTTGAAGAAACTGCGAGAGATATCATAAGACTGGTGAGAGATAAAGGACTTAGGTACTCTGAGATTGTGGTAGCTGCTCGCGATTTAAATAGATATCATAAACTTGTTAAAGCTATATTTTCTCAATATGGAATTCCTTACTTTATAGACCTAAAGATAGAAATAAAAAATAATCCCATCATTGTTTTTATAACCTCCCTTTTTGACATTCATTTAAAAAGATGGTCTTATGAATCTGTTTTTAGGTACTTAAAGACAGGTTTTGCAAATTTAGAAATAGAGGACATAAGCCTTATTGAAAATTATGTACTTGCCAATGGCATAAAGGGAGATAAATGGAAAGAGGAGGCTTGGAATTATAGGCTAGATTACAGATTCGACAGATTGACAATGGAGGAAGAGGAAAAAGAGATAATAGAAAAAGTAAATGAGATAAAAGAGAAAATTACAATTCCATTGCAGGGTTTTTATAAAAAGTTTTCCAAATCAAAAAATGTTAGAGAAGCTTGTGGTACTTTATACGATTTTCTCGTTGAGATGGGGTTGCCTCAAAAGATTCAGAAATTGATTGAAAAATTCAAAGAAGAAAAGGAATATGATACAGCAAATCAATACGCACAGGTTTGGGATATTGTTGTAGATGTTTTAGATCAATTGGTAGAAGTGATAGGGGGAGAGAAAGTTACAGTAGAACAGTTTGCGAAGATACTCAGCATAGGATTTGACGAATACCAAATTGGGACTATTCCTCCTGCCCTTGATGAAGTGCTGGTTACTAGCGTTGATAGGATGAAAAGCCACAATGCAAAAGCACTTTACATAATCGGTGTAAATGACGGTATATTTCCTGCTTCCCATTTTGATGAGAGAATTCTTACAGATGAAGATAGAGAAATTTTAACTTCTCACGATGTGGAGTTAGACAATGATACAAAGACTAAAGTTTTTGAAGAGCAATTTTTAGTCTACACTGCTTTAACTTCCACAAGCAAATTTTTAAGGATAAGTTATCCTATTGCTGACCATGAAGGCAAAAGCATGAGACCTTCCATAATAATTTCCCGTTTAAAAAAGATTTTTCCAAAAATAAAACAATTTAACAACGTGGTAGAAATGGATACAGCCGAGGAAAATTTAAATCGCGTATCAACACCTTCACCTACTTTTAATGAAATGATAACTGCGATTAAAAAATGGGATGTGACAGATAAAATACATCCTCTGTGGTTGGATGTGTATAAATGGTATGCTAAAAATGATCGTTGGAAACCGGGATTGACAAGAGCTTTAGAAGGTATTTATTACACTAATCAGGTGGAAAAAGTACCTGCTCATAAGATGAAAAAGTTGTACGGGGATAAATTACGTTTTAGCGTATCCAGACTTGAAAAATACGCAGCTTGTCCTTTTGCCTATTTTGTCCAATACGGACTTAAAGCAAGAGAAAGAAAAATATATAGTTTTGAGCCACCTGATTTAGGAATATTTATGCACAATATCCTCGATAGATTTTCAAAAGCGTTGGAGGAAGAAGAACTTACATGGCAAGAGGTTGATAAAGAGTGGTGTGATGAAGCCGTATCAATAATTGTTGATGATATGATACAAAAAATACCAGGTTATATTTTAAACAGCAGTCCTAGGTATAAGTTTCTTGCTGAAAGATTAAAAAGAATACTTTCTAATGCGGTTTGGATTGTATCTGAGCATATCAAGAGGAGTTCTTTTAAACCTGTTGACCATGAAGTTGCTTTTGGTGATAATCAAAAGTATCCTCCTATAAAGATTGGACTATCAAATGGTGAAGAGATAAATCTCATAGGGCGGATAGACAGAATTGACATATTTAAAAAAGAGGATGAAGCTTATATAAGAATAATAGATTACAAGTCTGGCAACAAAACTTTAGACCTTTCTGATGTTTTCTATGGTTTAGAGCTTCAACTTTTGATATATTTGGATGCCATATTGGAAAGCGCAATAAAAGAGGGTACGACTTTGAATCCGGCTGGTGTGTTTTACTTTAAAATAGATTACCCGATTATAAAGGCAGATAAGGATATGTCGGATGAAGATCTGCAAAAAGAGATTTTTAAAAGATTAAGACTAGAAGGGCTTGTTTTAAAAGATGAGCAAATTATAAAAGAGATGGACAAATCAATTGAAGGCACTTCTTATATAATTCCAGCAACAATCAATAAAGACGGGAGCATAGGCAAAAACACCAAAGGAGCTACAAAAGAGCAGTTTGAATTGTTGAGAAAACATGTTAAAAAAACTATACAGCGATTGACTGAAGAAATGCTGGAAGGGAACATCTCAATTTCTCCTTATAAAAAAGATAAAGAAACTCCTTGCAAATATTGCCCTTACTCTTCTATCTGCCAATTTGAAAAGAATTTTAAAGATAATGATTACAGGGTTATAAAGACTAAAGATGTTGAAGAAATATGGAGTATGTTAGAACAGGAAGTGAAAACAGATGGAGACTACGTGGACTCATGAACAGCAGTTAGCTATAAATACAAGGGGAAATAACCTATTAGTTGCTGCTGGTGCAGGTTCTGGCAAAACAGCCGTTTTGGTTGAAAGAATTATAAGACTTATTACAGACAAAGAAAATCCTGTAGATATTGATAGATTGTTGGTAGTGACTTTTACAAATGCTGCTGCCTCTGAAATGAGAGAAAGAATAGCAGATGCGCTGATTTCTAAGTTAGACCAAAATCCGGAAGATAGGCGGCTTAGTAATCAGCTAACATTACTTAACAAAGCTACAATCACTACAATTCACTCCTTCTGCTTAGAGGTTGTGAGAAATAACTTTTTTCTCGTAGATTTAGACCCTAACTTTAGAATAGGGGATGATACAGAAACTTTACTTTTAAAATTAGAGGCGGCAGAAGAGCTTTTTGAGGAATTGTATCAAAAAGAAGATAATCAGGATTTTTTGATGTTGATTGAAAGTTATGGAGGCACAAGAGACGATAAACCTCTTGTGGATGTTCTTTTAAGATTATATAATTTTGTAAAGTCACTTCCATGGCCTGAAAAATGGCTTATGGAGATGCTATTAAATTTTGAAGTGAAGGAAGATTTTAATTTTGAAAAGTCTCAATGGGCACAAGTCATCTTAGACAGTTTAAAAGTAGAAATATCGGGACTTTTAAATGGAATGTATGTGGCAATTGATAAGCTTCATGCTGAAATTGGGCTCCAAAGCTATCTTGATAATTTTGAAATAGAGGCGGGAAACTTGGAAAAACTTCTAGACTGTGAAAATTGGGAGGAATTTAGAAAACAGATAAATGCCATAAAATTTGATAGACTTCCCAGAGCAGGTAAAGATGCAGACCCTAAAGTAAAAGAAGAAGTGACAAAAATAAGGAATGAGGTTAAAGCTAAAATTAAAGAGATAAGAAATAAGTTTTTTTCAGATGACATAGAAAAGATTGAAGAAGAAATTAAAGTTTTGTACCCTATCATGAAGGCTTTGGTGGATTTGATTTTACTTTTTGATAAAAAATATGCTGATAAAAAAAGGGAAAAAGGCATTATAGACTTTAATGACATTGAACATTTCGCACTAAAAATTTTGACAGAAGTCGATGAAAAGGGTAAAATGAAGCCTTCAGAGGTAGCTTTGATGTATAGAGAAAAATTTCAAGAGATTTTTGTAGATGAATATCAAGACTCTAATTTAATACAGGAAGTTATACTAAGCACTATAGCCCGAGAAGATACACCTAACAGGTTTATGGTAGGGGATGTAAAACAGAGCATATACAGGTTTAGGCAAGCAAATCCGTATATATTTTTTGAAAAATACAATACTTATTCTTCAAAAGAGGAAGATAAAAATAAAAAGATACTGCTTTATAAAAATTTCAGAAGCAGATCCCAAATCATAGATGCGGTAAATTTCATTTTCAAAAAGATAATGTCTAAGAATGTAGGGGAGATAGATTATACGGATGAAGAAAAGTTAAACTATGGAGCAGATTTTGGAACACCTCCTCTTGGTGCCATTGTAGGTGGACCTGTAGAAATACATTTAATAGAGAAAAATGATGAAATCCCTGAGGAGGAAGAAGTAGAGGTTTATGAGGAAGAAGAGGAAGAGGTTATTGATAACATACAAGGAGAAGCAAGGGTTGTATCTCAAAGGATAAAAGAATTAGTCAACCAAAGCGAAAGAGGCATCTTTATGGTTTATGATAAAAACCTCAAAAATTACAGGCCTGTTGAGTATAGGGATATAGTAATACTCTTGAGGGCTACAGAAAGATGGGCACCTGTATTTTTAGAGGAACTTATAAATGCCGGTATTCCTGCTTTTGCGGACACAGGAACGGGATACTTTGAAACAACAGAGATAAAGACTATAATATCCCTCCTTCAGGTGATAGACAATCCAATGCAAGATATTCCCTTGTTGGCAGTCTTGAGGTCTCCTATTTTTTCCTTTACTCCTGAAGAGCTAATTGACATAAGGTTAGAAGAGCCTAATAAGACCATATATGAAGCTCTTAAAAAGGCAGCCCAAAGGCAGGATGAATTAGGACAGAAAATTGTGTTCTTCTTGAAATCTTTAAAAAAATGGCAAGAAAAAGCCATTTATATGCCGGTAGATGAGTTTTTGTGGTATTTATACCAAGACACAGGGTATTACGCTTATGTAGGGGCAATGCCTCAAGGGGTGCAGAGGCAGGCAAACTTGAGGATTTTGTTTGAAAGGGCAAAGCAGTACGAGGAAACAAGTTTCAAAGGATTGTTTAATTTTATTAATTTTGTAACTCGGCTAAAAGTCAGCAGCGGCGATATGGGAAGTGCTAAAATAGTAGGAGAAAATGAAAATGTGGTCAGGATAATGAGTATACACAAAAGTAAAGGTCTTGAGTTCCCAGTAGTTATAGTGGCAGGGTTAGGTAAACAGTTTAATTTAAAGGATTTGAGTCAAAGCGTATTGTACCATCATTTATTAGGATTAGGCCCTGAGTTTGTGGACTTCAAAAGAAGAATATCGTATCCCAGCATTGTGAAAGAGGCAATAAAAAATAAAATAAAGTTAGAAAGCCTTTCTGAAGAGATGAGGGTTTTGTACGTTGCTTTGACAAGGGCAAAAGAAAAGTTAATATTAGTTGGAAGTGTCAAAGACATAAAGGAAAAAGTGAAAAAATGGTGCAATATTGCTATGTTGGGAAATAAAGTGCCTGAGTATGAAGTTTTAAAAGGCAAAAGTTATATAGACTGGATAGGGCCTGCTGTCATAAAGCATCCTGATTTAAAACCTTTGAGAGATTTTGCACATGTACAATGTGCTGCTTTGGAAGAGGATCGTTCTCAGTGGCAGGTAAGAATTTGGGATAAAAAAGATGTAATTATCGATAAAGAAAAAGCTGAAGAAGAAACAAGTTTCTTAGAAAAGCTTAAAGATATAAATTTAAATAGCCCCAGCAGTGAATTTTATGATGAAGTAGCAAGGCGTTTAAATTACGTGTATCCTTATGAAAAGGCCTGTCACTTGCCTGCAAAGCTTTCTGTCACAGAGATTAAAAGAATTTTAAATGAGGAAGTAATAGATGAGGATACTACTTCAATATTTGAAAAAACAGTTCTTAAAACTCCTGCTTTTTTGGAGGAAAGAAAAGGACTCACTGCTGTAGAAAAAGGGGTAGTTATGCACCTCGTTATGCAAAAATTAGATTTAAATGGGGATTTGACTGCAGAGGGTATAAAAAAGCAAATTAAAAATATGGTGGATAGAGAGATTTTGACAGAGGCACAGGCTAAGGAAGTTGACGTAAAGAAGATTGAAGCATTTTTTAAAACTCCTCTTGGAATGAGGATGCTGAATTCTCAAAATGTGAGAAGGGAAGTGCCTTTCCACATAAAGTTTAAAAGTACAGAAGTTTACAAAGATTTGCCTGAGGACTATGAAAATGAGTTCATTGCTGTTCAAGGCATTGTTGACTGCTTTTTTGAAGAAGAAGGGGAAATAGTGCTTGTTGATTACAAGACGGATTATGTTACAGAGGAAACCTTGGAGGCGACAAAAGAAAAGTACAAAGTGCAAATAGAACTTTATGGAAAAGCCTTAGAAAAGATTACTGGTAAAAAGGTTAAAGAGAAATATATTTATTTGTTTTTCAATGGAAAGATTCTGAAATATTAAGGGTGATAAAATGAGGATTTTACATACATCTGATTGGCATTTAGGTAAAAGCCTTGAAAACTTTTCAAGGATGGAAGAGCAGGAAAAATTTTTAGAAGATTTTGTGCAAATTGTAGAAGAGAACAATGTAGACCTAGTTATAATTGCTGGAGATGTATACGACTCTTCAAATCCTCCTGCGAAGGCAGAGATGCTTTTTTATAGCACCCTAAAAAGGCTTTCTAGTGGCGAGAGAGTGATTTTGGTTATTGCAGGAAATCATGACAACCCTGAAAGGCTTTCTGCAGCAAGTCCTCTTGCCTACGAGCACGGAGTGATACTTCTAGGTACTCCTAAAAGTATTGTTCACAAGGGAGACTTTGGAAAATTTAAAATTTTAGATTCGGGAGAGGGATACTTAGAAATAGAGATAAAAGGTGAAAAAGCTGTAATTATAGCCCTTCCTTATCCCAGTGAAAAAAGATTAAATGAAATTTTCACAGAGGAAATGGAAGAAGGTAAGAGGCAAAAAAGTTACTCTGAGAGAATTGGAGAAATTTTTAAAAGGCTTTCTGAAAAGTACAGGGATGACACTATAAATATAGCAGTCTCCCACATTTTTGTTTCCGGAGGGGAGGAGGCTGGTTCTGAAAGACCTATTCAATTAGGGGGAAGTTTTGCTGTGGAAATAAGACATCTTCCACAAAAAGCTCAGTATATCGCATTAGGACATCTTCATCGGCCCCAAAAAGTTTCTTCTACACTAAACGCCTATTATTCAGGTTCAGCCCTTCAATACAGCAAAAGCGAGATAAACCATTCCAAATGTGCTTATTTAGTAGACATAAAGGCTGGCACCTCCCCTATAGTGAAAGAGGTTTATTTTAAAAATTACAAACCTATAGAAATATTTAAGTGCGACAATATTGATGAAGCAATTGAAATTTGCAAAGAATACCAAGATAAAAATATATGGGCGTATTTTGAAATAAAGACAGATTCTCCTTTGCCACCTTCTAAGATAAAAGAAATGAAACAAATTTTGCCGAACATAGTTGAAATAAAACCTATTTTGCCAGAAGATGAAGCTCAAGTAGAAGATTATGAAATAACCGAAAAAAGCATGCTGGAACTTTTTGAAGAATTTTACTTAAAAGAAAGAGGAGTAACTCCTTCACAAGACCTTATAGACCTTTTTGTGAGTATAGTAAAAGAAGAGGATGAGGAAGATGAGACCTTTGAAGCTTAGAATATCAGGACTTAACAGTTTTGCTGAAGAACAAGTTATAGACTTTGAGCGTCTTACTGAAAGAGGACTTTTTGGAATATTTGGTCCGACTGGAAGTGGCAAATCTACTATCATTGATGCTATTACTCTTTCAATGTATGGGAAAATTCCTAGAAACAGCAGAGAATTCATAAACACCAACTCTATTTCTACATCGGTAAGTTATGAATTTGAGATAGGAATTGGTGCCGAAAGAAAGAGGTATATAGTAGAAAGAAATATAAAAAAAGATTTGAAAACTGGCGGTTACAAAACTACTTTAGCGAGAATAAGAGAAATGGGGGAAAAGGGAGAAAAAGTTCTATGTGAAGGAGATAGAGAAGTACAAAAGAAAATAGCTGAAATATTAGGTCTTACAGCTGAAGACTTTACGCGATCTGTGGTATTGCCTCAAGGAAAGTTTAGTGATTTCTTAAAGTTGACAGGTAAAGATAGAAGAGATATGTTAGAAAGAATTTTTGGATTGGAGAAGTACGGCAATAACTTGCTTAAAAAAATTAGAGAAGTAAAAAATGAAAAGAATCTTATTTTAAATAGAGTAAGTGGAGAACTCAGCCGTTATGAGGGAGTATCTTCTGAGGCTTTGCAGGAAATGACAAAGAAGTTGGAAATCCTTAAAGGGCAAGAAGAAAAATTAGCCGCCGAAAAGAATCGGTTGGATTTAGAAAAAGAAAAATTAAAAGCAATATGGGAAAAGCAGCAAGAATTAAATCAATATCTTCAAAAAAAGGAACTTTTAGAAGGAAAAATTGAAGAGATAGAGAGAAAGAAAGTAAAAATTAAAAAAGCAGAAAAGGCCTTGTCAGTAAAACCTTATATAGATGCAGTTAATGAAACT
Source organism: Thermoanaerobacter mathranii subsp. mathranii str. A3 (assembly GCF_000092965.1). Classification (GTDB taxonomy): domain Bacteria; phylum Bacillota; class Thermoanaerobacteria; order Thermoanaerobacterales; family Thermoanaerobacteraceae; genus Thermoanaerobacter; species Thermoanaerobacter thermocopriae. Next base: position 335,407 of record NC_014209.1, read on the forward strand.
AATTCTAAGATAGCTCAAAATAAAGAAGAAGTAGAAAAATATACAAAAGAATTGACGGTAATTGAAGAAAATCTTAAAAAGATTGAAAAGGAATATGATATAGCATTACAAAAAAAAGAAGAAAAAATACCTTTATTGATTGAGAAAGAAGAGAAATTAAAAAGGGCTTTGCAAATTCAAAAAGAAGTTAAGACGATAAATGAAGAAAGAGAGAAGCTTTTAAAGACATACAGGGCTGTCGAGAAAGAAATTGAAAAGCTAAAAAAGGAATTAGAAATATTATCAAATGATATAGAGATTACGAAAAAAGTATTAGAAGATAAAGACAAAAAAATAGAAGAATTAAAAATTAGCTCTGGGCAGAGAGAAAAAATATTCTCTGCGCTAGAAGTCCAAAAAGAATTTGAGAGAATCGAAAAAGACAAGAGGGAAAAAGAGGTAAAGATTTTTGAGTTGGAGGAAGCTATAAAAAGGCAACAGAAAGAGCATGAGAGACTTAAGAATCTGATAAAGCAAAAAGAGGAGGAAATACAAGCTTTAGAAGAAAAAATTAGAAATCTTGAAGGTCATATGCCGCCGACTAGCGATGAACTTCTTATCATGCAGCAGCAGTTGGAAGAACAAAAAAGTAAATTTTTAGAGGCAAAAGAAAATGATGAGTTAAGGCAAAACATTAAAGGAATTTTAGATGAAATTTCTGACTTAAAAGGGAAATTAAAAGAGCAAATAAAAAAACTGGAAGATGACATAAAAACAAAAAGCAAACAATTGGAAAATCTAACTAAAGAAATAGAAGAGATTCAAAGACAAAATATAGCAGGAGAATTGGCAAAAGATTTAGAAGAGGGGATGCCTTGTCCTGTTTGTGGCTCAGTTCATCATGTAAAATTGGCTCAAAAAATAGATGAAGAATTAATAAATGAAAAAAGAGCTTTTGAGGAAATTTTTAAAAGAGAAATTGAAGAATTTCAAAACCAGCTTCTTAAATTAAAAGGGGAGTTGGTAGCTTTAGAAGCAAAAGAAGAACTTCATAAAAAGGAATATGATAGAGTAGAGGAAAAACTAAAGGGTATTGATATAAAAGCCTTTGAACAAAATGTAGGGCAGTTGCAACTTAGATTTGAGAAGGCGAAATTAAAAACAGAAAGATGGAATAAAGAAAAAGAGGAAATAAATGCTTTACTTAAAAAGCTGGGAGAAGAAAAGGCACAGTTAGATTTGGAGGAAGCGAGACTAAAAGAAAGCCTCGGCAAGGATGTCAAAGCTCTAAAAGAGTTGAAAGTATCAGTAGAAGAGCTTAGTAGAGCATATTCATGTATTTTAGACCAATTAGAAAGTTTAAGGACAGAATTAGAGATTAGAGATTTTAAACAAAAGGTTGTAGAAATAAATGAAAAAGATAGAGAAGTAGAAAAGCTTCAGAAGGAAAGTGAACTTTTAGAGAAGAAACTGGAGGAATTGGTGAATAAAAAAGAGATTTTGTCAAATAAGATTAATGAACTTTTAATAAAAAAAGCTCAGATTGTTGAGATAGGCAAAGAAAAGTCAAAGTACCTCCAAGAAAGACAAAAAGAAATAGATATTTTATCAGAAGGCAAAGAAATAGAGAATTATTTAAAGGAAGTACAGAGAGAAAGAGAAAATATATTGAAAGAAGAAAAAATATTAAAAGAGCAGTTTGAAAATGAGAAAAAGAAGAGGCAGGAGACAGAAAACAAAAAAGTATCAGCTTTAGAAAATCAAATTTTATTAAACAATATGTTAAAAGATCAGTTTGAAAAACTTAATGCTTCTATTTCGAAAAATGGATTTAAGGATGAAAAAGAAGTTATGGAATGCTTTTTAGATGAAGGTACGATAAAGTCCTTGGAAGAGGAGATAAAAAATTTTGAAAATGAGTATATATCCATATGTTCAAACATTGAGAGGTTGGATTCTACTTTGAACGGGCAGAGGATTGAAGAAGAGGTTTGGAGAAATTTAGAAGAAAAAATCAAAGAGACAGAACAAGCCTTAAGTGAAAAAAGAAAAGAGATAGGTGCTACACAAAAAACACTTGAAGATATACAAAATAATCTCCAAAAAGTAGAGGAATTAACTGAGCAAAAGAAAGAACTAGAGCAGTTATTAGATATGTTAGAAGATTTGGATAAACTGTTTCAAGGGAATCATTTTGTGGAGTTTGTGGCTACAAGGCAACTTAAGCTTATTACTTTTTCTGCTTCTAAAAGGCTAAAAGAAATTACAAGAGGAAGATATGCATTAGAATTGGACTCGGACAATAATTTTGTCATGAGGGACGACTTTAATGGGGGGACAAGGCGGTCTGTTGACACTTTATCTGGGGGAGAGACTTTTTTGACTTCTCTCTCTTTAGCTTTGGCACTTTCTTCTCACATACAATTAAAAGGTAGGGCGCCTTTAGAATTTTTCTTCTTGGATGAAGGCTTTGGCAGCCTTGATTCAGAACTTCTTGATGTGGTTATGACATCCCTAGAAAGACTTCGCAATGATAAGATGGTTGTAGGTATAATAAGCCATGTTGAAGAGCTAAAGAATAGGGTGCCTGTAAAACTTATCGTAATTCCTCCCTCAACTGCAGGAGAAGGAAGTAAGGTGAGGATAGAGTATAGTTAAATAAAGAGAAGGAATCTCTCTTCTCTCTTTACACTTTTTTAGTTACTATTTTTTCAATCAATTACTTCCAAAATCTTTTCTACTTCTTTTTTTGCCTATGTAATAAAGGGTTACGAATTTATTTACTCTCATAAAGATTTCATTTGTCAACAAATTAAAGCGACGACCTACTTTGTTAAAGAGGTCGTCGCTGTCGAAAAGAAGGGATATTTTATGGGTGACCTTTATTTCAAAGGCTTGTGTACAAACCACCAGTCAAAAGCTTCAATTTCTTTTGATTTAATTTTTTCTTTTCTTTCATTTGCAGAAGCTTCATCAGTGGAAGGTGGGACTATTACATGGTCTTTAATCAAGTAGTTATTTGGCCATTTCTCAGGGAGTGCCACGCCGTATTGGTCTGCTGTTTGCAATGCTTTTAATGCTCTTAATATTTCATCCACATTTCTTCCAACTTCTTGTGGATAATACATTATAAGTCTAATTGTTCCTTTGTCGTCTACTATAAATACTGCTCTTACAGTATTGGTGCCTTTGCCTGGATGAATCATTCCTAATTGGTTAGAGACTTTTCCTAAGTCATCGGCTATGACTGGGAAAGGAATAGCTATGTTTGTGTTGTCCTTTATCCACTCTACCCATTTTATATGGGAGAAAACTTGGTCAACTGAAAGACCTATTAATTCAGTGTTTAATTCTTTAAAGTCATTAGCTTTCCTTGCAAATTCTACAAATTCTGTTGTGCAAACTGGTGTAAAGTCTGCTGGGTGGCTAAAAAGCACAAACCATTTTCCTGCGTAATCTTCAGGCAGTCTCTTTACTCCCTGAGTTGTTACTACCTCCATAGATGGGAATTTTTCTCCTAATAATTTCATTCTAATTTCCTCCATTTTTTAAGCCTCCTTATTTTTCTCATTACATTTTTTGCATATACCATAAACATTTATATCGACATTTTTAATTACAAATCCTTTTAATTCTTCCACATTTATAATTTCCTCTGATACAGGAAAATCATATACCTTGCCACATATTTCGCATTTAAAGTGTCCGTGAAAATAAACATTGATATCATATCGCAATTCCTTTTCTTTCAAAGATAGAGCATTTACAACTCCTTTTTCCATAAACAATTCCAATGTGTTGTAAATACTGGTTTTTGAAAGGGTTGGTATTTCATTTATTAAGTATTGATAAATATCATCAGCTGTTGGGTGTATTCTATTGTTTAAAAGGTATTCTAATACTTTTATCCTTATAGTAGAAGGTTTTATATCATGTCTCTTTAAATAATCTTTTAATTGCTCTATTGTATAAGTCATTTTCATTACTTCTTTCTCACGATTATTTTGCTGCGTAGTAGCATCTTTTGGGAGAAATTATCAGATCCTCTTTCTTAAGTTCTTTTATAGCTTTGTCCACCTCTTTTTTGTCTAAATTAGCTTTTTGTGCAATATCTCCTGGTCTTAAAGGTTCAGAGGATTCTTTTAAAATTTTTAACACTAACTCTTTTACTTCCATTTATCTCACCTCGTTTGTATTAAATTTAATTTTGTACTGATTTCAATTTTATTATAATATCAATTTTCTTTTTTGTCAACAGTTTTTTTAAAAATTTATTTTTATTTTTACCACTTAAAGGAGGATTATTAAATACAGAGAAGTAATCTTCAAAAAAACATTGACAATTTTAAAGGAAAAGTATATTATAGTAATAGAATGCATTCGGTTGCATAAAAGTTCTTGACATTTCTCCCCGATTTGATTAATTGTCAAAATTAATCAAATTCTTTTTTTAATGTTGGATGCATTCGATTGCATTTACTAAAAAGAATAGGAGAGGTCTTACAAATGTCCGAAATAAGATATGACCTTATAACTGGTAAAAGGGTGATTATAGCTACAGAGCGAGGTAAAAGACCTCATGATTTCAATGTAAACTATGAGGAAAAGAAAAATAATACTTGTCCTTTTTGCCCAGGAAACGAAGAGATGACTCCTCCTACTTTAGTTGAAATTAAGGATAAAAAAGGGAACTGGTTAGTCAGAGGATTTGAAAATAAATTTGCAGCAGTGAACACAGATTTAAAGAGTTTTGAGGCACCATCCCTTTATAAAGCGGAATATGGCTATGGTGTAGCGGAAGTGATAGTAGAGTCACCAGAACACGATGTAACTTTTGGAAGTTTATCTTTAGAACAAATGCAAAAAGTTTTTATGGCAATAATTGAGCGTTATAAAAAAATTGCTCAAGACGATAAAATAAAATACATTCAGGTGTTTAAAAATTTTGGGGCAAGAGGAGGAGCTTCCTTAGAACACGGGCACTGGCAAATTATAGCTACTTCTTTTATTCCAGATGTAGTAGAAAAAGAAGTAGCAGGTACACAAGAATATATTAAGAAGAAGGGCAAATGTCCTTATTGTGAAATTGTCAAATATGAAAAAGAAGAAGGCAAAAGGATAATAAGTGAAAATGAGAATTTCATTGTTATCGCTCCTTATGCATCTCAATATCCTTATGAATGTTGGATAATACCCAAAGAGCATCAAGAAAGATTTGAAGAGTTAAAAGAAGAAAATGTTGCAAGTTTGACTAAAATTTTGAAGACTCTTATAGTAAAGTACGAGAGAGAATTTAACTTTCCGCCATATAATATTGTGGTTCATACATTACCAATTTATGATACAAGAAATTACCATTGGCATTTTGAAATTGCCCCAAGGCTTACTGTGGCAGCTGGTTTTGAGTTAGGGACAGGAGTTTATATAAATCCAGTGCCACCAGAATTGGCAGCATCAGTTTTAAGAATATAAAAATTTTATTGAAAGAAGTGGTCAAATGTATATTAGTAAAACTTTCAACTTTGAAGATATACCTACAAAACTGAAAGATATACTTAAAAATATAAATAAAGACAATTTTAAAAAGTTTAGGTGGTTTCAGGAAAAGGCTTATGATATTTTAGATATATTTTTATTTGATTATGCAATATTGTCTAAAAAAGAAGCTGAGGTCATAATTGCAGCTATTATAGCTTTTGTAGTGAAAGCTTCAACGAGTAATAAGGAGATTATGTTGCTTTATTATGTACCTTTAATTATAACTCCTTATTTTAGGAATAATGATTTAATAGATATTATTGAGAGTCCAAATTTAAAAGCTTTTATATATGATGGAATCGACGATATAAATTATGTTAAGTTTTTAAATAAAGCGTTAAATGAAGAAACAGTTATAAAATTTGAGTCTGGTGCCAAATTAATTCCTTATAACCTTAAAAAAGACGATATATACAGTGCAAGAAGGCTGAGTAATAAGTCTAGTAATAGTTTAACATTTTTACAAAAAAATGAAATAATAAAGACTTATAGGAAATTTGTAAAAGGAGTTAATCCTGACCTTGAGATGACTTTTGAACTTAAAAATGCAGGTTTTGGAAATGTTCAAGATATAAGAGGATATTTTTTATATGAAGACAGTAGCGGAGAAAGGTACACTGTCGCTATAATAGTGGAACACATAAAAAACATGGGAGACATGTGGCAATATACTCAAGAGTATCTGTCTTCTGTAATTTCTACTTTATCCGATTATGATAAAATTGAGGAAAGTTACGTAGAAGGCTACTTGAGCGATTATCTTGAAGAGGTAAGAGAGATAGCAAGGATAATTGCCGATATGCATATTAAGTTGTCTTATATTGATAAAGAAGATTTTGCTAAAAGAAATGTGGAAATATCAGATGTTGAAGAAATAGTAAAAAGTATAAAAAATAATTTTACTAAACTTCTAAATTTTGTAAAATTATCTACATTTGATGAACAAATAACTTCTATGATAGAAGAGATTATAAAGCAACAAGAGTTTTTAATGAGCAAATTAGAAGAATTTAAAAATAGTGCTGTTCTTGGCAAATATATAAGATGTCATGGAGACCTACACTTAGAGCAGATTTTAAAGACTGAAGAGGGATATGTGATAATAGATTTTGAAGGGGAACCGACAAAACCTATTGAGATGAGGAGAAAAAAAATATCTCCCTTAAAAGATGTAGCAGGCATGGTACGCTCTTTTAGTTATGCTGCTTATTTTAATTATCTTAATGCAAAAGGTAAGTTTCAGGATGAAAAAATAGAAAAAGCGCTGTTATGGTGGGAAAGAGCTGTCACAGAGACTTTTGTAGAAAACTATTTGGAATTGGTGACAAGGGAAGCACCAGACATTATACCAGATGGTGAAAATTTCGATAAGGCTTTAGCTATTTTTAAATTAGATAAAGCTCTTTTTGAAGGAATTTATGAGGTAAATAATAGACCTTCTTGGTTTAGAATACCTTTAAAAGGTATTTTAGAGTGTATTGAGGATTTGAAATTGGAAAAACACGGATCGGAGGTAAATTATGGATAAGTTAAAAGTTACAATGTTTACAAATGAATATCCTCCTAATATTTACGGTGGAGCAGGAGTGCATGTAGATTATCTTGTCAGGGAGCTGTCTAAACTGATGAAAGTAGATGTAAGATGCTTTGGTGACCAAGATTATACGGCTGATAATCTAAAAGTCCGTGGATATAAAGAGTGGGATAAGTTAAAGGAAAATTCAGATCCAAGATATCAGAAAGTTTTAGGACCTTTTTCCATAGATTTGGCAATGGTGAAGGATGAGATAGACTCAGATATTTTACACTGCCATACCTGGTATACTTTTATGGCGGGCTTTTTAGCTAAAAAATTGTATGATAAACCCCTTGTGGTTACAATTCACAGCCTTGAGCCTTTAAGGCCATGGAAAGAGGAACAGTTAGGCAATGGATATAAATTAAGTTCTTGGATGGAAAGAACAGGGATTGAAGCAGCCGATAGGGTTATAGCAGTATCACAAGGTTCAAAAGAAGATATATTAAAGTATTACAATATTCCAGAGGAAAAAGTTGAAGTTATATATAACGGCATAGATTTGAACCAATACCAGAAAACAGATAGAAATATTGCTCGCAAAAAATATGGAATTGAGGGTAAATACATTCTCTTTGTAGGAAGAATATCAAGGCAAAAGGGCATTACTCATTTAATAGATGCAGTAAAGTATCTACCTAAGGATATAAAGGTTGTACTATGTGCTAGTTCTCCAGATACACAAGAGGTTTTAGAAGAAGTAGAGCAAAAAGTTAAACTTTACGACAATATTATTTGGATAAATAAAATGGTGGAAAAAGAAGAAATTATAGAGTTATACAGCAATGCGGAAGTTTTTGCTTGCCCTTCTATTTATGAACCTTTCGGCATTATAAATTTAGAAGCAATGGCTTGTAAAACTCCTGTTGTGGCAAGTGCTACAGGAGGAATTAAAGAGGTTGTGGTTCATGAAGAGACAGGATTCCTTGTGGAACCAGGCAATTCTGAAGAATTAGCAAAATATATAAACATACTTTTGAATAACAAAGATTTAGCTATAAAGTTTGGAGAAAATGGGAGAAAACGTGTTGAAGAGATGTTTAGTTGGGAAAGTATTGCTAGAAAGACTTATGAGATGTACAAGGATGTAATAGAGAAATATAAAAAATAAATGCGCTAAGGCAGGGGTGACAATTGCCCTGCTTTGTTTATTTGTGTTATAATAAATTTAAAAATAATGGATGGTGTGGCGATGGAAGGACAATCTTTTCTTTATAATGCGATAATAAATTATGGTTATATAGCGCTTTTTATAGGACTTTTAATTGAAGGAACTGGAGCCCCAGGGCCAGTGCAAATACTATTTTTTGCTGCGGCGTATTTGGCTACAAAAGGAGAAATGAACCTTTTTTATGTTATAGTCATCGCTACATTAGGAAATATAACAGGAAATGTGATAGCTTATTTGGTAGGCTATTATAAAGGTAGGCCTGTTGTTGAAAAATACGGTAAATATTTAAAAATAACAGTAAAAGACCTTGAAGCTATGGACAAATGGTTTGCTAAATATGGAGGTTTTACAGTTTTATTAGGTAGGTTAATAGGACTTCCGCGAACCCCGGCTATTTGGGCTTCAGGTATAACCCGTATGAATTTTACTGCGTATGTAATATTTTCTGCTATTGCTGATTTTATATGGTCTACTTTTTGGACAGTAGTATCTTATCTTGCCGCTGTACAATTGATTAAAATAAACTTTTTTGTAAAAAGCTACTCGGCTTGGGTGTATTTTGCTTCCACAATAGGGTTTATTATATTTTTATATATGGTTTGGAGGATACTTCTTTGGATGAAAGAAAGGTATCTGACATAGATATTTAAAAGATAACCACTTTAAAGTCATCAGAAAAATTAAGACAGGTTTAACAAAGGATAAACCTGTCTTTTCTATATCAACAAAATGAAAGTGCTTAATTAGTCACAGGTTTAGCGTAAAAGAATTTAATAGGCTCACTGTATTTAGGTATTACTATTCTATCAGAAGTTTGTATGTCCACTTTAATACCATAAAATTTTAAAGTATCTATTATTCCACCTTTTATATTAAGAGCTGCTTTAAGTGTCTCAGGATCTCCTATTGCTTTTATCACGTAAGGAGGAGCATATCGGGTAGAGTTTATGTTTATTGTGGGACCCACACATCGTATTTCGGATGTTGCAATTAATCTTTGGTCGTTTATAGCTATTGCTTCAGCTCCACCCGCTTTCAATTCATTTACAATATTTAGTAAATCTTCATCATGAACTAAGTACAAGTTAGGGTCTTCCCCGTCTCGGGGCTGTAAGTCGCTGTCATTTACAGTTACTATAACTCCTGGGCCTTCCATATCTGTAAGTCCCGCTAAAGATTTATATTTTTCTATATCCTGTTGTAGATTTTTTAAAGCGGCATCATTTTTTGAGGCAGCATCTTCGTACTCTTTGAATCTTTTGGTGAGTTCTTCTAATTGTTGTTCTAAGTTTGCCTTTTCTTCTTGAACTTTTTTGAGCTGCTGAGTAAGTTCTTCTGACCTTGCATAATTTGTAGCTACAGTAGGGGTAGAGGTTCTATTGCTACCTTGAACAGTTTTAAATTGAATAGAAATCATTAAGCCCATTGCGATAAATACAAGCATAAAAGATAAAGTTTGCAATACCTTTCCTTTCAATTTTTCCACATCCTTTCTCTATATAAAAAGACGTCTTCGTCTTGCTTTTGGTTTCAGCTTATGTTGCTTTTGTAAATAACTATGCTACTCTATAAATACTATAACATGGAAAATGTTAAAATTTATTAAGAAATTATTAAGTTTTTATTACAAGAAGGTTACAAAAGCCTTAATATTCCCCAGAGGAATCATTTTAAACGTGAATATATTAATTAATTTAGAGAAAAAATAAACTTGACTATTTTTTGAAATCTGATAAACTTTTATTAACAGAAAATTAATATTGAAAAGGAGAGAGTATTATGAACAAAATATCTATAATAGGTTCTGGATTTGTTGGTGCTACTACTGCATACACACTGGCTTTGAGTGGATTTGTCAAAACTATTGTATTAATAGATATTAACAAAGACAAAGCAGAAGGTGATGCTCTTGACATAAGCCACGGTGTACCATTTATTAGTCCAGTTGAAGTGTACGCGGGAGATTATGGTGATGCTGCAGGTTCTGACATAATAATTATTACAGCGGGAGCAGCACAAAAACCGGGGGAAACCAGACTTGACTTAGTGAAAAGAAATACAATGATTTTTAAGGACATAGTGGCAAAACTTATTAAAGTAAATGACACAGCCATATATCTTATAGTTACAAATCCAGTAGATATTCTTACATACGTTACCTATAAAATATCTGGCTTGCCATACGGAAGAGTATTGGGGTCTGGCACAGTTCTCGACAGTGCGAGATTTAGATATCTTTTAAGCAAACATTGCAATATAGATCCGAGGAATATACACGGATATATAATTGGGGAGCATGGCGATTCTGAACTTGCAGCTTGGAGCATTACAAACATAGCAGGTATACCAATAGATGATTACTGCAATTTATGCGGAAAAGCATGTGAAAAAGATTTTAGAGATGAGATTTTTAATGATGTTGTAAGAGCTGCCTATACGATAATAGAAAAAAAAGGGGCGACATATTATGCGGTTGCTCTTGCAGTAAAAAGAATTGTAGAAGCTATTTTAAAAGATGAACATTCCATTTTGACTGTGTCATCTCCATTAACCGGCCAATATGGCGTTACAAATGTGGCTTTGAGCCTTCCTTCCGTTGTTGGGCGAAATGGAATCGTGAATATACTTGAATTACCACTTTCACAGGAAGAAATTGATGCTTTTAGAAGATCAGCCGAAATTATTAAAGGTGTAATACAAGAGCTTGATATATAAGAGGGGAAACCCTCTTTTTTGTATATAAAAAGTCACAGTGTGAAAACATAATAATTAAATAATGATATTTAGGGTGTGATAAAAATGCAGAAAATAACACAGCAGGAAATTATTCTAAGTTCATTTGTTGAAGCACAAAATTTAGAAAAGATATTGCTAGATAAGGTCAGGGAATATGGGAAAGAGTCAGTTGACAATCAAATAAAGGGATTATTAAAACAAATTGAAATAATGATAAAAAACCATAAAGAAGATATACAGAAGGCACAAAAGACTATGCATATTAGTTCTCTTGTCAAAAAAAATATGTCTCAAGAGCCATTAGACATGCTTCAAGATTTATTAAAAAATTTAGTTAATATTCAAGCTTTTTACAATGAAACTGTTGTGAATGTTACTAATCCTTACGTTAGGCAGTTGTTTACTCAAATGAGGGATGATGTTATGAGATTCATTTCTATTCTTCAAATTGAAATTGAAAGTCTGGAATCGAAACCTTCTATTCCAAATAACACAGTTTTAAATACACCGGAGATGAGTTAATATGAAAGTGGCTATTATTGGGGCTGGAGTTTCAGGGCTGGCTGCGGCAATTACTTTTCAAAGGTATGGTATTATACCAGATATTTTTGAAAAAAAGTGCAAAATAGGTGATTTGTATAACCATGTGGCAGGGTTATTAAAAGTAATAAACCGGCCTATAAAGGATCCACTTCATTATCTTAAAAATGTTTATGGAATAGAAATAAAACCAATTAACACAATTGACAAAATAGTAATGAAAGGACCAACTGTAACGGCTTCTGTAAATGGGAATAATCTTGGGTATATGATTTTAAAAGGACAGGATGCAAACTCTCTTGAAAATCAATTGTATAATAAGTTAGAAATACCAGTTAATTTCAATATAGAAGCTGATTACAAAAAGTTAAAAGATAATTATGACTATCTAATTATTGCTACGGGAAGTTCGCAGATTCCAAAAGAATTGGGCTGTTGGCAAGAGCTGGTGACGACCTGGGTGAGGGTAGCAAGTGTTTTAGGGAATTTTGATACAAAAACTCTTATAATGTGGATAAACACTCTTTACACTAAAAGCGGTTATGTTTATTTAATTCCTTATAATGAAAAAAGAGCCGTCTTAGCTATGGTAGTGCCTTATATTTCCAAGGAGGAATTACAGTATTATTGGGACACATTTCTAAAGGTAGAAAAGATGAATGTGGATATTGTAAATATGGTGGATTTGGAGCATATTTCTGGCAATTGTTTTCCACATCAATATGAGAATCTGCTTTTTGTTGGGAATGCAGGGGGAGCGATAGAGCCTTTTTTAGGATTTGGGACTTTTAACTCTATTGTAAGTGGAGCTATAGCAGCAAAAAGTATTGTTCAAGGAGCTGATTTTGAAAAGGAAATAAGATTTTTGTCTGAGGCCAATATAAAGATGCTGGAGTTTAGAAAAGCTTTAGACCTTATAGACAATGATAAGTTGGATAAATTAATAAAAATTCTTACTTTTCCTCCTGTAAAAAAAATTGTATACCATACTAATTTTAATGTTATAAAATATGGCTCTATTTTTATGAGATATACAATGAATAAAATGAATAATAAACCTTATGAACACAGAAAGAAGGTATGAAAATGAGAGTAGCAATAATTGGAGCAGGAGTAGCAGGGCTATGTTGTGCATACACTCTTGGAAAATTAGGAATATCTTGTGATATTTATGAAAGAAAACATACCATTGGAAGCCTGTATTCTTATGGAGAATTGTTATTGCACATTGCACATAGACCCTGTAAGGATCCTCTTAAGTTTATAGCTAAAGAGTTTGGAATTTTAATTGAACCTTTAAATGAAGTAAGAAAGATAGTTATCAAATCTCCAAAGAGGGAAGCTTTCATTGAAGGTAAACAACTTGGATATATTGTAAAAAGGGGACAAGAACAGGAAAGCATAGAAAACCAATTGGCAAAAAAAATAAATGCAAAAATAAATTTTAATATAAATGCGGATTATAGGGAATTAGCCAAATCTTATGATTATGTTGTAGTTGCTACAGGCAGCAGCATGATAGCAAAACAACTTACAGAAGTTAAAAATGTAGTTTCTACAAGGATTAAAGGAGGAATTGCATTAGGAGATTTTGAGCCTAATACCGTATATTTATGGCTTAATACTATGTATGCAAGGTCAGGTTTTGGTTATCTTGTTCCTCTTAGTAAAAGTAACGCTTCAATAATTCTTGTGGCTACCTATACGCAAAAAGAAGAGATTGAAAATATGTGGCACACATTTTTGTATCAAGAAAAATTAGATTATGAGATGATAGAAACTTTTGAAACAGAATTGGACATCAGTATAACAGATAAACATCAAATAGATAATATGTTTCTAATAGGAAATGCAGGGGGATTTTTAGATCCTTTTTTAGGATTTGGACTTTTAAACGCTGTGGAGAGCGCAGTCTATGCGGCAGAATCAATAAAACATGGAGGAGATTATGAAAAAAAAGTAAAAAGAATAACAGATAGAGTTGATAAGCTTATAGGTTTTAGGAAGATGATGGATAGTATAAAAAATGAAGACTATGATAGAATAGTAAAGGTAATTGAAAATCCTATAGTCAAAAGAGTGATGTACAGAACTAATTTAGATGTGATAAAATATCTGCATTATTTTATAAAACATCAAAGACCCAGCAATTAGACTGGGCCTTAAATATTCCACAATTGAAGTCCTGTTGTTTCATCGTAAATTCTTTCTAGCTTATTTTCGCCATAATCTGATATTACAAATTCCGCAGCAAATATTATTGTTCCTTCCATTAAATGACCACCGAAAGCGTTTCCGTTTTTATCTGCTAATGTGATGTGGACATGAGCAAAGGGCTTGCCGTCTTTTACTGAGATATTTCCTGTGGCATTTAGTATTTCCATATGTTCGTCTTTTGATATGTAGATGTAGTTTTTGCTTTGTGCATCATAGTAACTAAATACTGCTTTTGATACAGCACCTATTATGCGTATTTCACCAGAACGTATATTTTCACTGGTAATGATTTTATTAATTTCTTCTAAAAGGTCTTTCCCGTATTGAAATCTTCCTATAAATCTTCTTTCAATTGATACACTTTTATACCCCATAAAACCACATCCTTTTAACTTTTATTTTTTATATAATTATATCATAAACTTGCTTAGATTTGGAATTTGCAAATTGCGCCTCATTTTTAAATTTTTTCAATAAAGGATTTTTGAAAAATTTAGCGAATAAATATAAAAAAGTAGACAATTTTTGTGTGACAACTACTTAATAATTTTAAGTTGATATTTAATCGTCAATATTTTATTATTAGTGTAAAAGAAACGTAAGGAGGAAATAGTGTAAGCTTTATGAAAACGTTAAATGAGAACTTTTTTAGGTTAATAGACAAGGTCATTTTGATTTTGGTGATTTTGATAGCAGCATTGAGCATTTTTTTGTATAAGCTTGAAAAGGTAGAAGAACCTATTTTTGCAAAAACATCACAATATCACTTTTATATGGTAGCTCAAAATTCTGTAGACCCTTTTTGGAAAGAGGTAAAAATGGGTGCTATGGATGCTGCAAAACGTTACAATGTCGCAATTGAATTTAATGCTCCTAAATTTAATAACATCCAAGAGGAACTTCAGTATTTGGATATTGCTATACTGTCTAAAGTTGATGGCATAATAACTCATGTTTCCAACAGTAAAGAATTTGTAGACTTGATTGAAGAGGCCTATAAAGAAGGGATACCAGTAATTACTATAGAAAATGACGCAAAAGATAGCAAAAGACAGGCTTTTATAGGTACTAACAGTTTTCAATTAGGTGAAGAAGCCGGAAAGCTTATGATTAAAGCAACCAAAGGGAAAGCTAACATTGCTATAATCGTCAGCAATGATTATCAATTAGACACTGTAAATCAAAATTTGAAAATCAATGGCTTTTTAGATGCCATAAAGGATTATCCTCAAATGAAAGTAGTAAAAGTTTACACTTCAAAATTAGGTACTTTAAGCGCAGAAGAGATTACTCAGTCAATTATAAGCAGTAAGCAAAACATAAATGCTATTTATACTACAGATTCTGTAGATACCATTGGTACTGCACAAGTAATAGTTGATTTTAACAAAGTCGGAGAGATAGCGGTTGTAGGTTATGGAGATACTGCGGATATTTTAAGGTATATCGACAAAGGAATAATATACGGCACAGTTATGAGTGATCCTTATAGAATAGGATATGAAAGTGTAAAGTCTATGGTAGAAATTAAAGAAAAAAATAATGTCTCTACATTTGTTGATATAGGAGTAAATGTTATTACTAAGCACAATGTCAAGGAATATTTCAAAAGAATACAATTAATGGAGTAAGGTGATGGGATGAAAAAAGATGTGTGGAGATTTACAGGCATAAGGCGAAAATTGATAGTTTATTACCTCCTAATCACTGTTTTAATGGGTATCACAAGTTTTTATTCGTATTATAATACGAAGTCAGTTATAAATCGTTTAAAATCAATTTTTGTGGATTATATATACCTTAACAATTTAAATGCCGATGTAAACACGCTGGAAACAGAAGTGGAGAAGTATTTATCTACCAAATCCTCAGATGCCCTTTTAAATTATTATACTCTCTATAACAAGCTTCAAGAACAAGCCTCCGCTATTTTAAATGAAAAAAACTATGACCAGGATGGTTTAATGTTAAAGGATATAGGAAATATGATTGAAAGTCTTTTGAATGAAACTGACGCGGCAATAAATGCTAAAAGAGGTAGGATAAGCAGCGAATACATTGCGCATTTTACGAGGTCCATTAGAATAAGCGAATATATAAAACTCTACATTAACAATCTTCTTAACAGCAAATTGCAAGAGGGCTCTTTAAAGTACGCTTCTATATCAAAGAACATGGAGTTTATAAGCTATTTGAATGTGTTTTTAATAATAGGTTCTATTCTTTTTAACATATTTCTTGCAATATTTTTTACCTATCGAATTACAAAACCTCTTATGGACCTTTCTTATTTGGCGGTGAGAGTTTCAAAAGGAGATTTTGATGTACGACCGGTAGAAATAGAGACAAACGATGAGATAAGTATCCTTGCAGAAGCTTTTAATAAAATGGTGGTAAGTATAAGAAATTATATAGGTGAAATAAAAAATCAGGCAGAAGTGGAGAAAAAATTAAAAGAGCAAGAAATGCAGAATCTCAAGATGAGAAATATTTTAAAAGAGGCAGAACTTAAGGCTTTGCAATCCCAGATAAATCCTCATTTTCTATTTAATACCCTAAATGCAGCTGCACAATTGGCAATGATGGAGGGGGCAGATAAGTCTTCGGAGTTTATAGAAAACGTTGCAAAGCTTTTTAGGTATAATTTAAAAAAATTGGATACTACAGTTACATTGCAAGACGAAATAAACAATGTAAAGACATATATGTACATTTTAAAAACAAGATTTGGAGACAGAGTTGATTTTAAAGTAGAAGTAGATGAAAAGGTTTTAGATGTAGAAATGCCTTGTACAATAATTCAGCCCGTAGTGGAAAATGCTTTTATTCACGGATTAGAGGATGTAGAAGAAGGAGGCTTTATTAAACTTACCGTAAAAAGAGATGATGATAAAGTTTTAATAGAAGTTGTTGACAATGGGAGGGGAATGAGCAAAGAAAAAGTAAAGGCAATATTATCAGCAGACTATGAGGATTTGTCCAAAAAGCATGTTACAGGTATTGGATTGCACAATATCATAAACAGGCTAAGGCTTTTTTATAACATTTCTGCTATACAAGATGTAATTGAGATAGATAGCAAAATAGGAGAGGGAACAAAAGTTACTTTAAAAATTCCTTTAATGAAGGGTGATAAAGAAAATGATTAGATTGTTTATTGCGGATGATGAGCAAATAGTTATAGATTCAATTAAATTTATCATAGAAAAGAATGATGTAAAAGCTGATATAATTGGTTTTGCTAAATCTGGAAGAGAAGCCATTGAAAAAGTGGAAATTTTAAAACCTGATGTAGTTTTTATGGATATAAAGATGCCAGGAATAGATGGAATTGAAGCCATAAAGCAAATTAAAGAAAGGCATAAGGACATAATTTTTGTTATTATTACCGCTTATGAGTATTTTAATTATGCGAAAGAGGCAATAGACCTTGGAGTGTTAGATTATCTTTTGAAACCTCTTAATAGAAATAAAGTTGTAGAAGCTATAAAAAAAGCTATTGAGGTGATTGAAAAAAGAAGAGAGGCAATGTTAAAGGAGTTAGAGTTAAAGGAGAAACTCAATAAAATTATTCCTTATTTAGAAGGGCAATTTTTGTATACTACTCTTTTTAGTGGTATAACCTATGATGACTTGTCCTTTTATGAAGAAATATTTGGAATTAAATTACAACGTGGTTATGCTATGATAGTAACAGTAGATGATGTTGACAACAACCTCAAAGGTCAAACTCTAAAATTAAGCATAGATAAACAGAATTTTTATGATCATTTTAAAACAATTGTAAAAAATATAAAAAAATGTTTGGTAGGTTACTTTTTTATTGACAAAGTATTTGTGTACTTTCCTGTGGTGGAGGAAGATTCATTTGAGATTAAAAATGATTCTATAGAAACAGCGCAGAAAATAATAGAAGCTATAAACCAAAAAGTGAAAATTCCTTACAGGATTGGAATAGGTAGAGCTTACAATTTCGAAAATATTTTGAAATCTTATTATGAAGCAGAAATGGCATTAAAAATGGAAAAAAATGAACTGATTGCACATTTTGATGATATTGCAATGCCACAAAATAGATTTAAGCCTTATCCTATTAATAAAGAAAGACTTTTTATTGATAGGCTTATGGCTGGAGACCTTCAAGGATCTTTTACTATATTTAATGAAATTTACGAATGGATGGTTTTGGAATACCAAGAGGATGTAGATAAAATAAAGTCCAAACTTATAGAAATAATCGGTGTTATTAAAAGGAATCTTTCCTATTATGTTGAGGAGGAAAAATTTATCGAAAACCGAGAACTGGAAGAAATTTTAAAAATAAACGACGTTGACAAAATAAAGTTTATATTTATCAACACTCTGAAAAATCTATTCGACAGCATAAAAACTATCAACAAAGAAAAAATGGATACCCTTATGACAAAAATAATTAGATTTATAGAGAACAATTTCAACAAAGATATTACACTGGATGACGTTGCAAAAGAAGTTAATATGAGTTACCACTATTTCAGCAAATTTTTCAAAGATCAAACTGGAAAAAATTTCGTCGATTACTTGACAAATTTGAGAGTAACTAAAGCCAGAGAACTTTTAGAGGATGAGAGTGTAAGCATAAAAGAAGTGTGCTACAAGGTTGGCTACAGCGACCCAAATTATTTTAGCAAGATATTTAAAAAAGCTACAGGGATGACGCCTACAGAGTACAGATTGGCTATTTACAAAAAAGGGGGTGTAGTTGGTGGAGAGTAAAAATGTAATCAAAGTGATAGTAGCAATTGTCCTGATGATTATTTTTGGTGTTTTAGTTTTTTTGACTGTTAAGCATGTAGTAGCATATAGAGAGGTAAAGAGTGTAAACTCTAACTTAGATAAAAAAGGGCACAAAATTAAAATTGGTTTTTCTCTTGGTACCTTAAAAGAAGAAAGATGGATAAAAGATAGAGATATAGTAATGGCAAAATTACGGGAATTAGGGGCAGAGGTTTTGGTACAAAACGCTAATAATGATGACCAAGACCAATTAAAACAGGTGAGATACCTTTTGGACCAAAAAATTGACGTACTTATCATTGTTCCAAATGACCTTGAAAAAGCCTCTTATGCGGTATCATTGGCACAAAAAGAAGGGGTAAAAGTGATATCCTATGACAGGCTTGTTACAAAATCAAATGTAGACCTTTATATATCTTTTAACAACATAAAAGTTGGGAAACTGATGGCGGAATATTTAGTGAAAAGAGTACCGAGAGGGAATTATTTAATAATAAATGGTGCTACGACGGATAACAACACAAAAATGATAAAGGAAGGATATGACAGTGTTCTAAAGCCCAGAATTGAAAGTGGAGATATAAAAATTGTAAAAGAAGACTGGGCACCTAATTGGATGACAGAATACGCTTTTAATTCTACAGATGAACTGCTGCAAAAGGGTGTGAAAATTGATGCCGTAATAGCGGGGGATGATGCTTTAGCGGGAGGAATTATAGAGGCTTTATCAGAGCACAGATTGGCGGGAAAAGTATTGGTTGCAGCTCAAGACGCTGACCTTGCTGCATGTCAAAGGATAGTGGAAGGAACTCAGGCTATGACAGTGTACAAACCAATTGATAAATTGGCAGAAGCTACAGCAAAAATGGCTATGAAACTTGCGAGAGGTGAAAAATTAGACGTTAAAAATACCATATATGACGGGAAATATTACGTTCCTTATTATGTTCTTGAACCAATTGCTGTTGATAAAACTAATATAGATGATACTGTAATAAAAGACGGTTTTCACAATCGTGATGAGGTATACAGAAATGTATTCAAATGATTTTTCAGGCTTTAAGCCTGTATTTTTTTGTCTTAAAAAATTACAGATAAGATAAGTTAAAAAATTTAAGTCGCCAAAAAAGTAAAGGATAACAAAAAAAGTTCCAGAGGCAATTTGAGAGGGGAGATAGAATTATATAAATGACAAAAAACAAAATTTTTAAGGAGGGTATTGTATGGTAAAGTCTAAAAAATTGTTGGCATTTTTCTTGGTTATGATATTGACATTGTCTGTTGTATTAGCAGGATGTACTAGTTCAAAGACAAATGAGACGACAAACACTACTTCAAGTAATGGTTCAAGTAGCACAGAAACTAAAAAAATAAAAATCGGTTTTTCTCTTCCAACAATGAGAGAAGAAAGGTATCAAAGAGATAGAGATGCATTTGTTGAAGAAGCAGAAAAACTTGGAGCAGAAGTTTTAGTACAAGGTGCAAATAACGATGAAAACCTTCAGAATAGCCAAGTAGAAAACCTTATCACCCAAGGAATAGACGTATTAGTTCTTGATCCACAAAATGCTGCTTCTGCAGCTACCTTGGTTGAAAAAGCTCATCAAGCGGGGATTAAGGTTATCTCTTATGACAGACTTATATTAAATTCTGAACCAGACGTGTATATCTCTTTTGATAATGAAAGAGTAGGAGAGTTACAGGGAGAATTCCTCACAAAGTTGGTACCAAAGGGAACTTATTTCATATTTGCTGGTGCTCCAACTGACAACAATGCTACATTGTTCAAAAAAGGAGCAATGAAATATATTCAACCTCTTGTTGACAAAGGAGATATAAAAATAGCTTTTGACCAGGCAATAAAAGACTGGGACCCAAATGAGGCTTTAAAACTTGCTGAAAACGCTCTTACTGCTAACAAAAACAAAGTGGATGCTATTCTTGCACCTAACGATGGCACTGCAGGTGGTATAATACAGGCCTTAGCAGAACAAAAATTGGCTGGTAAAGTGCCAATTACAGGTCAAGATGCAGAACTTGCAGCAGTGAAGAGGATTGTGGAAGGCACACAATCAATGACAGTGTTCAAAGATGTAAGAGTTCTTGCTAGAAAGGCTGCTCAAATTGCTGTAATGTTAGCTCAAGGGAAAGAAGTAAAAGATATACCGGAAATTAATAAGACTGTAAACAATCAAAAGATAGATGTTCCATCATTGTTGTTGACACCAGTTGTTATAACAAAGGACAACATTGATAAAGAGCTTATTGACAGTGGTTGGTTTACAAGGGAACAAGTGTACGGTAAGTAAAACTCTAAGGGACAGGTATTAACGCCTGTTCCTTAATTAAGCATTAGGCGGGGGATAATATGAGCGAGTATATTCTTGAAATGAGAAACATAACAAAGGAATTTCCTGGAGTTAAAGCATTGGATAATGTAAATTTCAAAGTTAAAAGAGGGGAAATTCACGCGTTAGTAGGAGAAAATGGAGCGGGAAAGTCTACCTTGATGAAGATATTAAGTGGTGTTTATCCTTATGGAACTTATAAAGGAGACATAATCATAGATGGTGAAGTGAAGCAATTTCGAAATATTAAAGATAGTGAAAAAAGTGGTATAGCGATTATTTATCAGGAGCTCACTCTGGTAAAGTATATGACAGTAGGCGAAAACATATTTTTAGGTGAAGAGCCTGTAAAAGGCGGAATAATTGATTGGATGAAAGTTTACTCTGAGACTTATAGACTTTTGAAAGAGTTGCAGATTAATGTAAACCCCTATACAAAAGTTATGAATTTAGGAATTGGGCATCAACAAATGGTAGAAATAGCGAAGGCTCTTTCAAAAAAAGCGAGGATTTTAATATTAGATGAGCCTACTTCTGCATTGACAGAAAGCGAAACAGAACATCTTCTCAATATTTTGAAAGATTTGAAGAAAAATGGTGTAACTTGTATATACATTTCTCACAAGCTTAATGAAGTATTTGAAATTGCAGATTCAATCACTGTATTAAGAGATGGCAAAACGATAATGACGGACAAAAAAGAAAATTTCACAGAAAACAAGGTAATTTCTTTAATGGTAGGGCGTGAGCTTACACAGAGATTCCCAAGAGCTAAGCATACGCCAGGGGAAGTGGTTTTCGAGGTTAAAAATTACACAGTTTATGACCATGAAATACCGGGCAAGAAAATTATTGACAATGTAAGCTTTAAAGCCAGGAGAGGCGAGATATTAGGTATTGCAGGACTTATGGGAGCAGGGAGGACAGAACTTGCTGCTAGTATATTTGGTGCATTTAAAGGTAGAAAAGAAGGGGAAATATATTTAAATGGCAAAAAAATTGAAATAAACACTCCCAGCGATGCGATAAAACATGGAATTGCCTATCTTTCAGAGGATAGGAAAAGGTTTGGCCTTGTGACTTTGATGGATGTACAAGAAAATATAGCACTTCCTAACTATGACAGACTATCAAAATTTAGTATTATAAATAACAATGCAAAAATTAAACATGCAGAAAAGTATGTAAAAGAGTTAAAAATAAAAACACCAACCATAAGACAAAGGGTTGCTAATTTAAGTGGAGGAAACCAGCAAAAAGTGGTTATTGCAAAGTGGCTTATGTCAGACCCAAAAGTTTTGATACTGGACGAACCAACTAGAGGAATAGATGTGGGAGCTAAGTTTGAAATATATAATCTAATGAATAAATTGGTTGATATGGGCGTGTGTGTAATAATGATATCTTCAGAACTGCCTGAAATATTGGGAATGAGTGATAGAATACTGGTAATTCATGAAGGAAAAATCAATGGAGAATTTCCAATAGAAGAAGCAGACCAAGAAAAAATCATGTACTGTGCAACTGGAGGTAAGTAATTATGATGGAAAGCAAAGTGAGCAAAACAACTGAAAAGCGCATTTTAAATCATTTCAAGATAGATATAAGGTCATATACTATGATATTAGCTTTATTGGGGATATGGATTATTTTTTCAATATTGACCCATGGCGATTTTCTATCTCCGAGAAACTTGTCCATGCTTGCCAGGCAAATGTCTATAACAGCAATTTTAGCTTCAGGTATGGTTTTAGTTATAGTTGCTGGGCATATAGACTTATCTGTTGGTTCTGTGGCAGGGTTTACAGGAGCTATAGCTGCAATTCTTCAGGTGATATATCATTGGGATACAGTGCCGACAATAATAGTGACTCTTATGGCTGGGCTTGCTATTGGAGTTTGGCAAGGATTTTGGATAGCCTATAGAAAAGTGCCTGCTTTTATAGTGACCTTAAGCTCAATGCTTGTTTTTAGAGGTGGAATTTTATTAATTACAAAAGGTGTTACTATATCTCCTTTAAAACAGGACTTCACAGTCGTAGGACAGGGATATATTCCTCCATTGTTTAGCGTTATTCTTGCTGTGGTGGCAGGTGTTTTGTATGTAATCATGGACCTTAAGAATAGAAATTCTCGAATTAAATACGGCTTAAGTGTGTCCAGCTGGGGAATAGAACTGGCAAAAATTGCAGGAGTATTGATTTTCATCGCTTTGTTTACAAGTGTTATGATATCTTATGAAGGAATTCCTGTGCCAGTATTACTTGTTTTGGTAATTGTGATTTTGCTTACTTTTGTGGCTCAAAATACGACTTTTGGACGTTATGTTTATGCGATAGGCGGAAATAAAGAAGCAGCAGCTTACTCAGGAATAAACATAGCTAAGACGAACATGACGATTTTCTTGATTATGGGGGTTTTATCGGCAATTGCAGGTATAGTTTTGACTTCAAGGTTAAATGCTGCTACAACTAGTGCAGGAAATTTGTTTGAGCTGGATGCTATAGCTTCGGCAATTATCGGTGGAACAAGCACGTTAGGAGGAGAAGGAACAGTACCAGGAGCGATTTTAGGTGCTCTTATTATGGCTAGTATAGATAATGGCATGAGTCTTATGAATATAGATTATTCTATATTGACAATTGTAAAGGGCCTTGTATTAGTACTTGCAGTGTGGGTGGATATTTCAACAAAGAAGAGGGGATAAAAAAGACGGGTAGGTCCGTCTTTTTTATCCCCATTTTTCAATGGTTCACCTCTATTTGCTACACTTTAAAACAGGATTTCTTGCTGCTAGTACCTCATCAACTCTTCTTACAGGCGTGTTATGAGGAGCTTCTTTTAATAATTGCGGATTTTCTTTTGCTTCCTCTGCTATTTTGATCATTGCTTCAATAAAAGCATCCAGTGTTTCTTTGTTTTCAGTTTCTGTAGGTTCAATCATTATGGCTTCTTCAACAATTAGTGGGAAATATATTGTAGGTGGATGAAAACCGTAATCTATGAGCCTCTTAGCGACATCTAATGTTCTGATATCATTGACTTTTTCTAAAAGACCTGCTAAAACAAATTCATGCATGCATACTTTGTCAACAGCCACTTTATAGTGATTTTTAAGTTTTTCTTTAAGATAATTAGCATTTAAAACGGCCATTTCGCTGGCTCTCTTAAGTCCTTCAGCTCCCATAGTCAGAATATACGAATAAGCTTTTACAAGTACATTGAAATTACCATAAAAGCTTCTTACTTTTCCAATTGAAAGTGGTCTGTCATAGTTTAGGGTGTACATACCGTCCTTAAACTCTATTACGGGCACTGGCAAAAAGTCAGCAAGCTCTTTTTTGACACCTACAGGTCCAGAACCTGGTCCTCCACCACCGTGAGGTGTAGAAAATGTCTTATGAAGATTTAAATGTACCACGTCAAATCCCATGTCACCAGGGCGTGTGATTCCCATTATAGCATTCATATTTGCACCGTCGTAATACAAAAGCCCTCCTGCTTCGTGTACTAGTCTTGCGATTTCTACTATATTTTCTTCAAAAAGTCCTAAAGTACTTGGATTTGTGAGCATAAGTCCTGCTACTTCCTCATTTAAAACGGTTTTTAACGCCTCAAGGTCTATTGCGCCTTCTTTGTTAGACTTAATTTCAATGACGTCAAAACCCGCAACTGTTGCACTGGCAGGGTTTGTACCATGGGCAGAATCTGGAACGATTATTTTTTTACGCTTTTTGTCATTTCTGTGCTCGTGGTATGCTTTAATTATCATAAGGCCTGTCAATTCGCCATGTGCACCTGCAGCAGGCTGTAATGTGAATTTATCCATTCCCGTTATTTCAGAGAGCATATTTTCTAATTCATACATGAGTTTCAAAGCGCCTTGTACAGTTTCTACTGGTTGATAGGGATGTAAAGCTGTAAAACCTGTGAGGGAGGCCATGTCTTCGTTTATTTTAGGGTTATATTTCATTGTGCAGGACCCTAAAGGATAAAAGCCTGTGTCAACGCCATAATTTTTATTTGACAACAAAGTGTAATGCCTTATTATATCTACTTCACTTACTTCAGGAAGCTCTATTTCTTCTTTTCTTATCATCTGTTCCGGGAGTATTTCTTCTAATGTCTTTTCCTCCACATCTAATTTAGGAAAAGTATAGGCTTTTCTTTCTTTTTTTGACAATTCAAATATTAATTTATTGTACTCCTTCATTTATATCACCTCCAGCAGAGCTTTTAATCTATCAATTTCTTCTTTTGTTCTCTTTTCTGTAAAAGCCAGTAACATTGTATTTTTGTATTTATCGTAATCTCTGTGGAGGTTGTATCCGCCTAGTATCCCGTTTTCTAAAAGCTTTTGATTAATTATGTCTATATCTATCTCACTCTTTATTGCAAATTCCATGAAAAATGGTTTAGTAAAAGCCGGTTTATACTTTCCTGATGCAGTAAGTACTGAAAAAGCGTAATGAGCTTTTTGTGTACATTGATAAGCTACTTCTTTTATGCCTTTTTTACCCATGGTTGCAAGATATACTGCAGCAGTCAAGGCATTTAAGGAATGGTTGGAACAAATATTTGATGTAGCTTTTTCTCTTCTTATGTGTTGTTCTCTTGCTTGAAGGGTAAGGACAAAGGCTCTTTTACCGTCTACATCTTTTGTTTGGCCTACTATTCTTCCTGGCATTTTTCGTACAAGCTTTTGTGTTGTAGCTAAAAAGCCGAGATAAGGACCACCAAAGTTTAACCCATTTCCAAGAGACTGACCGTCTCCTACAGCTATGTCTGCACCAATTTCTCCTGGCGATTTGAGTATGCCGAGGGGTATTGGATGTACATAGGTTATCAACATCGCCTTATTTTCATGGGTTATTTTCTCAATTTGCTGTAAATCTTCAATAATTCCAAAGAAATTAGGATACTGTACAATTACTGCCGCGGCATTACTCCCAATTTTATTTTTTAAATTTTCTATGTCAGTTACGCCTTCTGTGTCCTCTATTTCAATTACTTGTATATCTCTAAAGTGCATGTAAGTTTTTAAAACTTTTCGAGTTTCAGGATTTACAGTTTTTGAAACTAATATGGTTTTTCTTTTTGTGTTTTCACATGCCATAATTGCAGCTTCTGCACAGGCAGTTGCACCATCATACATTGAGGCATTTGTGACTTCCATTTCCGTGAGGTTGCAAATCATCGTTTGATACTCAAATATAGCCTGTAAAGTTCCCTGGCTTATTTCTGGCTGATAAGGAGTATATGCTGTGTAAAATTCAGAACGGGAGATTATGTGTTTTACAATGGAAGGGATATAATGATCGTATACTCCTGCACCTAAAAAACTTATCAATTCTTCAAGATTTCTATTTTGTTCAGCATATCTTTTAATATGTCTTTTAAGCTCTATTTCTGACATTGGTTTAGCCAAATTTAGGGATCTATTTAAACGTACTTCTTTAGGAATGTTTTCGAATAGTTCTTCTACAGAGCTTTTTCCTATGCTCGTAAGCATTTCTTTTTCGTCATGAGAGGAGATGGGAAGGTAGGGAAACATATTCTCACTCCTCATCCAAGAATTTTTTATACTCTTCAGCTGTCATTAGATTTTCAAGCTGTGATCTATCTTTAAGTTCTACTAATATCATCCAACTACCATAGGGGTCATTGTTTACTAAAGATGGGTCATCAACAATAGCATTGTTTACTTCAAGTACTTTTCCATCTACAGGTGTGTAAACATCAGATGCAGCTTTTACAGATTCTACAACTCCAAGTACATCCCCAGCATTAAGTTCTGCACCTACTTCTGGAAGCTCGATGTACACTATGTTTCCTAAAGAATGCTGAGCATAGTCAGTTATTCCTATGTATGCTTTATCACCTTCTACTTTAACCCACTCATGGTCTTTTGAGTAATACAAGCCTTCTAAAACTTCCATAATTATACCTCCTCCTTACTTTTTATAATTTTTTTTGTAAAAGTTTTTGCTTATTATTGAAGCCTTAAGTGGCTTATTTCTTACTACAATTTCAATTTGATTTCCTAATTTTGCATATTTTACATCAATCAATGCAAGACCTATATTTTTCTTTAGTGTAGGAGAGAAATACCCTGTTGTTACATAGCCTATTTTCTGATTGTGAGCCCGCACTTCATAACCATGTCTTGGAATTCCATTGTCTATCATTTCAAATCCCACGATTTTACGCTTAAGCCCTTCTTCTTTTTGCTTTAATAGAGCATCTTTTCCGATAAAATTGCCCTTGTCAAATTTGACGAAAAACTCAAAACCTGCTTCTAAAGGAGTTATTTCTTCTGAAAGTTCATTTCCATAAAGAGGTAGACCTGCTTCAAACCTTAATGTATCTCTTGCTCCCAAACCTGCTGGTTTAAGTCCATATTCTTTTCCAACTTCAATTATTTTTTCCCATAATTCTACTGCGTATTTATTGGGGATGTAAATTTCAAATCCGTCTTCACCTGTGTACCCAGTTCTTGAAATTAAGGAGTTTATACCTGCTATTTTGACATTGTCTTTGAAGTAGAAAAATTTAATTTGAGAAAGGTCAGTGTCTGTAAGTTTTTCAAGTACTTCTTCTGCTTTTGGACCTTGTATTGCAAGCTCTGAAATTTCATCTGAAATGTTATTTATTTCTACCGCATATACTCCTTTGTTGTCATTCATCCATTTATAATCTTTTTCTATATTAGCCGCATTTACAACAAGTAAGAAGTGTTCATCAGAATATTTGTAGATTAATAAATCATCTACAACGCCGCCATTGTAATTGCACATGAAAGTATAAAGGACTTGGTTTTCTTTTAGCTTTGACAAATCATTTGTTATGAGATTTTGCAAAAAGGCAAAAGCTTCTCTTCCTTTTACAATTATTTCTCCCATATGAGAAACATCAAATAGTCCTGCAGCGTTTCTTACAGCTTCATGTTCAGAGATTATGCTTTCAAATTGAACAGGGAGAGCCCATCCTGCAAAGTCGATGATTTTTCCATTGTATTTTTTGTAAAGGTCAAAAAGAGGTGTTTTTTTGAGACTATCCAAACATACCACACCCTTTCACAAAATTTAAAAGAGGAGTTATGATGAGCACAAAAAGACTAGGTGCCATCATAACTCCTCTGTTTTTAACCTGAGAGCTTCTACTTAAAGTATTGCTCCTTCGGTGCTCTTGCGAGCTTTCCAGAGGCCTATCCGATAGCGATACTTTTGCCTGAGAGCTTCTATAAAGGCTTGGCGGGCCTTTATATTTCCCCTTCGGCTATCTTTTTTTAAAGATATCTCTCGCTATCATCATCTAGAACAGTATTCAATTTTTTTAAAATATTGCTATATTTTTATTATATTATATTCCATCAAATAGTCAATAATCGTTAACCTAAAACGAGGAGAGGTGGGTATGTTATATATTTACAATAAAAACACAAATCCCTATTTTAATTTAGCTGCCGAAGAATATATTTTAAAAGAATTCCAAGAAGAATGCTTCATGCTGTGGAGGAATGAACCCAGTATTATAATAGGCAAAAACCAGAACACGCTGGCAGAAATAAATTTGGATTATGTAAGACAACATAAAATTCCAGTTGTCAGAAGATTATCAGGAGGGGGAGCGGTTTTTCACGACCTCGGCAATTTGAATTTTACTTTTATAGTCAATGAGGATGTCAGTAGTTTCAGCGATTTTAAAAGATTTACACAGCCAATCATAGACGTGCTTAGAAAACTTTCTATCAATGCTGAGTTTTCTGGGAGAAATGACATAACAATTGACGGTAAAAAAATTTCGGGAAATGCGCAGTATTATTACAAAAATAGAATATTACACCATGGAACACTTTTGTTTTCTTCTAGCATTACGGATTTGTCAGCGGCACTGAAAGTGCGACCTGTAAAATTTGAAGACAAAGGTGTGAAATCTGTGTCTAAAAGAGTTACAAACATAAGTGAGCATCTAAAAGAGCCTATTACAATAGAACAGTTTATAGACCTCATTATGAATCACATTAGAGAACAAACCGGTGGAAGTGAAATGTATGAATTTACGCAAGAAGACATAAAAAAAATAGAGAAATTGGTTAGGGAAAAGTATAGCACGTGGGAATGGAATTTTGGAACATCGCCAGATTACAAATTTAAAAATGAGAAAAAATTTGCTGGTGGTACCGTTGAGGTAAATTTAAATGTAGAAAAGGGAATAATAAAAGATGTAAAAATTTGCGGGGACTTTTTTGGAAAATACGATGTTTCAGAGGTAGAAAACCTTTTGAAAGGAGTAAAGCATTCAGAAGAGGAAATAAAAAAAGTACTTTCAAATATTGATATAAACGATTATTTGGCCAACATAACTGTTGACAATTTAATAGAAGTGATGTTTTGATAAAAAATACCTTTGGATTGTTGAATTTTTAACTAAAAAGTGATAAGATATATATAGAAGAAATTGTTAAATAAATGACGTTTTTATTTTATCAAACTTACCCCTCCCCTAACGGGGGCTCATGCAGAAGATACGATTTAGAATTGGAGGTATATATAGATGGACATAGAAATAAAAGTACCTGCTTTCTCAGATACGATGAAAAGTGGACGAATTACAAAATGGTACGTGGAAGAAGGACAATACGTAGAAAAAGGGGCTTGTCTATGTGATATAGCAGTAAATAAAGTAAATTTTGAAGTGTACAGTGACTATGAAGGCATTATTTCAAAAATTGTTTGCCATCCTGGGAGTACAGTGGAGCCGGGAGATGTTATTGCAATAGTTACACAGTCTGAAGAAGTAAAGCCTTCTGTCACCCAAAAGGAAATTAAATATGAATACAAAGAATATGATTTAGCTGTCATAGGGGCAGGTCCTGGAGGATATGTTGCTGCTATTAAAGCTGCTAAAAAAGGTGCAAAAGTAGCTTTATTTGAAAAGGATAAATTGGGTGGTACCTGTCTAAATAGAGGATGTATACCAACAAAAGCTTATGCAAGAATTGCCGAAGTGTATGACATTTTAAAACGAGCTGGAGAATTTGGATTTGATGTAAAAGTAAACTCTTTTGATTATACTCAAGTTGTAAAGAGAAAAGATGGTATTGTAGGAGAGCTTGTTGAAGGCATAAATGCTTTACTTAAAGCCAATGGAGTGGACTTGTTTTACGCTGAAGCAAAAGTTGACAAAGAAAAGAATGTACTATTTGGAGAAAACAAAATTAAAGCGAAAAATATTATCATTGCAACTGGGTCATCACCTGCTGAACTTCCTATCGAAGGCATTAACTCCAAAAATGTCATGAATAGTGATACTATTCTTGAAATGACCTCTTTGCCACAAAGTTTATGCATTATAGGTGGCGGGGTAATAGGCATGGAATTTGCTTTTATAATGAATCAATTTGGAATAAAAGTTTCTGTTGTTGAAATGATGCCTGACATTCTTCCCACCCTTGATAAAGAAGTAAGTTCTTTTATTAGGGCAATAGCTCAAAAAAGAGGAATCAGGATATATACTTCTTCAACAGTTGAGAGAATAGATGAAGAAGAAAACGGAGGAAGTATAGTAACAGTTAAAAATGGTGAAAATATAAAGCGCATATACGCAGATAAAGTGTTTGTGTCTATAGGGAGGAAGTTAAATACAGATATTGGCCCAATTACGGAACTATTAGAATTTGAAGGAAGAGCTATTAAAGTTGATAAGCACATGAGAACAAATGTAGAAGGGGTTTATGCTATAGGTGATGTCACAGGCAAAATGATGTTGGCACATGTTGCATCAGCACAAGGAGAAGTAGCAGTAGATAATATTTTTGGTGAATCAAGTACATTAGATTATATGAAGATACCTGCAGCAGTATTTACAGAGCCAGAGATTGGGTATTTTGGCTATACTGAAGAAGAGGCGAGAAACAAATTTCAAGAGGTAAAAGTAGGAAGATTTAATTTTGAGCACAACGGAAGGGCTAAGACATATGGAGAGACAGAAGGTTTTGCAAAAGTGATTTCAAATGAAAAGGGAGAAGTAGTTGGCGCCTGGGTGGTAGGTAGTGGAGCTTCTGAACTTATTCACATACTTTCAACAGCCTGCCAAGAAGGTGTGAATGCGGAAGCTTTGAAGAAAGTGGTTTATGCCCATCCTACCAGGAGCGAAACGATTATGGAAGCTGTTAAGGACATTTTTGGGGAGTCTATACACAAAGTGTAATTTTAACGCCATTTATCTATATGCTTTCAGAGCTCTTATAGAGCTTCCGAAATAAATAAAATTTAAAAAATAAAAGGAGGAGTTTGAAATGGCAATTGAAACCTTCAAAGCGGTTTCAAGAAAGTTACCAGAGGGGTTAGCAGTTGAAAGCGAGGTAAGAGGCTTTAAAATAATCTTAGATGAGCCTAAAGAGCTAGGCGGTACAAACAAAGGAATGAATCCTGTAGAGGCTTTGCTTTGCGCTTTAGGTTCTTGCCAGACAATTGTGGCATCAGTTTTTGCAAAGGCAAAGGGTATAAATTTACAAGATTTTTGGGTAGAATTAGAAGGAGACCTTGATACAGACGGATTTATGGGAAAAGCTGGTGTAAGACCAGGATTCCAAGAGATAAGATTTAAAATGCACATAAAAACAGATGCCCCAAAAGAAAAAGTAGAGGAATTTGCTAAATTTATAGAAAAGACTTGCCCAGTAGGAGATTCACTAGCAAATCCAGTAAAATTAGTTTTGTCAGATGTGATTGTTGAATAATAATCAAAAACACTCCACCTTTTTGCGGTGGAGTGTTTTTTGACATTTAATTAATTTTGCTATTTTTTCTTTTGAGAGTTCAGTGATTTCTAAAACATTTTTAATTCAACAATTTTTTTATTTCCTCTTTCGATAACTCTGTAATTTCCGCTATTTCGTCAATATCCATCCCTTTCTCTAATAATTTTTTTGCTACAGCTATTTTTCCTTCTTTTTTGCCTTTTTCTATACCTTTTTCTATACCCTTTTCTATACCTTTTTCTATACCTTTTTCAATTATCATTTTATATGTTTCTGATTCCTCTAGTCTAAACATCTTTTCCACCTCCCTAAATACTCTCTCAATAACTTCCTTCTTATATACTATGCCAGCCAATATTTCTGCTTTAAAAGCTATGTTCCTCTTTTTATCTATATCTACTTGCATGTTTTTTATTGCTTTCACGCATTTTTCCAGATATTTTTCTCCTTCTTCTTCACGTCTTTTTTTATCTATCAACGGAAGCAGCGAATACAAATCATAATAATTAGTTTGTGTTATCTCCGAAAATTTTATATTCCCGATATCAAT
Source organism: Thermoanaerobacter mathranii subsp. mathranii str. A3 (assembly GCF_000092965.1). Classification (GTDB taxonomy): domain Bacteria; phylum Bacillota; class Thermoanaerobacteria; order Thermoanaerobacterales; family Thermoanaerobacteraceae; genus Thermoanaerobacter; species Thermoanaerobacter thermocopriae. The sequence goes on from NC_014209.1 coordinate 367,603, forward strand.
TATTTTATATCTGTAATTTAGCAAATTTTCTTTGCTAAAATTAAAATTAATGCTATCAACCATCTTGAGCTCATGTCTACCCAGATAGATTACCACCTGATAAGGCATTAGATTATACTTTTCTATTACTTCAATTGCGTATCTTAACATTCTATATGGCATTTTATTGTCATTGCTTGATTGAAATTCTATGTGTACAGCAATATCTCCTGTGTCTGTGGTGCATTTGAATATCATATCACTTTCTCTTTTTTCAATTTTTGCGAACTCTATATTAAGTTCATCTATTTTGACGGACGTAAGTCCCAAAAAATAACTCATTATATCATCTGCCATGTCAGAAAAGATATTTTTCATAGCAATGTCATATTTTTGTGACATTTGATTTCTTCCTTTCATTTCTCATCCTCACTGTCTTATAAACATTATACCATAAAAAATTAAAAGATACGCATATTTTGAATTTTTATTTAAAATCTTACAAGTGAATAAATAGAGGATTTTTAAGATTTCTGTAGAACTATAATTAATAAAACTATTATTTTAGGAGGATTAGAGATGAACTTTGAAGACAGAGTGGCAAAAAGAGCAAAATCTATAGAAATATCTACCATAAGATATTTCTTTAACATGGCGAAAGAGGTGCCTGGAGCGATATCCCTTGCTATCGGAGAACCAGACTTTGTGACGCCCGAGCACATAAGAGAGGCAGCAAAAAAAGCCCTCGATGAAGGTAAAACAGGATACACTGTGAATCCGGGACTTATTGAATTGAGGCAAGAAATTTCGAATTATCTTAAGAAACGATATAACCTTTCTTACAATCCGGAAACTGAAATTTTAGTTACAATTGGGGCTACAGAAGCTATATATGTCGCTTTAAATACCTTGGCAGAAGAAGGAGATGAAGTATTAATTCCAGAACCCTCATTTGTAGCCTATAACCCTTGCACGATTCTTGCAGGTGCTAAATCCGTTTTTGTTCCCACATATGAGGAGGACGATTTTGTATTAAGGGCAGATGTTTTAGAAAAGTACATTACGGACAAATCAAAAGTATTAATTTTACCATATCCTAATAATCCAACTGGCGCAGTAATGCCAAAAGAAGCGATGGAAAAGATAGCTGAAGTAGTTAAAAAACATGACCTTATTGTGGTTACTGATGAAATTTATTCTGAGCTAATATATAGTGGTTTTGAACACGTAAGCTTTGCTTCTTTAAAAGACATGTGGGAAAGAACAGTTACTATAAATGGTTTCTCGAAGTCATATGCGATGACAGGATGGCGTCTGGGATATATAGCTGCACCGGAATATTTTGTAAAACACATGACAAAAGTTCACCAATATAGTGTAACAGCGGCGGCTACAATGTGCCAGTATGCTGGAATTGAGGCTATAAAAAATGGGGATGAAGATATTTTAAAGATGAGGGAAGAATACGACAGAAGAAGAAAGTATTTACTTCAAAGTGTGAGAGAAATGGGGCTTGATTGTTTTGAACCAAAAGGTGCTTTTTATATATTCCCATCAATAAAAAAGACAGGTCTTACCTCAGAAGAATTCGCTAAGAGACTCCTTTTTGAGGCAAAAGTTGCAGTTGTGCCAGGAAACGCCTTTGGAGAAAATGGGGAAGGATATGTTCGAATGGCTTATGCAACCTCTATGGAAAACCTAGAGGAAGCAGTAAAAAGAATGAAAGAGTTTATGTCCAAGTTTTAAAAAATAAAATGCGGAAGGTGAATAGCATACCTTCTGCATTTTTATTATTATTTTTTTATTTAGTTTACTTTTGCCACATTTAAATTGCAAAATGTTAAGCTTTTCATTATCGTAGAAATAAAGTATAATTTGAAATAAAAGAGGTGATAATTATCACACTCAATGAAAGATGTACTCAAATTCTTGTTAAACTTATCAATTCTAATGCGCCTATTAAAATTTCTGACCTTGCAAAAATATTCAATGTAAGCAGTAGAACTATAAGATATGACCTTGATACAATCGATGAGTTTTTAAAGTACAATAATTTGCCACAATTGATGCGAAAACCGAATGTAGGTGTGAAATTTTCTGAACTATTGGAACACAGAAATAAAGTTTTATCTCTTCTTGATAATCTTAATATTTATTATTACAACTTATCTCAAAAAGAAAGAGTAAATATCATATTAAGTGAACTTATACAGCAAAAAGACTACATCACTATCAATAGCATTGCAGATAAATTGATGGTGTCAAGAAGTACCATTATAAAAGATTTAAAGGATGTAAGAGAGTGGCTTACACGTCATGGACTTCAGTTAAAGTCTGTACCGAAATATGGAATCAAAGTTGTGGGGGATGAAAAACGATTACGAAGAGCCGCGATAGAACTTCTAACAGAGGTAATTGACGTTAATAAGGCGCTGGATATTGTAAAATCTCCGATTTATACTCGTTCTAGTGTAGGAATTGATAAACAAATTACCAAGCTGTTTGAAGATATAGACATACCTTATATCGAAGAATGTATACAAATAGCAGAAAGAGAACTGGAAACTGTTTTTTCTGATGCTGCATTTTCTGGCCTTGTAATACACATAGCAATAGCAATTAAAAGGATACAACTTGGGAAAGACATAATTATGCCAAAAGAAGAATTAAAAGCTTTAGAAATTACAAAAGAGTTTGCTGTAGCATCAAATATTGCAAAAATGTTGGAGGACCATTTTAAGGTTTCTATTCCACATGATGAAATTGGATATATTACAGTCCATCTTCTAGGAAGCAATGTTACAAAAACGCGACCTTACGCTAATGAAAATTGGGTTGAGTATCAGCTATTAACAGAAAAAATTATTAGGAATGTTAGCAGCAAAATAAATCAAGATTTGTCAGGAGATAGGCAGCTTTTTGAAGGGCTTTTAGACCATTTAAGACCGACAGTATACCGGTTAAGACACGGCCTTAAATTAAAAAATCCTATTTTGGATGAAATTAAGGCAAATTATAAAAAATTGTTTGAGATAGTAAAAGAAAGTCTAAAACCTTTAGAAGATTATACAGGCAAAGAATTAAATGACGAAGAAATAGGTTATTTTACAATACATTTTGGCGCTGCGATTGAAAAGCTAAACATTGCTAAAGCACCAAAGCTTAATATACTCGTCGTATGTGGTACAGGAATAGGTACGGCGAAACTTCTTTCTTCGAGATTACAATCAGTTTTTGATGTAAATATAGTAGATACTGTTGCATGCCATCAGGTAAAAGAAATATTGAAAGAAAAAGATATAGATTTAATAGTATCTACTGTCCCGATTCCTTATGAAGGTATTAAAGCTATTGAAGTAAATCCCCTTCTTACAGAAAAAGACATAGAATTATTAAAAAGTCTTATTATTAAACCTAAGGTGCAACATACAGTTATTGACGATTTGATAAAAATAATAGAAAAGCATTGTGTCATAAACAATCGTGAAAAATTGATGGAAGATTTATCAAAATTTTTAAATAAAGCATCATATGAAAATGCGAGAGGAGTTGTACAACCAGTGTTAAAAGACCTTTTGACGAAGGAGACTATAAAACTAAATGTTGAAGCAAAAGATTGGGAAGAAGCAGTGAGGATAGGAGGTGAGTTATTAGAGAAAAGCGGAGCAATTGAACCGAGGTATATTGACGCAATGATAAACACTGTAAAAGAAATAGGCCCTTATATTGTCATTGCACCAGGAATAGCAATGCCTCACGCAAGACCAGAAGCAGGTGCAAAAAAAATAGGCATGAGCTTAATTACACTAAAAAATCCTGTTAACTTTGGCAATAAAGAAAACGATCCAGTAAAAATTGTAGTTTCTCTTTGTGCAATTGACCATTCTTCACACCTTAAAGCATTGTCTGAATTGGTGGAGCTTTTGGGGGATGAGAATACGGTAAAAACAATATGTGAGGCAAGTGACGTTGAAGAAGTGGTAAATTTGATTAAGTAGATATTTTGTCAAATAAAGGAGGTGTGTTTAAGGAAGTATTTATATCTAAAAGCAAGTAAAGATAGTTTGTTTTGGTAGCGACGAATAAGATATGTGGACTCTGAAAACTGGAATTGTAAGGTAGTACCGCTTACAAAGGATTGGTTCAAAACTAGTATAGCTTATCTGCCGGAATTTCAAGGGGTAGAGGTTTCGTGACAACTAGTGCTGGCTCTTGACAGAGACCAATAACAAAAACCAGTAACGAAAGTGGAGGGATTATGCAATGCAAATAATTATTCATGGATTTGAATTATTTTCCAATAATATCCTCACAAAACCCGAATTTTTTGTAGGGTTGATTGTAATGATAGGTTACCTTCTTCTCAGAAAGCCTTTTTATGAAGCTTTTGGAGGGTTTATTAAAGCTACTGTTGGATATATGCTTTTAAACGTCGGTGCTGGCGGTTTAGTCGTTACTTTTCGTCCTATCCTAGCAGGGCTTAATGAGCGTTTTAATCTTAATGCTGCTGTTATTGACCCTTATTTTGGTCTGAATGCGGTGAACGAGGGGTTGAAGAGTATTGGCCTTACATCTTCGTGGACACTAATTTCCCTACTGATAGGTTTTGTCTGGAATATAATACTAGTTTTATTCAGGAAACATACAAAGATTAGAACGCTTTTCATAACCGGTCATATTATGGTTCAACAAGCTACTACTGCTACGTGGCTGGTGTTTCTGGCATTACCAGCTATGAGAAATGTGCAGGGTGCAATTCTTGTAGGTCTTCTAGTAGGAACATATTGGGCTGTTTTTTCGAATTTGACAGTGGAAGCTACTCGGGATTTAACGGGAAATGCTGGTTTTGCAGTAGGTCACCAGCAAATGCTTGGTGTATGGTTGAGCGATAAAATAGCTGGTAAAATTGGGGATAAGGAAAAGTCTGTAGAAAATCTAAAACTGCCCGGATGGCTTTCTATGTTTAACGACAACGTGGTAGCCTCAGGGACACTGATGCTGGTATTTTTCGGGACCATCATGATAATCCTAGGGGAACCATTTATGAGAGAAATTGACAGTAGTTTTACACCAACTCTAGCTTTTCCTACTTATATAGTATCTAAATCCCTCATGTTTGCCGTTTATCTTGTGATTTTAATGAGTGGTGTGCGCATGTTTGTAGCTGAGCTAGTCAATTCTTTCCAAGGCATAGCGGACCGAGTACTTCCAGGTTCGCTACCCGCTGTAGACTGCGCTGCTACCTATGCATTTTCTTCTCCCAATGCAGTACTATGGGGATTCATCTTTGGAGCTATTGGCCAGTTTTTAGCTGTAGCGGCACTATTCATCTTTAAGTCGCCAATCATGATAATACCTGGATTTGTTCCAGTATTTTTTGACAATGCGACCTTGGCTGTTTTTGCCAACAAAAAAGGCGGTTTCAAGGCTGCTGCCATATTAACCTTTTTATCGGGCATAATTCAGGTGTTAGGAGGAGCTTTTGCAGCTATGTACTTCGGTTTGTATCAATACGGTGGATGGCACGGCAACTTTGATTGGGATACTCTATGGCCTGTTATAGGTTTAATTATCGGTAAATTGCATGTTTTAGGCATAATTGCAGTAATAATCTTGATGCTACTTATTCCTCAATTCCAGTATACTAAAAGTAAAGACCACTACTTTGAGGTAGGTTAGCTTCCTTTTGTATTTAGAATGTTACAAAGTGCCTGGTATGACACCGACGTTATACATCAAACCCTCACGCGTGAGGGTTTGATGTACTGTAACTTAGTTTTTTACTGCTACTTAGGAGGTATATGAGGAGGTGCTGAAATGCTCAGAGTAATTGCGGCTTGTGGAAATGGGATGGGATCGAGTCAGCTTATAAAAATGAAAATAGAAAAGACACTTAAAAAGCTGAATATATCAGCAAAGGTCGATCATATGAGTGTGGGAGAAGCTAAATCGGTTGGTGAAAATTACGATGTAATATTTTGCCCTAAGCACTTAATGTCGAATTTTAGTTGTATTGATAATAATAGGACTAAAATAATTGGGTTGATAAATCTTATGTCCGAAAAAGAAATTGAGGAAAAGATCAAGGAATATTTGATGAGACTTTAAGGGAGGGTTTAAAATGTTTCCAAAATTACAGATTGCCTTAGACAATGCTAGTTTTTCTGAAGCAATAACTGATATAAAAGATGTGGTTAACGAAATAGATATTATCGAAGTTGGAACTATTCTACTTTGTTCTGAGGGAAAAAGAGTTGTAAAATACCTTAAAACTTTATATCCAAACAAGATAATAGTTGCAGATGCAAAAATAGCTGATGCTGGGAAAATAATAACGTCTATGATGTTTGATGTCGGAGCTGATTGGACGACGGTTATATGCTCTGCTGACATTTCAACAGTTAAAGGTGCCTTGGAGATTGCAAGGCAGGCAGAGAAAGATATCCAGATCGAATTGATTGGACACTGGAGTTTTGATCAGGCGCAGCAATGGAGAAGCGTAGGAGTAAAACAGGTCGTATATCACCGGTCGCGGGATGCTCAAGCATCTGGAGTAAAATGGGGGCCGGAAGATTTAAATAAAATTGAAAAACTTTGCAGCATGGGATTTAACGTAACGGTTACTGGAGGTATTACCGCCGAAGATATTAAACTATTTAAGGACCTACCTATTTACGTCTTTATTGCTGGAAGGGCAATCCGAGAGGCTAAATATCCTAACCAGGCGGCGAATCAGTTTAAACAGGAAATCATGAAATATTGGAAGTAAGATGGAAAATCTAATAGGTATTTATGAGAAAGCATTGCCTAAAAATTTAGACTGGTTCTGCCGCCTGAAATTGGCTCGAGAGCTAGGTTTTGATTTTGTAGAAATTTCTATCGACGAAAGTGATGAACGCTTGGAAAGACTCTACTGGCCAAAGGAGCAAAAAATTCGGCTAGTTCAGGATATTTTCGCTAGTGGTGTGCCTATAATGACTATGTGCTTTAGTGGTCACCGCCGATATCCTCTGGGGAGTAATTCAAAACAAATAAGAGACAAAGCGATGGAATTAATGCATAAAGCTATTTTATTTGCAAAAGATACGGGCATTAGAGTGATTCAAATGGCTGGATACGACGTTTATTATGAAAAATCAACCCCAAAAACGCGACGATGGTTTTTTGAAGGATTGGAGCGTTCTATAGAATTGGCGGAAAAGTATCAAGTTATGCTGGCAATGGAGGTCATGGATACTCCTTTTATAAATTCGATTACTAAATATCTCGAGATTGAAGAAATGTTTAACTCACCATGGTTTGCGGTATACCCCGATCTGGGAAACTTATCGGCGTGGAATAATGATGTAGTAAAAGAGATCGAAAAGGGTTTTCACAAAATAGTTGCTGTACACGTAAAAGACACTTTAGCAGTTACTGATACTTGTAAGGGAAAGTTTAGAGATGTTCCCTTTGGATCGGGATGTGTAGATTTCGTGACCGCTTTTAGCATATTGAAAAAACTTGGTTACAAAGGGCCTTTTGTAATTGAAATGTGGTCCGAGAAATCCCAGGATCCTGTTGCAGAAGTGATTTCAGCAAAGGAGTGGGTTATAGCTCGGTTAAAAGAGGGGGGATTTTGATGCTTGAAATTTTAAAGAAGGAGGTTCTTGAAGCTAACTTAGAGATTAAAAATAAAGGCATGGTCATATACACCTGGGGGAATGTTAGCGGAATAGATCGCCGGCAGGGTCTCGTAGTGATAAAAGCCAGTGGTGTCAGCTATGAAGAAATGACAGAAGACCACATGGTTGTTTTGGACCTTGAGGGTAACGTGATAGAAGGTAGGTATCGCCCATCATCAGATACCCCTACGCATTTAGCACTTTATAAGGCTTTTCCAGAAATAGGAGGCATAACGCACACTCATTCGCCTTGGGCTACAGCTTGGGCTCAAGCTAGTCGAGATATCCCAGTTTATGGAACCACCCACGCGGATTATTTCTACGGTACTATTCCCTGTACTAGAGCGATGAAAGAAGAGGAAATAAAAAATGATTATGAGGTACAGACCGGCAATCTCATAATAAGAACTATCAAAGAAAAAGGATTGGATCCTCTTAAGGTTCCAGGTGTGTTAGTTAGCGGTCATGGTCCTTTTGTTTGGGGAAAAAATCCAGGAGAAGCTGTATACAATGCAGTAGTTTTGGAGGAAGTAGCTAAAATCGCATTTATGACGGAAAACATCAATAGCCATGCAAGCCCAATATGTAAAGCACTTTTAGACCGGCATTATTTCAGAAAGCACGGTTCCAATGCTTACTATGGTCAAAAATAAGTATCAGGATTTTGGGATTATGTACCCCGGTAAAGTAATTTTTTTCAACTCGTTGCAGTGATTATCAAAGAGTTTTTGGCCTTGAACGTTTTGCTAAAATAATATGATATTGAAAAATTAAGTTAAGCAAGAAAGACCAATATAATAAAATTATTAATCTTAGAAATATTATATATAACCCTGAATTGAATATAAAGACATGCAGTGTCTTGTAAAAAATAGGGAATATAGAAAAAATGTATATCAGAATTTGCTGGTGGCGAAATAACAATGAAAGATTCTGAGCTTAGGTTATTTTATTCAAGAAATGGGATTTCGCTTCTTAGTATACTGGTGGCGTTTCCATTATATATATTCACTTTTAATGTATAACAAAATAAACAAAATCAAGTATTTAGAAAGGATGTGTTTCTAGATGACTAAAATAGAAGAGATTACAAGAGAAACGTGGATATTAAATACTTTTCCTGAATGGGGTACATGGCTTAATGAAGAAATAGAAGAAGAAGTAGTCCAACCTAATACTTTTGCTATGTGGTGGCTAGGGTGTGCTGGTATTTGGATTAAAACTGAAAATGGCACGAATATCTGCATTGATTTTTGGGTGGGGAGTGGTAAAAGGACAAAAACAAAGCAATATATGGATGCACATCATCAAATGGCTAGGATGACAGGGGGTAGGAAATTACAACCCAATCTTAGGAACGTACCAGTTGTTTTAGATCCATTCGCAATTAGAAAAATTGACGCTGTGTTGGCAACGCATGATCACAGTGATCATATTGATATAAATGTTGCAGCAGCTATTATTAAAAATTGTGATGATTCTGTTCCTTTTATAGGCCCAAAGACTTGCGCTGACCTCTGGATTAGTTGGGGAGTACCTAAAGAACGATGTATTATTGTAAAACCGGGTGATGCAATTAAAATTAAGGACGTTGAAATATTAGCACTTGAATCTTTTGATCGGACAGCTGCAATCACAGCGCCGAAAGGAATTACTTTAAAAGGCAGACTACTTGATGATCTTAATAAAAAAGCTGTAAATTATCTTGTTAAAACTCCAGGAGGGAATATTTATCACAGTGGTGATTCACATTATTCTAATTATTATGCAAAACACGGAAATGATCACCAAATTGATGTAGCATTAGCATCGTTTGGGGAAAATCCAAGAGGAGTTACAGACAAAATGACGGCATGTGATGTGTTGAGAATGGCAGAAGCATTAAATACAAAAGTTATAATTCCTGTTCATTATGATATTTGGACTAACTTTCAGGCAGATCCCAAAGAAATAAGTGTTCTATACGAAATGAAGAAAAATAGATTGCAATATAAATTCAAACCTTTTATCTGGCAAGTAGGAGGCAAATTTGTATATCCGGACGATAAAGATAAAATTGAATATCATTACCCTCGCGGTTTTGATGATTGTTTTACAAATGAGCCAGATTTGCCCTATATTTTTTACTTATAATTGACAAATATATAGAAATATATTAAAATATAAAAATTTTTTAATTATATAAACAAAAACATTTTTTAGATATTATTCGAGAGTTTCCAGAAACTATAGTTTTACAGATGATAAAGTCCTTGGGTATTTTTGTGTTGGTTCTTTGCCAAGAGTTTGGGTGGGTATTTTTCTGAATGCCCGCCTTTTAGTTTTAACTAGAATATAATGAGACAAAGGAGGAACCGTCCCCTTTGTCTGATTTGTCTGCAGAGCCAGATTTTTGAATGCAAGAGAGAGCCAAAGCAGTTGAGAAAGTGTCTAAGTTTGTTGGAATACCTTACAGTTGGAGGGTAGATAAAAGCGATGATGAAAACTTGTATTGCTCAAAAGTTACATGGGCCGTATATTATAAAAAGGCATCAGGAATAGATATAGAGGGCAATGGAGGCTTTGGGTATTGCCAATTGACAATCTTTATTTCAAAAGAAACAGAGGTGTTTGAATATTCTAATTCGTAAGGCAGGTAATTAACCTGCTTTAAAAGTTGTAAAAGCGAGTAAATTTAATGGAGATTGATTAACATAAAGACTATATTTTTGTATAGTTTTTACATAAAAATAAAAAAACTATACAAAAATATAGTAGACATTGGGAAAATATCGCTGTAAAATGAAAGTAAAGAAATCAATTCGCTAAAGAATTGATCAAAAAATACTTAATATTAAGGGTAGGAAAAAATTGATAAAAAGTTAGTTTCATTGCTTCTAGTTGTATTATTTCTTACTTTCCATCTTTTAACTTTGCTTTTGCCGATGATTTAAATAACGTAAAAGATATGACAATGAAATCAAAACTTGAATTATTACAAAAAAAATATAACATAGTTAGGAATTTGAATTTGTAGCATAAGGCAAGATAGTATAATTGCTTTCTAAAAGAATATTTTTGGAGTTAGGAGGATTTAATAATTGGAATTAAGAAAAAGATTGTTAAAAATTGTTGGAATAATATTTACTATAATTGGCTTATTTAGCATTATTGTAATTATTAAATCTATTATATCTATGGATATGAAATTTTTTGCAAATATAGTAAATATATTAGATATATTTGTTTCTCTATTATTTTTGTATATAGGATATATAATTTTAAGATATAGTTAAAAGCAAATCATAGAAATCCTAGTTAAAAAAATGAGAAAAAGGTAGTTTAATTACCTGCCTTTTTTATGTTTGCTAAACCTATAATTATGAGAGAGACTATTATAATGCTGCTGCCCGGCGATAGGCTCAAATAAAAAGAAGGAATCATTCCGAGGAATACTATGAGACAAAGTGAGACAAAGGGGACTGAGACAAAGGGGACGGTTCCTCTTGTCTGAATTTTTCGGATGAAAGGAACCATCCCCTTTGTCTTATACAAAACAATTTGCAAAACAAGTCGTCGATATAATTAAAAAAATGATTATGGAAGAATGGTTTGCTAAACATCGGATAAAATTGAGGATTGCAATTTATAATTATTAACAAAAATTTCCTTATTTTCATATTTCATTATTTTCTCCCTTTGTGTTATAATTTTCTAAAGGACATTTTTATTAATGTGTTTTGACATCTTGATAACTTCACATATGGCAACACGATAAAAAACTTTCAGGGGAGTGGTTTTATGGAGAACTTTGTTTTTTCAAGCCCTACAAAAATTATTTTTGGTAAGGGAACAGAACATCAAGTGGGTGAAGAGGTAAAAAATTACAGCAGTAAAGTGCTGCTTTGTTATGGGGGAGGAAGCATAAAGAAGACTGGTTTATATGATAAAGTTGTAGATTCTTTAAAAGAGGCTGGGATTGAGTTTATAGAGCTGTCAGGTGTAAAGCCTAATCCAAGGCTTGGTCTTGTGCAGGAAGGAATAAAATTATGCCGAGAAAACAATATCGATTTTATCTTAGCTGTTGGTGGAGGAAGTGTCATTGACACTGCAAAGGCTATTGCAATGGGTGTACCCTATGATGGCAATGTGTGGGACTTTTTTGTAGGAAAAGCGAAGCTTGAAAGGGCCTTACCTGTAGGTGTAATTTTAACTATTCCTGCAACAGGAAGTGAAGCGAGTGATGCTACAGTTATTACAAATGAAAACGGATGGTACAAAAGAGGATTTCACCATGACTTGATAAGACCTAAGTTTGCAATTATGAATCCAGAGCTTACATATACATTACCCAATTATCAAACGGCCTGTGGTGTTGCAGACATTATGGCACACGTAATGGAAAGGTATTTTACAAATGTCAAAAATGTTGATTTGACTGATAGGCTTTGTGAAGCTACTTTAAAAACTGTTATAAATAATGTGCGTATAGTACTAAAAGATCCCACAAATTATAATGCAAGGGCAGAAATTATGTGGGCTGGTACCATTGCACACAATGACTTACTAAGCACAGGAAGAATAGGAGATTGGGCTTCCCATAAAATTGAACATGAATTAAGTGCTATTTACGATATTGCCCATGGTGCAGGACTTGCGATTGTCTTTCCAGCCTGGATGAAGTACGTATACAAGCATAATATAAATCGCTTTGTACAATTTGCTGTAAGAGTATGGGATGTGGACCTACCTTATGAAAATCTCGAAGATATAGCATTAGAAGGCATAAAGCGCATGACGGAATTTTTTAAAGAGATTGGTCTTCCTGTTACGCTCAAAGAAGCAGGTATTTCTGATGACAGATTTGAAGAGATGGCCAATAAGTGTACAGACAATGGCAACAAAAAGATTGGTAATTTTGTAAAACTAGGAAAGGAAGATGTCATTAATATATATAAATTAGCAAAGTAATCTTTCAAAGAGTCAGTCATTTATTGACTGGCTTTTTTATAGATTTTTATATTTTTTTATTATTAATTAATAATTTGTTACAAATTGGTCATAAAAAATTGATATAATTTGTGATATAATCAATATGGCACAGTAGAAATTAGTAATTTTTAATATGGGGGATCAATATGAATAATAACGCAAATTTAAAGCGTAGTGAAAGGAAAAAGCATAAAGTAAAGGGGAAAAATAAAAGTACGGCAGTGGTCATTTTAAAGTTTATAATATATGCTGTCATAATTTTAATATTTGCTGGGATTGGGGCAATTGGAGGAAAAGTTTTAGCTATAATTAAAAATACTCCTCCGATTTCGCAAGAGGCTTTAACAGCGCAAAGGCAATCCTCCATTGTGTATGCAAAGGACAGCAATGGTCAGTGGCAGAGAGTTGCAATACTTCATGGTGCTGACAATAGGCTATGGGTTCCTATAGAAAAAATACCTAAAGATTTGCAGAATGCTTTTGTTGCTATAGAAGACCAAAGGTTTTATAAAAATAATTTAGGGATTGATCCTAAAAGAATCATTGGAGCCCTTATTGCTGATATTAAAGCAGGAGGCAAACCAGTTCAAGGAGCAAGTACTATAACACAACAGCTTGTAAAAAATACTATGCTTTCTAGTGAGAAGACGCTCACAAGAAAAATACAAGAGGCTATTCTTGCGTGGCAACTGGAACAAAAATATTCGAAACAGCAAATACTTGAAGCTTATCTCAACACCATATACCTTGGAGGACCTGACGTAAATGCTTATGGCGTTCAAGCAGCAGCATTAGCTTATTTTGGCAAAGATGTAAGCCAGTTAAGTTTAGCCGAGTGTGCTATGATTGCTGGCATTACTAATAACCCGTCACTGTATTCACCTTATGCCAATTTAGAGGCTGCTACAAAAAGACAACATCTTGTTTTACAGAAAATGCTTGAACAAGGTTATATTACTAAAGAACAGTATGATGAAGCAATAGCAGAAAAATTGGAATTTAAGAAAACGGATTTTACCACATATGACCATAAATATTTTATAGACCAAGTTATAAATGATGTAGCAGAGGAATTGTCTAAAAAACTCAGTATTTCTCATGACGAAGCAATAAACAAAATATACAATGGAGGACTCAGAATTTATTCAACAATGGATTTAAAAATACAAAGTTATATTGAAGAAGCTTTTAAAAACCCAGAACTTTTTCCCGTTAATTCAAAGATTAAAGAAGAAGTTCAGGGTGCAATGGTTGTAATGGATTGGAAAACAGGAGAGGTTAAGGGAATTGTTGGAGGACGGGATTCCTCAAATATAGTTAGAGGATTCAATAGGGCAACTCAAGCTTATAGACAACCGGGTTCTTCAATAAAACCTCTGACGGTTTATGGCCCGGCTTTGGAAAGTGGTCTTACAGCAGCAACAGTAGTTGATGATGTTCCAACGAGTTTTGGTAATTGGACCCCTCACAATTATGAAAGTTCTACCTATAGAGGACTTGTAACGTTGAGGGAAGCCTTGACTGATTCCTTAAACGTCCCAGCTGTCAAAGTTGTTGATAGGATAGGTATAGCTACTTCTGCAAACTACGGTAAAAAATTTGGACTTACTATAACTGACAACGACATGTATTTGCCTGCTCTTGCTCTTGGAGGACTTTACAAGGGTATCACGCCTCTTCAGGAGGCTGCTGCTTATGGAGCAATTGCAAATGGGGGAGTATATACAACACCTATTACTTTTACGAAAGTCACAGATTCTGAAGGGAACTTAATTTTAGAAAATAAACCCTTACGACATGTAGTTTTAAGCGAGCAAAGTGCCTATATATTGACAAGCATGATGCAAGACGTTGTAAAATACGGGACAGGTTCTCGTGCAAAACTTCCCAATATGCCTGTTGCTGGCAAAACTGGTACTACTGATAAGTACACTAATGCATGGTTTTCAGGATTTACACCTTATTATGTTGCTACTGTGTGGATGGGGTATGATAACAATTCCATATCACTATACGATAGTAGAACGGGTAGAAACGTAGTAGGAGGCACTTACCCTGCCCAGTTATGGAAGACAGTGATGCTTCAAATACACAAAGATTTGCCATATAAAGATTTTGTAAGACCACCAGGAATTATTTCTGCCACAGTATGTAAAGATTCAGGAGAACTTCCTACAGATTTATGTCATTTGGATCCTAGAGGTGGTAGAGCCTATACTGAAATTTTTGCACAGGGTACTCAGCCTACTACCTATTGCAGTGTTCATGTTGCAGTAAAAATAAATTCTCAAAACGGAAAACTTGCAACTGACTTAACGCCTCCTGACCTAGTAAAAGATGCTGTATTTATAGATCCACCAGGAAGAACACCAGAGCAAAATGCGGTGGCACGAGATGGCAAGTATGTAGTACCGACAGAATATGATGACACAACTTCAATATTGCCAGAAAATAATGAACCTACTAATGAAACTGTGCCGCCTGATAATAGCCAGCAGCCGTCTTCTGATAATAATAACAACAACGCACAGCCTCCTGATGAACAATTACCCAATACACCACCTAATAATAATGGCAATACTCAGACAAATCCTGATAATACACAAGATACCAACTCGAACTCGAATATTTTGCAAAAACTTTTTCCGAACAGAGGAAATGGGAGGCCATAAAAAATTTAAAGCATACTTGAAAGCCTGGCTTTCGAGTATGCTTTTTTTACAAATGTGGTATTATTAAGATAAATGGAGGTCGGATATTAACAATATTTTGAAAGTATAGCTAAAATAGCATATAGGTAAAGCGCTTTATAATGAGTGATAATAAATTGAGCATGTAGCGCAGTAAAAAATACATAATATAAGTATTCTATTGAAAGGGGGCTTTTAATTTGAAAAGTATTTACTATTTAAAAGAATTGACTAAGTTTGGACATAGAGGTTCCGCAACAAAAAATGAAAAGCAAGCTGCAGACTATATTTTAAATGAATTAAAAAAGATGGGTTATAAAGTTGAAATCCAGACTTTTAAAACTACAAGAGATAATCTCTATATGCTTCCTTTACAAGTGGGTGTTTTGCTATTTATTTGCGGCTTATTCTCATTGATGTACGGTAGACCTTTAGAAATAGCAGCATTTTTACTCAGTTTATTTGCAATAAGTCTTTTGCTATTAGAAGTAAGTGGTAAGCCAATTGAAACAAGCATAATGCCAAGGCATTTGTCTCAAAATGTTTTTACAACTTTTGATGAAAGCCGCAGCAAAAGAATAATTGTATCAGCTCATTATGATACGCAAAGAGGAAGTCTTATGTTTCATCCTAAAATTGTAGATAAACTGAGTATTATTTATAACATTTGTTATGTAGGATTTGGGTTAGTTCCTATTGGGATTTTGCTAAAAGCCTTAAAACTTAATGTTATAGCTTATATCTCGTTGTATCTTGGGCTTTTTATTGTTTTTGTAACTGTAATATTTATGGCTATATGTGAAGTGACAGGTAGATACACACAGGGGGCTAATGACAATGGGACAGGGACAGCTCTTACTTTGGCATTGGCTAATTGCTACATAAATAACAAAGATAAATTTCCTGACAATGTGGATGTAATATTCTTGTTTACTGGCAGTGAAGAAGCTGGGGAAAGAGGGATGAAAAATTTTATAAAGAAGTATGGTAAAAAGCTTCCTAAAGATACACAATTTATAATACTTGACAATCTTGGAAGTGGAAAAATTACATATCTTGAGGGAGAAGGAATAGTATTTTATAAAAGAGCGAGTGAATTGTTGTTTGACGTAGCAGAGGACATGGCAAAAGGTCACGCTGACAAAGTTCAAAAGATGAAAAATTTGCTCCTTCCTACAGATGCTCTTCCAGCAATGGCCGCTGGATTTGATGCAATAGCGTTTCTTGCAAAAGATGAAAAGGGCAGACTAGGAAATTACCACTGGTATACAGATACAATAGAAAATGTCGATACAGAACTTTTAGATTATGAAGAAGAATTTTTTAAGGAATATTTGCTTAAAGTAGCCCAAAGATTAAATTGACAAAAAATTAACTTAACTATATTTGGAAAATCGAATATAATCTATATGGAAGGATGAGAAAAGTGGAAGTTGATTTGTATAGTAAAGTAACTATGATAAACTTCGATTGCTGCTTAATTAAATATTTGGCGGTAATCGAAGTTATATTTTTATATATTGTTTATAGTGTTGAAATAATTAGTTAATCAAAGGGAAAAGAATAAAAGATGTATGAGTGTTGGATTGATAAGGAAAGAAGATAAATAAAGAGCATTTTTGTTTTATGGCAAAGATATGTTATAATATGTATGCAAGCAATTACTTGCATACATATTGTGAGGTGTTTTGATGGGCGATTCGGTGAAGGAAAAGATAGTTATGTCTACTTTAAAACTAATTTCTGAAAAAGGATATAAGTCTACAACTACAAAAAATATTGCAGAAGAAGCAGGAGTAAATGAAGTTACAATTTTTAGATGTTTTGGAAGCAAAAAAGATATAGTGCTTTATGCATTAAAAGAGCTAGAATTATTAAAACCTGTAAATGAAAAAATATTGGACAAATGTATATGGAATTTAAAAGAAGACTTAATTATGCTGGCACATGAATATCATAAAAACTTTACAGAGGAAAAGGCTAAAATCATGATGGGTTTAAGGAGTCCAGAGATTTTTGAAGAAGTGAAAGAATATTTGATGAAGATTCCAAAAGGTTTTAAAGAAGTTTTGATAAAATATTTTGAAAAAATGTATGAGAAGGGATTATTAAATACCGATAATTTTGAACTTTTAGCCTTTGCTTTTATGTCGCTGAATTTCGGTTTTATTTTAATGAATGTTTCTTATGGTAACAAGTTAATTGGCTTTGGAGATAGTGAATTTGTCAAAAAAACCATAGAAATTTTTGTAAGGGGAGTAGAAAAGAGTGACTGAAGTGGTTTAAAATATGATATAGGATGTTTTTGGGAGAGGAGAACAAATAATGAAAATTGGTATTCCAAAAGCCTTAATGTATTATTTTTATTATCCATTCTGGAAAACTCTTTTTGAAAGCCTCGGCTTTGAGGTGGTCACATCTGGTGATACTTCAAAGAGTGTTTTAGATGCCGGTGTGAAAGAGGCAGTTGCTGAAATATGTGTACCTATGAAAGTATATACAGGACATATTTTAAACTTGCTAGATAAGAATGTTGATTATATATATATTCCAAGGTTTGTAAGTTTAAGAAGAGGTATTTTTATGTGCCCTAAATTTATGGGATTACCTGATATGATCAAAGGGCTTTTTGATGGCATTGAGGATAAAATTCTAACCCATAGTATAGTAGCAAAGAGTACGGATATAGCGGAATTTCATAATTACACAGTCTTTATTGACAAATTAGGGGTGAGTAGAAGAGATTTAAAAAATGCTTTAAAAAAAGCTCGAAGTAAATGGCTTGAATTTAGAGTTTTAAATAAGCAAGGCTATGATTTAAATGAGCTTTTGACAAATGAAGAACCAAAAAAATATGATGGCGATATTACTATAGGTCTAATTGGTTATGTATATAATGTTTATGATAGATTTGTTAATATGGATTTGCTTAATGTTTTTCGCAAGCTCAACATAAAAGTTGTGACTTTTGATATGATGGAAGAAAAGGTAATACAACGGCAGTTAAAAAAATTTAAAAAGAATATGTTTTGGGAATTTACTAATATGCTTTTAGGTACGGCTTATGAGTTTATGGAAAGAGACGACATTGACGGTATTGTTCATATTACCGCCTTTGGTTGTGGTCCTGATTCAATTCTTGAGCCTTTTTTAATTATAGATTCTGAAAAATATAAAAAACCTTTTATGACTTTAAGGATTGATGAGCAAACAGGTGAAAGTCATATAATTACACGAGTTGAGGCCTTTACTGACCTTATCAAGTTAAAAAAGCATAAAGATTCTGTTATAGCTGAAGAAAAGTCTAAGGAAGGCGTGATTTGAGTGAAGATAACATTTCCCTATATGGGTTCGCCTTATATATATGAAAAATTGTTTAGTTTGCTTGGCCACGAAGTTGTAACGCCACCGAGACCGTCTCAAAAAACGATAAATTATGGTGTAAAATATAGCCCTGAATTTGCTTGTTTTCCTCTAAAAGTTATTTTAGGCACGTATCTTGAAGCTATCGAATTAGGAGCAGATACTATAGTAACTTCTGGCGGGAATGGTCCCTGCAGAGCGGGCTATTATGGAGAAGCTCAAAAGAAAATACTCAAAAATATGGGTTATGACATTGAATTTATAATATTTGACGAACCTAAAAGAGATTTAAAGGGATTTATGGATAATGTGAAAAAAATAAAAGGTAATAATTCTTGGGGAAAAGTTCTCAAAACTGTAAAAACTGTTTACGATATGGCTAAATCTATGGACAAAGTAGAAAAAATTGTTGAAGTTAAAAGAGCTTATGAATGCAATAAAGGTGAATTTACTAAAGCATGGCATGAGATTGCAGAAGAGTATAGGAAGATAAAAACTTCTGAAGATGTGAAAGTTATTGAGGAAAAAGCTATTAAAAGATTAAATAGTATAAAAACTTGTGAAGTTCCGGAAGAAGAAAGAATTAGAATAGGAATAGTGGGAGAAATATATGTGGTTATGGAACCTTCTGTAAATGGCAATATAGAAGAAGTTTTAAATAGTTATGGTGCAGAGGTTGAAAGGTCCCATTATATTTCTGAATGGATTGATTTTAATTTGATACCTTTGCCTTCTTACAAGGAGAAAGAGCACGAGATTTTGAAAAAAGCTGAAAAATACATAGAGATAATAATTGGAGGCCATGCTAAGCAATCTGTCGGTGCAATAATTGATTTTATGGAAAGAGGATTTGATGGAGTTATTCACTTGAAACCCTTTGGATGTTTACCAGAACTTATTTCTCAAAGTGTGATAGATAAAATAATGAGAGAGTATGACTATCCAATTTTGTCACTTTCTGTAGATGAGCAAATGGCGATTGCCAATGTATTAACGAGAATAGAAGCTTTTTTAGATGTTATAAAACTAAAAAAACACAGAAAAAGGATAGCGAGGTAGACAAAAGTGGAGAAAATATATATTGGTGTTGATGTAGGGTCAGTAAGTATAAATGTTGTAGCCATTGATGAAAATAACGAGGTCTTATTCAAGTCGTACGTAAGAAATGTTGGGCAACCAATTGACACTGTAAAGGATGAGCTAGCAAAATTACACAATGAATTGGCAAATAAAGAAATAGGTGGGGTTGGCGTAACTGGAAGTGGTAGACAGCTTCTTGGATATGTCCTTGGTGCCGATGTAGTAAAAAATGAGATCACTGCCCATGCTACTGCTACATTACACTTTCATCCAGATGTTAGTACTATTTTTGAAATTGGTGGACAGGACTCCAAACTTATTATTATAAATGATGGGACAATAGCTGATTTTGCTATGAATACAGTTTGTGCTGCTGGTACAGGGTCGTTTCTTGACCACCAGGCGCAAAGACTCGGAATAAAAATTGAGGAGTTTGGGGAAATTGCGTTGACTGCAAAGCGAGAAGTGAGAATCGCAGGTAGATGTACAGTCTTTGCAGAATCTGATATGATTTCGAAACAGCAATACGGTTTTAGTAAAGCGGAAATATTAAGAGGTCTTTCAAAAGCGCTTGTAAGAAATTATATGAACAACCTTGTAAGAGGAAGAAAATTGAGGCCGGTTTTTGTATTCCAAGGTGGTGTTGCGGCAAATATTGCGATAAAAAAGGCGTTTGAAGAAGAAGTAGGCCATGAAGTAATTGTTCCAAAGTATTACAATGTTATGGGAGCGATAGGTATCGCAATGTTAGCAAAGGATGAAATGAAGCGAACGGGCAATCACACTAGGTTTAAAGGATTTGGGGTTTCAGAGGAAAAGTTTGAGACAACGAGCTTTATTTGCAAAGCTTGTCCTAACGAGTGTGAAATAATACAAATTAAAGCAAATGGCAAAGTAATTGCGATGACGGGCGACAGATGTGGCAGGTGGTCAAACTCTGTTATATAAACATAAGGAGGCTTAGATATGGCTCATCATCATGATCATGGCGAGATAAGTAAGAAAAACTTTATATCTTTTTAAAGAAGCATATATAAAAATTTTTAAACCAGAACCGATTGATGGTGCTTTAATGATAGTAGTTGCTACTATAGGTCTTGCAGCAAATAAAAAGCCTCCGGATTAGTTTACCAAACAAGGGGAGAATAAAACTTTCTCCCCTTGTTTTTATTATTGTTCTTTCGCTTTTTTGAAGTAATTTTCAAGCAATGCAATTACTATAATTCCCAGTATACCTCCTATGAGTGGTGTTATAAGCTGGGGTGTTGTAAAAGCCTGTACAATTTTTAATGGAACTTTTACATTGAACAGCTGCATTATATATTTTACTGATAAAGCAAGCCATATAAACTTAACTACAGCACCTACTATCATTCCTATTACTTTGTTTTTTTGCGTTGAAAAAAGTATTACATATACTCCATTGCCAATCATTATGAAAGGAATCATTAAAGGAAATCCCATTATGCCTACCAAAAATGCAATTACCGGTGTTAAAAGTCCTATTATAACTCCTGACCACATTCCTACAGTTCCAGCAGCGATTAAAAGCATTGCATTAACGATAGAACCTGTTATTAGTTGGGGCATTTTTAAGAACTGAAATATTAAAGTGATGGCGAGTAAAACAGCAGTTCTTGTTAAGAATTTTACATTCACACAAATCGCCTCCTTTCCTTTATTGTCTGAGAATCTTGCCTCGCAATGTTCAGTTCAGGATAGCATGGGGAAACAATTACCTCATATTGTCAATTATATTTTATTACTTTAACAAAAGAATGTCAAATAAATATCAAAGTTGCAAAGAATTTTTTACTTTGTTGACTTTAATGAAAGATAGAGATACAATTTAAATGTAAATGTAACAGTTGTTACAGTAGAGGTGATTTATGTGAATAAAATAGAATTTAAAGAGGTAAGCTACGGTAGTTTTGGAAAAGAGATATTAAAAGACATTTCTGTAAAGTTTGAAGGTGGAGCAATACATACTATTGTCGGCCCTTCTGGAGCTGGAAAATCGACGCTGATTAAACTGATAAACCGATTGATAGATCCAACCCATGGCAGTATTTTAATAGACGACGTGGATATTAAAACAATAGATGTGATAGACTTAAGAAGAAGAATTGGAATGGTTTTTCAGCAGCCTCATCTTTTTGAAGGAACAGTTAAAGACAATATTGAGTATGGTCCAATGCTTAAAGGCGAAAAAAATGTAAACGTGGAGTATTATTTGAGCATTGTAGGATTGAATAATGAGTATGCTACAAGAGATGTGAAAAATTTATCAGGAGGGGAACAGCAAAGAGTTTCTATAGCGAGAACTCTTGCAAATAATCCTGAAGCTCTTTTACTTGATGAACCTACATCAGCCCTTGATCCTACCTCTACAGAAATAATAGAAGAATTAATAGTTAAGCTGAAGGAAGAAATGAATCTGACGGTTATTTGGATAACTCATAACATGGAGCAGGCTAAGCGCATTGGGGATTACACAGCACTGCTTAACAAAGGGATATTAGTAGAATATGCAAAAACTTATGATTTTTTTACAAATCCCCAAAATGAAATTACAAAATTGTTTATACAAAGCAAGTTAAAGGAGGAAGGTTAAATGAGTGTATTGTCTTTGACATTGGCGTCAAGTCTTGTACTAATATCAATTTTTGTTTCTTATTACCAAAAACTGGGGATTGAAAAGGAAATAGTTATAGGTACTATAAGAGCGGTTGTGCAGCTTACAATAGTGGGATACATTTTACACTACATATTTGCTGCCGATAATGCTTTATTTACCTTGGCAATGGTAAGCTTAATGATAGTAGTTGCTGGAAATAATGCTTCAAAGAGAGGGAAGGGAATACCGAATGTTTTTTATTTTATCACTTTTTCAATTGCCTTAAGTGCCGCGATTACAATCTCTTTGCTTATTTTGTTTGGGAATATACACTTTAGACCCCAGGAAGTTATACCTGTATCAGGAATGATAATAGGAAATTCAATGGTGGCTTCAGGACTTGTTGTTTCAAGGCTAAAAGACGAAATAAAAAATAAGTCAGAGGAAATAGAGGCGTATTTGTCACTTGGTGCAACTTCAAGGCAAGCCGCACAAAAAGTGATAAAGACTGCAATAAAGACAGGTATGATTCCTACAGTTGACAGTATGAAAACTCTTGGTATCGTCCAACTTCCAGGGATGATGACAGGTCTCATATTGGGAGGAGTGGACCCTATTGAGGCAGTTAAATATCAGATAATGGTTACATTTATGTTAGCCTCTACAGTAGCGATTTCCTGTTTTAGTGTTACCTTTCTTACATACAGAAACTTTTTTACAAAGTACCATCAACTTGTGTCTGATTTACAATAATATTGTTTAAAATGATATTGCATTTATTTCTATTTTGTAATAAAATAATGTACAAATCAATTTGTAAATGCAATGAAGTGGAGCAGTAGGCATTGTAAGCTTTAAGAGAGCCGTTGGTCGGTGCAAAACGGTAGCCTAAGATGCCGAAACTCGCCACGGAGCAGGCATACTGAAGTGTAGTAGGTATGCACGGTTACCGCCGTTACAGGTTTAAGTGGGCTTTACGCCAAAAAGAGTGGTACCACGGAAGTGCAAGTCTTTCGTCTCTTAAAGATGAAAGACTTTTTTTAATAAAATCGAGTTTGCTAAAAAATCATAGATAGGAGTGGAGGTTTATGGCTTACTCAGTGGATGTTGATAGAAAATGGCAAAAAAAATGGGAGGAGACAAAACTTTACAAATTTAATCCTGAAAATGCAGATAAAAAGCTTTATTGCCTTGAAATGTTTTCTTATCCTTCGGGTGCAAAGCTTCACGTAGGGCATTGGTACAATTATGGACCTACTGATTCTTGGGCGCGTATGAAAAGAATGCAGGGATATGAAGTTTTTCATCCGATGGGATTTGACGCTTTTGGACTTCCTGCAGAAAACTATGCTATAAAGACGGGAATACATCCTTATGATTCTACTATGGAAAATATAAGGACGATGGAAAAGCAGCTTAAAGAAATGGGGGCGACTTTTGATTGGGACTATGAAGTAATAACTTGCTTACCGGAATACTACAAATGGACGCAGTGGATTTTCTTGAAGCTTTTTGAGGCAGGCCTTGCCTATAGAAAAAAAGCTCCAGTAAATTGGTGTCCCAGTTGTCAAACTGTTCTTGCAAACGAACAAGTTATAGATGGGAAATGTGAAAGGTGCGGCACTGAAGTTACAAAGAAAGATTTGACTCAGTGGTTTTTTAAGATAACTGCTTATGCAGAAGAACTCCTTGAAAAACTGGATGAACTTGATTGGCCTGAGAAGACAAAAATAATGCAGATAAATTGGATTGGAAAGTCGGATGGAGCAGAGATAGAATTTAAAGTAGCCGGAAAAGACCTGACATTTAAGGTATTTACTACAAGAGCTGACACGCTATACGGAGCGACGTATGTAGTTATTGCGCCAGAACACGAAATTGTAGATTTAATTACTACAGAAGAATATAAACAAGCTGTTGAAGAGTATAAAGAATACGCGAGAAAACAGAGTGAGATTGAAAGGTTGTCTACTGAAAAAGAAAAGACAGGGGTATTTACAGGAGCATACGCAATTCATCCTCTGACGGGAGAGAAACTCCCTATTTGGATAGCAGACTATGTCCTTGCAACATATGGAACAGGATGTGTCATGGCTGTTCCTGCCCATGATGAAAGAGATTATGAGTTTGCAACAAAATACAACCTTCCTATAAAAAGAGTGATAAAAGGAATAGGAGATATAGACGATAGTTTGCCTTTTGTCGAATATGGAGAGCTTGTAGACAGTGGAGAATTTACAGGTTTGAAATCAGAAAAAGCGAGGATAAAAATTGTAGAAAAATTAAAGCAAGAAGGTAGAGCAGAGTTTAAAGTAAATTACAGATTGAGGGATTGGCTTGTTTCAAGGCAGAGATACTGGGGTGCTCCAATACCTGTCATTCACTGTGAACGGTGTGGCATAGTCCCTGTCCCAGAAGAAGATTTGCCAGTATTACTTCCTTATGATGTGGAATTTGCTCCAACAGGTGAGTCTCCACTTAAAAAGCATGAGGGCTTTATGAATGTAACTTGTCCTAAATGTGGAGGTAAAGCGTTAAGAGACCCCGATACTCTTGACACTTTTGTAGATTCTTCTTGGTACTTTTTAAGATATCCCGATAACAAAAACGACAAAGAGCCTTTCAATAAAGAATGGATAAATAAAATGTTGCCTGTTGACAAGTACGTAGGTGGAGCAGAGCATGCGACAATGCATCTTTTGTACGCAAGGTTTGTTACAAAGGCTTTGAGAGACTTAGGATATCTTGACTTTGATGAGCCGTTTAAATCATTAGTGCATCAAGGTACAATATTGGGCCCTGATGGAAGCAGAATGAGTAAATCTAAAGGAAATGTCATTTCGCCTGACGAATACATTAAAGAATACGGTTCTGATGTATTCAGACTCTATCTGATGTTTGGATTTGCTTATTCTGAAGGTGGGCCATGGAATGATGATGGTATTAAGGCAATTTCCAGATTTGTCAATAGAGTGGAGAGATTTATAGATAAATTTATTGAGACAAGAAACAATCCTGGCAAGACTAAAGACGAAATGGGAAAAGATGAAAATGAATTAAACTATGTGAGACATTATGCTATAAAAAGTGTGACAGAAGATGCAGAGAGATTTCAGTTTAATACTGCAATAGCGAGGATAATGGAACTGGTAAACGCTCTTTATAAATACGACACAGATGTGGAAGTTAAAAATATCGAATTTTATGAAGATGTGGTGGCAGATTTAATAAGGCTTTTGGCGCCATTTGCTCCTCACTTTTCCGAAGAAATGTGGGAAAAACTTGGATATGAATATTCTGTTTTCAATCAAAAATGGCCAAAGTGGGATGAAAAAGCTCTACAAAGAGATGTTGTAGAAATAGCTGTGCAGGTAAACGGCAAGGTAAGAGGAAGACTTGAAGTTCCTTCAAATGCTCCTGACGAAGAAGTACAGAGGATTGCACTTTCAGATGATAAAATAAAATCCTACCTTGATGGAAAAGAAATAAAGAAGGTCATAGTTGTTAAAGGCAGGCTTGTAAATATTGTTGTGAAATAATTAAAGGCAGGAGGCTCACTCCTGCTTTTAAAAAATAAATATTTTTTAGTGATGGTGAGGTAATTGTGATAGTAGATAGTGATGTTAAAAAGAGTATAAATGGAGTTAAAAGTGCATTACCTATTGTGTTAGGGTATTTGCCAATAGGCTTTGCTTATGGACTCGTTGGTGTGAAAAGCGGTTTTACTATTTCACAAGTGGTGGCATTGTCTCTTTTTGTGTATGCTGGTTCAGCACAATTTATTGCTATAAGTTTGCTTAGTGCAGGAACAAGTATTGTTACACTGGTATCTACAATATTTATAGTAAATTTGAGGCACTTTTTATATAGCACATCGCTGTCCCAGTATATGAAATACATACCGAGAAAACACATACCAATACTATCTTTTTTTATTACGGATGAGACCTATGCGGTTGCGATTACAGATTTGCAAAATGACTCTAAATACACTGAAGGTTATTTCTACCAACTATTTTTAACCTCATATACTGCCTGGGTATTTGCTTCATTTTTAGGTGCTGTATCAGCAACTTTGATAGGAGGCTCTATAAACGTAGGGCTTGATTTTGCACTTCCAGCAATGTATATTGCCTTGCTATTTATGCAAATATCAGGTTATAAAAAAGTTTTTATAAGTGTCTTTTCGGGGCTGTTGTCTATAACTTTGATGTTTGTATTACCGGGAAATACAAATGTCATTGTAGCCGCATTAATAGGTGCAGGAATGGGGGTATTGCTTGACAAATGGGTACGAAATTTATAATAAGTGTTATTGGAATGTTTTTAGTGACATATATTCCGCGATTTATGCCTGTTTATGGCTTAACTAAAATAGAACTTCCTCAGGCTGTAAAGTCATTTCTTGAGTATGTGCCTGTGGCAGTTCTTTCAGCTCTTTTATTTCCAGTAATTTTTATCAAAGATGGAAAGTCATTTCTAGATTTGTCAAATATATATTTACTCTCAGCAATACCGACATTTATAGCTGCATATTTTACGAGGAAGCTATTTACACCTGTTGTTGTTGGTATTGTTAGCTATGTGATTTTATCATTTATTATTAAGTAAAATTGGTATGCTTTCTGGATAATAATGTTTTTACTGCTTTTTAAAATAAGCAGTTTTTTTGTTTGCATTTTTGTGATATAATATACTTGCAAATGTTTGATAAACAAATAATTGTTTGGGAGTGTGTGAATGTGGCATTAACACAAAGAGAAAAAGAGATACTAAGATTAATCAAGAAAAATCCTATGATTTCCCAAGAAGAATTGGCGAAGCTTATGGGTATTAGCAGGTCAGCTGTTGCAGGGCACATAGCAAACCTCATGAAAAAGGGCTTTATATTAGGAAGAGGCTATGTAGTGAGGGACTTTAAAGGTATTACTGTAATTGGAGGAGCAAATATAGATATAAAAGGTAAACCTTATTCAGAGCTTAAGCAGCATACTTCAAATCCGGGACACATAAACATAGCGCCTGGTGGTGTAGGACGAAACATTGCTCACAACCTTGCACAGCTTAGTTTACCTGTTACGCTTTTGTCTGTTGTAGGGAATGATGATGAAGGAAGAAGACTTCTTGAGGAGACAAGGCAAGCAGGAGTGAATGTGGAACAAATTGTAATTTCAAATACAAGGCGTACAGGTATATATCTTGCCATTCTTAATGCAATTGGTGATATGGATGTGGCTCTTTCGGGAATGGACATTTTAGAAGAGTTAAATATACAATATCTTGAGTCAAAGATAGAAGTTATAAAAAATAGTGAGATTGTAGTTTTTGATACCAATATTCCTGAAGATAGTATCAAATATATTGTGGAGCTTTGCTACAATAATAATATTCCTGTAGTGGCAGAGCCCGTTTCCATCGACAAAGCAAAAAAATTAATAGGTGTACTTGACAAAATCGATTATGTAACTCCAAATAAGGAAGAACTTGAATCGATATCTGGAGTTAAAATAGCAAATGATGAGGATATGAAAAAGGCAGTTAAATATTTAAGACAAAAAGGTATCAAAAATGTCATAGTGACTTTAGGTGAAAGAGGGGTATATATTTCTTCAGAAGAAGTTGAAAAATTTATAGAACCATATCAAGCCGAAATTGTTGATGCTACAGGTGCAGGAGATGCTTTGACCGCTGGCTTGGTCTATGGTATTTTTAATGGCTATCCTCTGGATGTATCAGCAAAATTTGGTCTTGCTGCGGCATCTCTTACAATATCCTCACCTTATACAGTAAATCCATTTTTAAATGAAAATCAATTAAAAAATATAGTAAAGGAGACTGTAAAATGAATAAGTTCATTAATTTGTCTCAAGAAGTAAAAAAAGCAATGGAGGAAGGAAAACCTGTTGTTGCACTTGAATCCACTATAATATCTCACGGAATGCCTTATCCTGAAAACATTGAGACAGCTAAAACTTTGGAGAATATTATAAGAGAACATGGAGCTATACCTGCGACAATTGCAATTATAAATGGAAGAATAAAAATAGGTTTAAGCAAAGAAGAACTCGAATTTATGGCTACCTCAAAAGAAATATTAAAAGCCAGCAGAAGAGATTTGCCAGCAGTTTTAGCAAAAGGATTTAGTGCAGCCACTACAGTTTCCGCAACAATGATTTGTGCAAATCTTGCGAGCATAAAGGTGTTTGTTACAGGAGGTATAGGAGGTGTCCACAGAGGAGCAGAACAAACCTTTGATATATCAGCTGATTTACAAGAACTTGCAAATACAGATGTAGCAGTTGTATGCGCAGGTGCGAAGGCAATTCTTGACCTCCCACGTACTCTTGAATACCTTGAAACCTTTGGGGTTCCTGTGGTAGGGTTTAAAACTTGGGAATTTCCAGCTTTTTATACAAGAGAAAGCGGACTTAAAGTGGATTACAAAGTTGATGACGAAATAGAGGCTGCAAAAATTATAAAGACAAAATGGGATTTAGGCTTAAAAGGTGGGGTTTTGATTGCAAACCCTATTCCAGAGGAATATGCCTTGGATAAGGCTTATATAGATAAAGCAATAGAAGATGCCCTTTATGAGGCAGAAAAACGCAATATAAAAGGTAAAGAAATAACGCCCTTTTTGTTAGATAAAATAAAAGATTTGACACAGGGTGAAAGTTTAAAAGCTAATATTGAACTTGTTAAAAACAATGCTTTTGTTGGCGCAAAAATTGCTATTGAACTAAATAAATTGTATAAAGAGGCGTAATCCGCCTCTTTATACTTGCTTTTTGTCGTTGTCGTGTACTTCATCTATTATTTCTTCTCTCATGTTCTGTATACTTGTCAGCCTATTTTTGTTCTTCTGCTTAATCCTTTCTATTTCTTCAGTAGAAAGTTCTTCTGCGTGTAATTTTAGGTAATCTTCTGCTTCTCTATAATTTTCTATAGTATCGTGTATCATTTGTTGTAATTTTTCTACATTGTCTGAGCGGTCATCCGGCTTTGGAGGTTTTGTGTATTTATCATTTTCCTTTGCCATAAATCTCACTCCTAATTTTGAAGTTTCTCATATTTATTTTGTTCATAAAAAATATTTATATGTATTGTAGAAAAAGCATGTTCTCAATTGCGGAAAATTTTAAAACATGCTTTTTGTTTTTCAAAAATTTGAAGTATATATAAATAACTTATATAATTGTTTTAAGTATTTGTGCATAAAATAAAAGTTAAATATGGCTTTTTTACTCGAGGTGATGTCATGGATTTTTATTTTATTGCAGTTATAGTAATATTTTTTTATATATTTGTAACTGGTTTTCACGACGAAGGAAATCTTGTTGCTACTATTATATTTTCAAGGTCTATAGATGCAAAAAAAGCTTTTATTCTCGCGGCTGTTGCACAATTTTTGGGTACAGCAATAATAAGTACTAATGTCAGTAAGACAGTGGCAAAGGATATTGTAAAATATGAGTATTTATTTAAAAGCGGTTACAATATCAGTCTGTTGATATTATGCGGTTTAATTGGTGCCATGATATGGAACTTTATTACCTGGTATTTTGGAATACCTTCTAGTTCTTCTCATGCGTTAATTGGCGGAATGTTAGGACCTTTTGTCTTAGAATACGGTTTTAACTCAATAAATGTACAAGGTATACTATTTAGAGCTATTCTTCCTTTGTTTCTGTCTCCTATAATAGGATTTATTACGGGATATTTAATAACGTTTTTTTTATCAGAAATATTGAAAAATCAAACGCCGGCAGTGAATAACATACTTAAAAAACTGCAATATTTTACTCTCTTTTTTCTCAATGCAGGACAGGGGTCAAATGATGCCCAAAAAGGGATGGGTTTAATCGTTATTTTAATGATGATAAAGGGACAAACTCATAATTTTGAAGTACCATTTGATGTAAAATACATATCGGCTTTAATGATTTCTTTTGGACTTATATTAGGAGGTTTTAGAATAATCAAGAATGTAGGAGCAGGAATATACAGAGTAAGGCCTTTTCATTCCTTTAATGCACAGCTTTCTTCCCTTTTAGTTGTAAGTATAGCAGCAATCATTGGTGCACCAATCAGCGGTACACAGTTAATTAATTCTTCAATTTTAGGTATTGGGGCAAAAGAAAGACCTACTGCTGTTAGGTGGCAGTTTGCTAGGGGAATAATTATGGCGTGGTTTATAACAATTCCTGTATCTTTTATAATCTCTTATTTGATTTACGGTTTGAGTAAGCTTTTATGAGGGAGGTGAAAAGAGTGAATGTATTTAAATGGTTATTTTCCAAAGAGACAGATTTTTATAAATTGCTGGAAGAGCAATCAAGACTCACATTACAAGGAGTTTGTGCTTTGGAAAAATATATGATGACAGGGAATATAGAAGATGGACATGAGGTAAATAGATTAGAAAAAATTGCAGACAGAAAAAGAGAAGAGTTGATAGATGAACTCGATAAAACTTTTATTACTCCATTTGATAGAGAAGATATATTCAATTTATCTAAAGCTATTGATGATATATTAGATTATTCTAACACTACTGTGAAGGAAATGGAAGCATATAATTTGCAACCTACTGGTGAGCTTCAGGAAATTGTGACGGTGATAAAGTACAGCACAGACCTCATTTATAAATCAGTATGTAATCTTAACAGAGATAAAAAAGAAGGTATGGAACAGGCATTAAAGGCAAAAAAATATGAGAACGAAGTAGAAAATTTATACAGAAAAAATTTAGCGAAATTATTCGAAGAGGATGACATAAAATATATTTTAAAAATGCGAGAGATTTTCAGGCATTTAAGCAACTGTGCTGACAAAATAGACCTTGCAGGAGATATTTTAGGGCATATTTATGTAAAAATGATGTAAAGTGTAATGTAAAGTTATAGGGCGAGTTTTTACGAAGGTGATGGAAATGTTGCGGATTGAAAGCGCTCATTGGGGCGCTTTTATTTTTATTCATCTTTTTTTAAGGTGGTTGTAAATTTAAGTAGATACTCTAAGTAAAGATAAAAATTAAGTGTTTTAAAGTGTATTATTTTTTTGTCTTTTATGATAAAATGTATCGTAAAGGGGGCGAGTGATGTGAAAAGAATTGATAAAGTTTATAATTGTGTAAAAGAATTATGTAGCAAGCAATTTGCTGAAAGAGGAGAAATAATTGGAGTTTCAGCTATGGAAATTGCACATGCTCTTAATATACAAAGAACAAATGCTTCCAGCGATTTAAATACCCTTTTTAGAGAAGGAAAAGTTATAAAAGTTGAAGGCAAACCAGTTTTGTATAAGGTTAAAGAACTTGATATGGTTTCTGATGAAAGTGATATGGTAGTGAAAGATGTATTTGACAGCATAATAGGAGCTAATTTAAGCCTTAAAAATGCCGTACAACAAGCAAAAGCTGCTATAATTTATCCTCCCAATGGTCTTCATACACTTTTGCTTGGAGAGACGGGTACAGGCAAATCCATGTTTGCAGAGGTCATGTATAGTTTCGCAAAAGAAATTGGAAGGATAAAAAGGAACGCTCCTTTTGTGACTTTTAACTGTGCTGACTATGCTAATAATCCGCAACTTTTAATGTCACAACTATTTGGAGTGAAAAAAGGAGCGTATACAGGTGCCGATAAGGATAGAATGGGCCTTGTTGAAAAAGCAGATGGTGGCATACTTTTCCTTGATGAAGTCCATAGACTTCCACCAGAAGGACAAGAGATGCTTTTTTATCTGATTGATAAAGGACTTTATAGACGGCTTGGAGAATCTGAAACACAACATAAAGCGAATGTTTTAATAATATGCGCTACAACAGAAAATATTGAGTCTACTCTTCTTAGGACTTTTATAAGGCGGATACCAATGGTGATTAAATTGCCAGCTTTAGCAGAAAGAACATATGAAGAAAGATTTGAACTTATTAAAAATTTCTTTAGAGAAGAAGCAGCTATTATTAACACTGATATTATGATCACTTCAAATGCTTTGAAAGCTTTATTGCTTTATGAGTGTCCTAATAATATAGGTCAACTGAAAAGTGATATAAAACTTTCAATTGCAAAAGCTTATCTTGGGTACATGATGAAAAGAGATAAAGGAGTATGCGTGCATACTGAAGATTTACCTGAGTATGTCAGAAGAGGATTGTTTAAGTATAAGGAATCGAAAGATGAAATTGATAGATTTATTACGGGAGATATAATAAAGTTTTCAGTTGATAATGCTACTCCTGTTATCCAACAGAATAATCAGATATTCAATTTTTATGAGGCATTAGAAGAAAAAAGAAAAGCTTTGGAGCAAAAAGGACTTAACGAAAGTGATATAAGACTCATCATGAGTATTGATATAGAGACATATTTGAAAAAGTATCTCTTAAATCTTGATAAAAATAATTTGGAGGAATTGTATAAAGTAGTGGATAAAAAGATTGTCGATATAGTAAACGATTTTTTGAATTATGCCAGTAAAAAGTTAAAAAGGTCCTTTAGTGAAAAAACTTTATACGGCCTTTCTATGCATGTAGCCAGTTCTGTTGAGAGAATACTAAGCGGCAAAGACATTGTAAATCATCAGCTGGAAAATATAAAGAAGGTGTATGAAAAAGAATTTGAAGTGGCAAATGCTTTGAGAGAAAGGGTCCAAAAAGAGTTTAACATAAAAGTACCTGATGATGAAGTGGGCTTTGTTACAATGTTTTTATGCCTTGACGAAGAAACAAAGGAAAAAGACGAAAGGGTAGGCATTATTGTTGCTATGCATGGAGAAGCCGCTGCTACTTCAATCGCGGAGGTTTCCAATAGGCTTTTAGGTGACAATTATGTAATTGGGTACAATATGCCACTTGATCAAAAACCAGAAGTTGCGTTAAATAATTTAACTAATATTGTAAAAAGAGTTGACAAAGGAAGAGGCGTATTACTTCTTGTTGACATGGGTTCACTAGTATTATTTGGTGACATGATATACGAAAGGACAGGAATACCCGTCAAAACAATTGAAATGGTTTCCACTCCTATGGTTTTAGAGGCGGCAAGAAAGGCAATCCTTAACGCTTCTTTAGATGAAGTGTATGATG
Organism: Thermoanaerobacter mathranii subsp. mathranii str. A3; assembly: GCF_000092965.1. Classification (GTDB taxonomy): domain Bacteria; phylum Bacillota; class Thermoanaerobacteria; order Thermoanaerobacterales; family Thermoanaerobacteraceae; genus Thermoanaerobacter; species Thermoanaerobacter thermocopriae. Next base: position 401,059 of record NC_014209.1, read on the forward strand.
CAGTTGTCAATTTCAGTCCTTATGTAGGCAGAATCTACAAAGACAGTGTTAAATTTGAAGATTCTCTTAAAAAGAATGTTATCATAACTGCTTGTATAACCGGCGAAGGTACAGCGGTTAAACTTAAATCAATACTTGAAAAAAACCTTGACTTAAAAGAGCAAGATATAGATATTATTCCAATTGAAATTGAAAGCACCAGAGAATTTAGAAGAAAACTACTCAACATCAAAGAAGAAAAAAATATTTTAGCTGTTGTAAGTGCTATAAATCCACAGGATGATTCTATATTGTATATTTCTACATCAGATGTGTTTGATAATGATAAATTATCTGTATTGAAAAATAAAATTGAGGCTCTTTCACAAATCGAGATAATTGATAACATGAAAGAGGTTATAAGAGAAAATATAAAGATAGATTCAGAAAAGTATATATCTTCTTTTAAAAGATTTTACGCAGCTTTAATAAGAGATGGGGTAAATTTAAATGAAGATATTACAATAGGATTAATACTTCATCTTGCTTGTGTAATTGAGCGTATATTACAAGGAAAACAGTTAATACACATAAAGGATACACAAGAATACATTAAGAATTACCCAAAGGAGTTTGATATTATAAAAAAAGCTATAAGGATTATCGAAGAAGGATGTAATGTAAAGATTTCAGACGAAGAATGTGTAAATATGATGAAAATAATCTATTCACTTTGATACACATATGTGTATTGAATACGTTTTTAAACGATACACATCGAAACGGTTTAATAAACCTCGTCATTGAAGGCGGAAAAGCAGCAATTTTGTAGAAGCGATTACTATTTGGCATGACATTTGCATATAAGGTATAATGCAAAAAATTTAAAAAAGGAGTTGGTCTAATGGATGCACTTATTAATTTCCTCGACAGGTATTTCATGCCTGTAGCAGGTAGAATTGCTGAACAAAGACACCTCAAGGCAATACGTGATGGAATAGTTGCAACAATGCCATTACTTCTCATTGGGTCTTTCTTCTTAATTATAGCTTTTCCGCCCATACCAGCCCTTGAAGCTTTAGTTAAACCTTATGTAAATGACTTACTAAAAATAGTCAATGCAACATTTGATATAATAGCTATGGTTGCATCTTTTACAATAGCTTATTCACTTGCCGGAACTTACAAAATAGATCCTTTAGCCTCTGGGGTATTAAGTTTGTCTACTTTTATGTTATCAGTACCTTTAACCCAAGATGGTAATATTCCTTTGAAGTGGATGGGAAGCCAAGGACTATTTGTTGCAATGATTCTTGCAATTTTTACAGTGGAGGTACAAAGAAAATTTGTAGAGAAAAATTTAATTATTCGCATGCCAGAGGGAGTTCCGCCTTCTGTGGGTAGAGCTTTTGCAGCATTGATTCCGGGCGCTGTAACTATCACATTTATTTGGATAATACACATGATACTAATTAAAACAATTCATTTAACAATACCGGAAGCTATTAATAAATTGATAGCTATTCCGTTGTTAAAATTAGGTTCTACACTTCCAGCTGTTATCCTTGCAATACTAGCAATTCAGTTCTTATGGAGTGTAGGTATTCATGGTGCAGCCTTAGTAGGAGGAATTTTAGGGCCAATCTGGCTTACTTTTACTCAGGAGAATTCAGCTGCAAAAATTGCCGGCGAAAAAATTCTTCCTCACATAGTAACACAGCAATTTTTTGATATTTTCATATATATAGGTGGTTCAGGAACAACTCTTGCGTTAGCATTGCTTTTAATTTTTGCTACAAAATCTGCCCAATTGAAAGCAGTTGGTAAAGCTGCTATTTGGCCAGGTATATTTAACATAAACGAACCTATTACTTTTGGTATGCCAATAGTGATGAATCCCGTTATGATTATACCATTTATTTTAGCTCCTATTGCAGCAGGTCTTATAACTTATTTTGCGATGGCATTAAATCTTGTGGCAAGACCTTATGCTTTGATTCCTTGGACAACACCTGTGTTGATTAGCGGATTTTTAACTACAGGTGATTGGAAAGCTATTATTTTGCAGATTATAAACTTTCTTGTAGCTGGAGCGATTTACTATCCTTTCTTGAAACTATGGGACAATAAGAAATATGAAGAAGAGCAGCAATTTAAAAAAGAATAAAAATTAGCTGAGACGAAGGCATAATAATATATCCTGAGAGGCATTGCCTCTCAGGATATATATTACAATAAAATAGGAGTGATGTGAATGAAATATTTAATTGTAAATGCTGATGATTTTGGGCTGACAAAAGGGGTTAATAAAGGAGTTGTTGAATGCTATAAAAACGGTATTTTAAGAAGCACTTCTATAATGTGTAATATGCCTTACGCTAATGAGGCTTTACAAGTAAAAGAATTATGTCCAGATTTAGGTTTTGGGATACACATAACTTTAGATGCCGGTAAACCGTTAAGTAGTCCTGAAAAAGTGAATACTCTGGTAGATGAAAGAGGGTATTTTAAGAGAGGTTTTCCGCATTCTTTAGATGACGCTGATGTAGATCAAATCAGAATTGAGATAGAAGAGCAAATTAAAAAAGCTTTTTCTTTGGGTGTAACGATAACTCATATGGATAGTCATCATCATGCACAAAGTCATTCCAAGGTAATAGATGCATTCATAGAAATGGCTCACAAATATAACTTACCTGTACGATCTACTCCATTAGATAAGGAAAAAATAATTAAAGCTGGTTTAAAAACTGTTGATAATTTTATTTATACCTTTTATGATGATGGTGTCAAAAAAGAAAATCTGTTGTCTATATTGGGTAGTCTAGAAGAAGGAACAACTGAAATAATGAGCCATCCAGCTTACGTAGATGATGAATTAGTGAATATATCCTCTTATCATGCAAAAAGAGAAGTTGAAAGAAAAATATTGACTGATAAAGATGTTTTACAATTTATTCGCGATAATAATATTTTATTAACCAACTATTCGATATTAAAATAAATTCAAAAAAGTACAAGGAGGGTATTTGCAATGAGAATTCTATTAATCTGTGGTGCTGGGATGTCAACAAGTTTGTTGGTTGAAAAAATGAAAAAAGAAGGCGAAAAAAGGGGGATGAAAGATTTATACATTTTTGCAGAAGCGGCAGATAATTTGGAAAAAGTAATTGACGATTATGATGTGGTGTTACTGGGACCCCAAATCAGGTATAAAGAAAAATATGTGGCAGAACTGACAAAAGAAAAGAATAAAGTTTACAGGGTAATTCCACCCAATGTATATGGAATGATAGATGGAGCTAAAACCTTGGATTTAGCAATAGAAGCGCTAAAAAACAAATAAAATTTAGGGGGCTTAAAAAATGAATCTTGAACAAATTGTATTCACTATTATATCTCACGCAGGAAATGCACGAAGCATTTGTTTTGATGCATTAAAACATGCAAAAGAAGGCAACTTTGTTGAGGCAGAAAATTGTTTAAATAAAGCGAGCGAGGAGCTTTTAGAAGCACATCATGTTCAGACGGATATGATACACAAAGAAGCACAGGGTGAGAAGCAAGAAGTGACACTTCTTTTGATACATGCAGAAGACCACCTCATGAATGCAATTCTTGCAAAAGAATTGATAACAGAGATGATTGAGCTGTATAAAATTATTTATCAAACAAAGGGGGCAACTTACAATGTCTAAAAAAGATTTAAAAATTGCAGTTATAGGGGGTGGTTCTAGTTATACCCCTGAGCTTATTGAAGGGTTTATCAAAAGATATGAAGAATTACCCGTAAGAGATATTTATTTAATGGACATAGAAGAAGGCAAAGAAAAACTTGAAATTGTTGGTGGCCTTGCAAAAAGGATGGTAGAAAAAGCCGGCATAGGGATAAACATTCATCTGACTCTGGACAGGCGTGAAGCCATAAAAGATGCAGATTTTGTTGTTACTCAGTTTAGAGTGGGAGGAATAGATGCCAGAATCCGAGATGAAAAAATTCCTCTAAAGTATGATGTTATAGGTCAGGAAACAACTGGACCCGGTGGTTTTGCAAAAGCCCAGAGGACAATACCCGTTATACTGGATATATGTAGAGATATAGAAGAACTTGCGCCGAACGCATGGCTTATTAATTTTACGAATCCTTCAGGAGTTATAACAGAAACGGTTTTAAAACATACAAATGTAAAAGCTATTGGCTTATGCAATGTACCGATAGGCATGGTATATGGTATTGCAGAAATACTTGGTGTTGACCCAAAAAGAGTGAATATAGATTTTGCAGGTCTTAATCATTTAGTATGGGGTACCCATATTTACCTGGATGGAGAAGACGTGACAGAAAAACTAATAGACAGTTTTGCGGGCGCTAAATCTTTATCAATGAAAAATATACCTGAGTTTCCATGGGACCCTGAATTTATAAAATCTCTGGGCATGTATCCTTGTCCATATCACAGATATTATTATTTAACTGATAAAATGCTTGATGAACAGAAAAAAGAAGCTGCTACAGTAGGCACAAGAGGAGAAGTCGTTAAAAAGGTAGAGCAAGAATTATTTGAATTATATAAAGACCCAAATTTGAATATAAAACCGCCGCAATTAGAAAAAAGGGGAGGAGCTCATTATTCTGATGCTGCTTGCTCCCTGATAAGTTCAATATATAATGACAAAAAAGACATACATGTGGTCAATGTGAGAAACAATGGTACAATCGCAGATTTGCCAGATGATGTGGTGATAGAAACAAATGCAATAATAGATAGAAATGGGGCTCATCCGATAAATATTGGACATGTGCCAGCGAAAATAAGGGGTTTAATGCAAGCAGTAAAAGCCTATGAAGAACTTACTATAGAAGCAGGGGTAAAGGGGAACTATTATACAGCTTTACAGGCGTTGACAATTCATCCATTAGTACCTTCTGCGACTGTTGCTAAAAAAATTCTTGATGATATACTTGAGCAAAATAAAGAGTATTTGCCACAGTATAAATAGAAATATTGCTGATTTTACAAAGTAATTTTTTCCGTTAAATTACTTTTTACTTTTTAAATAATATTTTGAATTATCTTGCGCAAGGAGGAAAATAATTATGGCTAAAGAATACAAATTTCCTGAAGGATTCTGGTGGGGGTCTGCAACGTCAGCAGTACAAATAGAGGGAGCTGCAAATGAAGATGGAAAGGGAATGAATGTATGGGATTATTGGTACAAAAACGAGCCAAATCGCTTTTTCGATAGAGTAGGCCCTCAAGTAACATCTGATTTTTACCACAGATATAAAGACGATATAAAACTGATGAAAGAACTTGGACATAACTCTTTTAGATTTTCTATTTCATGGTCGCGGCTGATACCTGGTGGTGTTGGTGAAGTCAATAAAAAAGCCGTAGAGTTTTATAACAGTGTCATTGATGAGCTTATAAAAAATGATATAGAACCGTTTGTTACGCTATTTCACTTTGACATGCCTATAGAAATGCAAAACATGGGAGGTTTTGAGAATAGAAAAGTAGTAGAATATTTTGCTGAATATGCCAAAACATGCTTTGAGTTGTTTGGAGATAGAGTCAAAAGATGGATTACATTTAATGAACCAATAGTTCCTGTATTAGGTGGATATTTATATAATTTCCATTATCCAGATATAGTAGATTTTAAAAGAGCAGTACAATTCGCTTATGGCACAGTGCTGGCAAGTGCGAGAGCAATAGAGGAATTTAAAAAATTACAAATAGAAAGGGCTAAAATAGGTATTGTTTTAAACTTAAGTCCTGTATATCCCAGGAGTAATCATCCGGCTGATTTAAAAGCCGCAGAGATTGCAGATTTGTTCTATAACAGAAGTTTTTTGGACCCAACTGTCAAAGGAGAGTATCCTAAAGAACTTGTTGAACTTCTAAAAACTTACAATCATCTACCAGAGTATTCGGATAGCGACTTAGAATTAATTAAAAATAACACTGTGGAATATTTAGGAGTAAATTATTATCAGCCAATTAGAGTTAAAGCTAAAGAAAATATGCCAAATCCATATGGAGTATTTACACCTAATTGGTTTTATGATGAGTATATTATGCCAGGCAGAAGAATGAATCCTTATAGAGGATGGGAGATATACGAAAGGGGAATATATGACATAATGATAAATTTAAGAGATAATTATGGCAATATAGGGTCTTTTATTTCGGAAAATGGAATGGGAGTTGAAGGAGAAGAGCGTTTTATAAAAGATGGAATTATCCAAGATGATTACAGGATAGAGTTTATAAAAGAACATTTGAAGTGGCTCCATAAAGCAATTGAAGAGGGATGCAATGTAAAAGGATATCATTTATGGACTTTTATGGACAACTGGTCCTTCTTAAATGCATATAAAAACCGTTACGGTCTTGTATCTGTCGATCTAAAAACACAGAAAAGAACTATAAAGAAAAGTGGATATTGGTATAAAGAATTATCCGAAAACAATGGATTTGTTGATTAATCATAACCGGTTTTTTACCGGTTATTTTTTTTATCTTCAATTTTGTCAAAGAAAACGAATGACAAAATTGATTTTCTTTAAATTGCATAAATACATATTGAGGTTTACAATAATTTATAGAAGATTAAATGCGAAAAGGAGGTAAAACTTATGCAAAACACCAATGTTCTCATAACTGGTGGCGGAAGTGTAAAAGCGAAGTTGCAAAGGCTTGGTGGCTTCTTGGCTGGCATGGTAATACCTAATATTGGTGCTTTCATAGCATGGGGACTTATTACTGCTTTCTTTATTCCAACAGGGTGGATTCCAAATGAACATTTGGCTAAACTTGTTGGACCTATGATAACGTATCTTTTGCCAATTTTAATTGGCTATACTGGTGGTAAACTTGTATACGATGTAAGAGGTGGAGTAGTAGGAGCCATTGCAACAGCTGGTATCATAATCGGTTCATCTATACCGATGTTTCTCGGTGCCATGCTGATGGGTCCTTTAGGAGGTTATGTCATTAAAAAATTTGACGAGCTTGTAGAGGGAAAAATCCCAGCAGGTTTTGAAATGCTTGTCAACAATTTCTCAGCAGGTATTTTAGGTGGTTTATTAGCAATTTTAGCATTTCTTTTCATTGAACCAGTGGTAAATGGAATTTCAGTAGGATTGGGTGCAGCAGCTCAATGGGTGACAAACAAAGGCTTATTACCTTTAATAGCGATTTTTATAGAACCGGGTAAAATTTTATTTTTAAATAATGCTATTAACCACGGTATACTGGCTCCTCTTGGAGTAGCAGAAGTTAAAGAGTTTGGAAAGTCAATATTCTTCTTATTGGAAACAAATCCAGGTCCGGGATTGGGAGTTTTACTGGCATACTGGCTTTTTGGAAAAGGCGATGCAAAACAATCAGCTCCAGGTGCTATCATAATACACTTCTTTGGCGGAATACATGAAATATATTTCCCCTACGTTTTGATGAATCCATTACTACTTTTGGCAGTTATAGGCGGTGGAATGGCTGCAGATGCGACATTTGTTTTGACAAAAGCGGGCTTGGTAGCTACACCTTCACCTGGTAGTATATTTGCAGAGATAGCTATGGCACCAAAAGGCGGTTTGTTGCCTGTACTTGCAGGTATTACAGTTGGAGCAGTTGTATCTTTCCTTATAGCATCAGTGATTGTTAAGAGAGCTAGTGAAGAGAGCATGTCTGCCGAAAGTATGACATTTGCACGTTCAGTAGTCAGCGGACTCAAAGCGCAAAGCAAAGGACAAAAAGTTGAAGAAGTAAAGCCTAGTGTACAGAAAATAGAGAGTATGCCTAAATTGATTGTTTTTGCTTGCGATGCTGGTATGGGTTCTTCAGCAATGGGAGAAACTATTTTAAAGAAGAAATTAAAGGAAGCAGGACTTGATATTGCTGTTAAGCATTCAGCTGTAAATCAAATACCAAAAGAAGCGGACGTTGTATTTACCCAAGAGAATCTTGCGGAAAGGGCTTCTCAAGTTGTGCCAAATGCTAAAATTGTAACGGTCAAAAACTTTTTAGACAATACAATCTATGATGAATTTGTAAAGAACCTTAAAAAATAAAATAAAATTTATGGTGAAGAGTATGGAAGATCTAACTGTAAGACAAAAATTTATATTAAAAACTTTATTAGAGAAAGGTCCTTCTAATATAGAGGACCTTTCCAAGCTTATGGATGTAAGTGGAAGAACTATTATGAGAGAAATAGCCTCTATAAACAATAATTTAAAAAAATATAAAGCTGTTATTGTGGAGGATAATGGACAAATCATTTTAAAAGGAGAGGAAGAAGCGTTAGATAAAATCCATGCTTCTTTAGGTGCCATTCCTCTCCAATGGCTTTTAACTCCAGAGCAAAGGCAAATATTGATGACAATACAATTATTGCTTTCAGAAGAACCCATAAAAGCTGCTTATTTTAGTTATCAATTTAATGTTGTAGAAGGAACTATAAGTCTCTATCTAGACAAAATAGAAGAGTGGCTAAAAATGAGAAATTTATCTCTTATTAGAAGAAGAGGTTATGGGATTAAAGTAGAAGGAAGTGAATTAGATAAGAGAAGTGCAATTGTGGAGCTGTTTTATAACTATAAACCCATAGAAGAACTTTTAGCTTTTGTCTATAATAATGAAAAAGACAATTATGTATACACATTTTTTAATACAGTTTTTGACAATGAATTAGTTCAATTAGTGAAAAGAATTGCACAACAAATTAAGAATGTTATACATGGTTACTTATCCGACTTAAATTACTTTGGGATGTTTGTACATTTACTTGTTTCTATTTACAGAACAAAAATAGACAAGCCAATACAGCTTAACGATGAATTTGTAAAGGACATTTTACTTTCTAAGGAATTTATTTTCATGAAAGATGTAGAAAAAATATTGAAAGAAAATGAAATATATTTGCCAGATGCTGAATTGGCATATTTGGCTATTCATTTAAGTCCCAAAAAATACGTCTATAAACAAAATAGATTTGAAGAACTTGGCATTTCCTTACAAGATTTATCAAAAGAGGTTGTGGAAGAAGTTTCTCGGCTTTTAAATATAAAGATAAATTGCGACGAACAGCTTATTGTAGGGCTGTCACAACATTTTGAACCTGCCCTTTATAGATTGACAATGGGACTTCAGACTACCAATCCATTAGTAGAAGAAATTAAAAATTACTATGGTGATTTGTTTAAAGCAGTAAATAAAGCTTGCAAGTTAATTTTTTCTAAATATAATCTCATGATACCTGAAGAAGAGATCGGATATATTACAATGCATATTGGAGCTGCAATTGAAAGACAGCAAGCTTTATCAAAAAAATTGAGAGTTTTTGTTATATGTCCGAATGGAATGGGAACTGCGAGAATATTATCAGCTAAATTAAAAGCTCTTTTTAGAGAAATTGATACTATTGACATTGGGTCAATATGGGAGTATAAGAAAAAGGGTGATAACTATGACCTAATAATTTCTACAGTAAAGCTTGAAGATTTAAAAGATAATGTAATTGTAGTATCGCCTTTTTTGACAGAAGAAGATATTAAAAAAATAAAAGAGTTTATAGAGAAATATGTAGTCAAGAAAGAAAAAGAATTGCCAAGGAATTTGCCGATGGTGGAAAGGAGAGGAAATTTTGAAATAGCAGATGAAATACTTCGAAATTTGCAATTGAAATACGTAGAAGCAAAAACTATTGAAGATTTAATAAAATTCATAGCAAAAGATTTATATGATTTAATGCTTACTGAAGATGCAAAAGAAATAGAGGAGCTAATCTTTAAAAGGGAAGCCATGGGCAATGTTGTCATACCAAACACCCACATTGCTTTAATTCATACAAGAAGTGACAAAATGGCAATACCTTTTGTCGGTATCTATAAACTAAAAACTCCATTAAAGATGAAAAGTGCTGGTTTTACTTATGAAGAAGTAGACACTTTTCTTGTGATGTTAGCAAGGAAAACGGAAAGCAGTGAGATATTAGAGATGTTAGGTAAAATAAGTATTTCGCTTATAGAGGATAAAGCTTTTAATGAAATATTGAGGTTTGGCGATATCAAAGATATTAGGAACAGCTTAGTTAAAATACTAAATGATACACAGGAGGCTTTGGAGGATGAATAAAGAAATACTAAACGAAAATAATATCGTATTAAATGTGCCGTCAGAATCTAAAATACAAGCTATTGAAAGAGTAGGAAATTTGCTTTTTAAAAATGGCTATGTTGAAAAAGAATATATAGAAGGTATGAAAAAAAGAGAAGAAGATGTAACAACTTATATAGGTAATGGTATTGCTATTCCTCACGGTGTTTCTGAGTATGTAAAATATATAAAAAAATCTGGAATAGTTATAGCGCAATATCCCGAAGGAGTAAATTTTGGTGATGGAAATATTGCTTATATCGTCATAGGTATTGCAGGCAAGGGAGATGAACACTTAGAGATATTATCAAAAATAGCTCTTACCTGCCAGTATGAAGAAAATGTCGAGAAATTGAAAAAGGCAAGGACAAAACAAGAAATAATAGAAATACTTCAAAAAGGTGATGAATAATATGTTAAAAGCGGTTCATTTTGGAGCAGGGAATATAGGCAGAGGATTTATAGGGTATTTGCTTAGTAAGTCTGGATATGAAATAACTTTTGTTGATATATCTAAAGAATTAGTAGAAAGCATAAATAATTATAAAAGATATAATGTGATTATTTTAAAAGATAATGTGGAAAAAGAAGTAGTAAAAAATATCAAAGCTATTCATATAGATGATAAGGAAAAACTATCTAAAGCTATCCTAGATGCAGATATAATTACAACTTCAGTAGGAGCTAATAATCTTAAGAGCATAGGGGAAAAGTTGATAAATTATTTAAAAATAAGAAAAGCTAACACTGATAAACCTTTGAATATAATGGCATGTGAAAATGCACTGTTTGCAACAAATATACTAAAAAATAGTATATTGGAAAAAGGGGATAAAGATTTTGTTGATTACGTAAATCAAAAAATTGGTTTTCCTAATACAGCAGTTGACAGAATAGTGCCAAATGTAGAAATAAAAAAGGAGCTACCAATAGATGTAGCTGTAGAGGACTTTTATGAATGGGATATTGAGAAAAAAGCAATTATTGGGGATTTAAATATCAAAGGGGCGGAACTTGTCGATGACCTTGAACCTTATATAGAAAGAAAATTATTTTTATTAAATGGTGCACATGCTACCACTGCATATTTAGGATATTTAAAAGGGTATAAATATATACATGAAGCGATTGAGGACGGTTTTATAAGAAATATAGTTTCTAGGATGCAAGAAGAAGCTTCTCTTGCGCTTTCTAGAAAGCACAATATAAAAAAAGATGATTTAGAGGGGTATGCAAGTAAGGTAATAAAAAGGTTTAAAAACCCCTATTTAAAAGACGAAGTTGTACGAGTAGGAAGGGAACCTACGAGAAAATTGGCGGGAAATGACCGGTTAATGATGCCTGCTAAGTTTTGCTATGAAATTGGAGTTATGCCCCAATTTATACTATACGGTATAGCTGCAGGGTTTTTGTTTGATTATAAGGAAGACCCTAAAGCTTATGAAATCCAAGATGGCATTAAAAATTTCGGTTTAGAAAAAACAATAAGCAAAGTTACAGGTTTAGAAGAAAATAATGACTTATTGCAGGAAATTGTAAAAAAATATAAAGAATTGAAAGAAACTTTTAGAAAAAGATGATATAGATTGAATTCTATATCATCTTTTTCTAATGTAAGATTATTATAATAAATTTAAAAATGTTTACAATACTAAGTAAACGTATAAAAGAAAAAGCAAAGAGGAGTAAAATTGGAAATAAATATGTGACATTGTTCTAAATCGCTGTTGAAGGTCAAAAAAGTATTTCATATAATTATATTAAGACTTGTCTGACATCTGATGTATGATGTAATTTACACAAAATTAATAATAGTTTAACTTCAACTTAACATTCATCTGATATGCTTAAAATGTCAGAAATTTTTCCTCATTTTTGTATTATATGGAGGTGGTCAATAGGAGATATATTTATTTAGTTGTTCCAAGGATTTAGTGAAAGGGAGGATGTAAATGTTTAGGTCAAGGTCAGGGATACTGGCTATACTTGTGGCAGCAATAATGGTATTAAGCATGTTTTTCTCTGCAATACCACAGATAGCCTTTGCTGCAACGTCAAAAACGTTTGACTTTATTGAAGTCACCGATTTTCACGGTTATTTACAAAATGATGGTAAATTAAGTGATGGGACAATTTATAAGCAGCAAATAGCAGGTGTTTTGGCAAAACAAATTAAAGACATAAAAGCTCAAAATCCTGACAGAACTGTAATTTTATCTGGCGGAGATATGTTTCAGGGGACGTCGCTTTCCAACGTCTTAAAAGGACAGCCAGTTATTGACATGATGAAAAACATTGGCTTTGACGCAATAACTCTTGGGAATCACGAATATGACTGGGGAATTGATTCTGTAATTGATACGCAAAATGCTACATTGAAAAATTCTACAATTCCCGTTCTTGGAGCAAATGTGTATGATAAAACAACAGGAAAACCTGTAAGTTATACAAAGCCGTATGTAATTATTGAAAGAGATGGAGTAAAAATCGGCATAATTGGCATCGTAGACAATAAAGAATTCCCAAATATAATAATGCCTGCATATATACAAAATGTTGAATTTAAAGATCCTGTTCCAATTGTAAACGACTTGGCACAGCAGTTAAGACAACAAGGTGCGCAAATAGTTGTTGTACTGGCACATATGGGCGCATATCAAGATAAGTCAGGTAATGCTACAGGTAATCTTATAGACTTTGCAAAACAAGTTAAAGGTGTAGATGCAATATTCGGTGGACATACCCATACAATTGTTACTACCAGAGTAAATGGAATACCTGTTGGGGTTGCTGCAAACTATGGCAAAGGATTTATCAATTTAAAGATTACATTAAATGATGATGGCACAGTTACAACAGGTGATATGCAATATATTGACATTACAGGTTTGTATTCTACACAAAATCCTGCAGTGGATCCTGAAGTACAAGCCATTGTCGATAAATCTTCTGAAGATGTAGGACCAATATTTAACGAAGTGATAGGTCAAGCTGCAATAGATTTGACAAGGACTCAAAGTGCTGAGCCTTATGGAGATTCTCTCTTAGGTAACTGGGCAGCACAAGTGACAAAGGATGCAGTAGGAGCAGATTTTGGCTTTGCCAATAATGGTGGATTAAGGATTGATATTCCAAAAGGCGATATAACTGTTGGAATGATGTATCAATTGATGCCTTTTGACAACACAATAGTTACGATGAAAATGACAGGTGCCCAGATTAAAACTATTCTTGAACAGGCTGTGCAAGATGGAGGAAAGGGCATACAGGTTGCAGGACTTTCCTTTAAATATGATCCAACGAAACCTTCAATGCACAGAGTGTTTGACATGAAAAAATCTGACGGAACACCAGTAGTAATGGATAAGACTTATCTCGTTGCAACAAACAATTTCATGGGCACTGGCGGAGATGGCTTTAAAGGTTTTACAGATCCTGATGTTGCAAAAACTTATGTGGATACTTACAAGCTTGTAAGAGATGCATTTATAGAGGCAGTCAAAGCGCAAAAAGTTGTTACTTCAACGATAGACAATAGAATTGCACCTGGTACAAATAACAGTATATTAGTAACAGTGCTTGCTACATCAGATATGCACGGAAATATCTTCCCATGGGACTATAACAATGCGAAAGCTGCTAATAGAGGTCTTGCAAAAGTAGCTACATATATAAAACAAGTAAGAACTCAGTATCCTTATGTGGTATTAGTAGACAATGGAGATACTATTCAAGGAACACCTCTTTCTTACTACTATAACAAAATAGATACTGAAACAGAGTATCCATTAGCAAAAGTAATGGGAGCAATGAAATATGATACATGGACATTGGGCAACCATGAATACAATTATGGGCTTGACGTTTTAAACAGAGTTATAAAAGACATGAGAAGTGAAGGCATCCATGTGCTTTCAGCAAATACTTATAAAGATGACGGAACAAACTTTGTTGACCCTTACTATATTAAGACATTTGATACTCCAGAAGGACCTGTAAAAGTTGGTATATTAGGCCTTACGACCAAAACTATACCATCATGGGAAGATAAAGACCACTATGCAGGATTATACTTCAATGACCATGTAGAAGAAGCAAATAAGTGGGTGTCAAAGTTGAGAGAAGCAGGAGCAGATATAGTAGTTGTTACTATGCATTCCGGTGAAGAAAAGCCAACGGATACAATACCAGAAAATCAGGTGATTGCTGTTGCAACTCAAGTAAATGGCATCGATGCAATAGTTGCCGGGCATACACATGCTAACATACCACAACATACTTATACGAATCCTGCAGGAAATACAGTTATAATAACGCAACCTGGTAAATGGGGTGAATATGTATCACAAATATACTTTGACATTGTCAAAAATGCGGAAGGCAAATGGGTAGTAGGAGATAAATGGAGCACGACTGTAAAAATGGACGATTCTATACAGGCAGATCCTGATATTATTAAACTGGCACAACCATATCAAGATGCAACACTTAAATACATAGGAACAAAAATCGGTATTGCAGCAGGTGACTTCTTAGGTACTGAACAGACAGTAAAAGAGACAGCTATAATGGATTTGATAAACAAAGTTCAAAAATATTATGCAAAAACTGATCTGTCAATTGCTGCACCACTTAGCAGTTCGGCAAAGATATTGAAAGGCGATATAACAATTCAAGACATCATGGGTGTATATGTATATGAAAACTATTTGTATGGAATAAAGATGACAGGAAAACAATTAAAAGACTGGATGGAATGGTCAGCAAGGTATTACAAACAAGTTTCTTCGCCAAATGATCCTATAACAAAAGATCCTACTTTGAATATACCTGATTACAATCTTGACCAATTGTATGGTGCAAGCTATGTAATAGATTTAACACAACCAGCAGGACATAGGATTAAAAACCTTAAAGTAAATGGTAAACTTGTCAAAGACGATGAGGTATTCACAGTAGCAATAAATAACTACAGGTTCAATGGTGGCGGCGGATTTATGCAAGCTGCTGGAATAACAAATCCAGAAATTGTATTTGATTCTGCAAAAGCTTATGGCGACGACGGACAGGTAAGGAATTTGATGATCAGATACATTCAAGAGCATGGTACAATTACACCAACTGTGGAAAATTACTGGTATGTATCAACTACTCCTGTGGTAGAAGAAACACCAGTACCGCAGCCACAACCAACACCGCAACCACAACCAGTACCGCAGCCTGTATACAACTATGGCATTGTAACTGCATCAGCGCTTAATGTGAGGGCAGGTGCAAACACTTCAAGCAAAATTATAGGAGTACTTCCTGCCGGAAAAGTTGTGACATTGCTTGAAAAAGTCAACGGCTGGTACAAGATTGACTACAATGGCAAGACAGGATACCTCTATGGCAAATACGTTGCTGCAACGCCCAATCCGTCAAATGTAACTGTTTTGAAAGCTGTAAAAGTTACTGCTAAAAGCGGGTTAAATGTAAGAGTAGGGAATTCTATAACTGCAAAGAAGATAGGAGCAGTACCATATGGTACAGAACTAAAAGTAGTTGGAGAATATAATGGATGGTATCAGATAGAGTATAATGGCGGATTTGGATATGTATATGCAAAATATACAAAATAGGAGCTAAAGAGGAGAAAAGCTGTGGGAAACCGCAGCTTTTCTTTTTTGCAAAGACAGTTAAGAGAAGAAAGTATGTGATAATGTGATAAAATATATAGGTAAGTGGATTATATCCAGGAGATTTACAGCGAAAGGATGAAGTAATTTTGAAAATAGGTAATATAATTCTTAAAAATAATGTTTTTTTATCTCCTATGGCAGGTGTTACAGATAAACCTTTTAGGTTAATTTGTCAAGAAATGGGTTGTGGCCTTGCATACACAGAAATGGTGAGTGCCAAAGGCCTTTATTACGGCAGTGAAAACACAAAGATGTTGACAGATATTGATGAGGAAGAGAAGGTGGCTCTTCAAGTATTTGGTTCTGATCCAGATATTATGGGGGAGATAGCAAGAAAGCTAAATGATAGCAAAGCTTTAATTCTCGATATAAACATGGGATGTCCTACACCTAAAATAGTTAAAAATGGTGATGGAGCGGCACTTATGCTGAAACCAGAACTAGCAGAAAAAGTAATGGAATCTGTTGTGAAAGCATCAAATAAACCTGTGACAGTTAAAATAAGAAAAGGGTGGGATGATAATCATGTAAATGCAGTAGAAATAGCACAAATTGCTGAAAAGGCTGGCATTAAAGCAGTAGCAGTACATGGAAGGACGAGAGAACAATTTTATTCTGGAAAAGCAGACTGGAGTATAATAAAAAAAGTTAAAGAAAGTGTAAAAATACCTGTTATTGGCAATGGCGATATATTTACACCACAAGATGCAAAAAGAATGTTGGAGGAAACGGGATGTGATGCAATTTTAATAGGACGGGGGGCGCAAGGTAATCCCTGGATATTTAAAAGAACTGTACATTTTTTAAATACCGGAGAATTACTTCCTGAGCCGACAATACAAGAAAAAATAGAAGTGATTATCAGACATTTGGAAATGATGATAGAATACAAAGGTGAACGTACAGGTATTCTTGAAATGAGAAAACATATTGCTTGGTATTTAAAGGGATTATATGGAAGTGCTAAACTGAGGGAAGCAGTATTTAAAATGGAAAAGTATGAAGAAATAAAAGAGTTTTTATTAAATGTAGCAAAGACATATGCAAATTGAAGACAAACCTTTTATTGCATTAAAAGTTTCCTCCTTTTTATGCTTCAGTTAAAGCTCAAGTATCTGAGTGTGCCCAAGGCTTATTTTAAGAGAGGGGACACACTAAGATACTTCGAAATGCACTTTGCGCATGAAAGCGGAGACTTATTGAAAGAACCTTGTCTACAGCCTGAGTCTTGCAGCAATTTTAGCATGACTTTTAGAAGATAAGTGACAAAATGTAAAAGAGGTGCTATTATAAATTGAGAAGCATTTTATTTACATTGAGGTGGTAACGTTGTCAATTGAATATATTGTAGCACTTTGCGGTATAGGATTTGCAGCTGCTTTTATTGATTCTATAGCGGGTGGAGGCGGTATAATAAGCCTTCCGGGCCTTTTGGTACTTGGAGTACCTCCGGCTTTTGCTCTTGGAACGAATAAATTTGCGGCTTCTTGTGCTTCTTTTACTAGTTCTTTGACTTTTATAAAGTATAGAGTGTATGATGGAGATTTGCTAAAATACTTAGTATTTGGGACTTTATTAGGTGCAATTCTTGGAGTCAAAACTGTACTTTTGTTAGACAGCTCACAATTAAGGATAATTATAATTATTTTAATGATTTTTGTTGCAATATATACCTTGTTTGCTAAAAATATAGGCAATGAAAACAAAGTTAAAGGCGTTAATAAAAAGACCATTGCAATAGGCCTTATAATTTCTATAATTCTTGGCTTTTATGATGGCTTTTTTGGACCGGGGACAGGTTCATTTTACATTTTTTTATTCTTAACACTTTTGAATTATGATTTTAAAATGAGTGCAGGAAATGGGAAAATACTGAATTTTGTAAGCAATATAACTTCACTAATTATGTTTGCGTTACATGGTAAGATATTGTATTCTATTGCAATTCCCATGGCGTTAGCAATGATACTGGGGGCAAGATTGGGGACAAAGCTGGCTATAAAAAATGGAGCTCGGCTTATAAGGCCTATATTGATTTCTGTTACTTTGTTGTATGCAGTGAAAATGATTTTTGATGTGACAAATCATTAAAGTAAGACATGCACAAATAAAAGGGATTAACCACATATATGTATCATGGAGTGATGCATATATGTGGGAGGAAAATAGAGGGAAAAAATATAAAGGAATTGACATTATAGAATTCTATCAAAAAGAGGCAACTAAAAGGAAAAATACAATACCTAAAAAAACTTTTTATAATAGATTTTTGAAAATCGAGGACTGCATAATGATATCAAAACCCTATGAGGAAAAATTTGAAGAGAAAAGATATAAAATCAGCCTTTATGAACTGTTAAAAAACGTATATTATGAAGAAGCATTTGGGATAAACATATCTTCCAAAAGAAAAAAAGAAAGCTATCGTAATAATCTTTCTTTTAAAAATTTTACCATAGGTGATATTGTTTTAGCTACAAGTCCTGGCTTTCACATACAAGGTGCTATTAGACATGCTGCTATATTCGATAGCAGAAGATACCATGGGAGCGTTGATGATGAATGCTTACTCACTGCAGAACCAAATAAAGGAGTAATATACGAGTCTATTCGATTTTATCATGAAAACTTTGGAGAAGCATGGGGACTTTATGTACCCAATACCACTTTACAACAAAGAATTGCAGTTGTCGATGAACTTGCAAAACATATAGGAGAGAGATATTATTGGAGTGCCCATAAAAACGATTCGAGGACCTGGTATTGTTCTTTAGTTCCTTGGAGAGGATATTATAAAATTACAGGTATTGATATTGACTATAATGACGGATACTGGGTTTTACCTATTGACATTTTTATGAGTGAATATACTGAAGTTTTTGAGTATTCAAGGGGATAGTTGTACTATCCCTTATTGCATAATAATTAGTTATATTATAAGATATCTGATAATTTGAAAACAAACAAAAAATCAAAAGCCATATTGACTTTTGTAAATGTTATATTATATAATACTTCTGTAAACACGTGTTTATAAAATTGCGTTATAAAGATTCTTAATAACAGGTTGATTTTTAAAATATAGCAATTTTTTGTATAGTGAGATTTAAAAACAAAAAGGGCAAGCGTAATACCAAGATATGAGTTAAAAAATAGAGAACAGAATAAAATATTTTTTGTAGCATATGAGGGCTTTTTGTTGAAATATAAGGGAATTTGTATTATAATTACAAAAAACGCGAATTTATAATTATCTTTTAGCAAGGAGCAAGGCGTATGAATAGCAAGGATATTGCAAGGATTGCTGGTGTTTCACGTAGTACAGTTTCAAGAGTAATAAATAATTATCCTAATGTTCCGCCTGAGACCAAAGAAAAAGTCTTAAAAGTTATCAAGGAATACAATTATGTTCCACATGCTTCAGCGAGGATGCTTAGAGGTAAAAGTTCAAGGACTATTGGACTGGTGATAGTTGATATAAAGAAAAATAATGATATTCATAAAGTACATGATAATGTTTACTTTGGTCCTTTTACGACGGCTGTTATAGATTTTGCGAATCAATTAGGCTATAACGTGCTTGTGATAACTGTTTACAAAGCAAGAGATTACAAGAAAGTAAGAGAAGTCTTTTATAACAAAACAATAAATGGTGCGATATTTATTGGAGTTAAAAATGATGACCCTGATATAAAAAATCTTATTGAAGATGGATTAAAAACAGCTATAATTGATCAGGAAATTAGGGAAGATGAGGATGACACTTTTAACAAAAGCATTATAGTGAACATGGATAATGTAAATGGTGCGTATGAAGCAACAAAATATCTAATCAATTTAGGACACACAGAAATAGCTCATATAACAGGTGATATGGAAAAACTTTCTGGGTTTGCAAGATTAGAAGGATATAAAAAAGCATTAAAAGAAGCGGGGATCCCGTTTAAAAATAATTTAATTATAAAAGGAGATTTTGTTGAGGAAAGCGGTTATAAAGCTGCATACAAATTATTTAAAAAAGCAAAACCCACTGCAATTTTTGCATCAAACGATCAAATGGCTATAGGAGCTATGCATGCTTTAGAAGAGATGGGATATAAAGTGCCTGAAGATGTTTCTATAATCGGATTTGATGATATTACAATATCTCGTTATTTAAAGCCTGCTTTGACTACAATGAGTGCATCTTTATTACAAATGGCCGAATTGGCGGTAGAAAATTTGATTAAGTCTATTGAAGAAGAAATGGCTATTACAGCTAAATTTGTTGTTCCTGTAAAACTTGTAGAAAGAGAATCCTGTAAAAGAATTGAAATGCAAAGAGTAAAAATGAATGATGAATATGCACTAAGTATGAAATAAAGGCATAACGCCTTTATTTATAAATACTTGTGAACACGTGTTAAGTAATAATAGAAAAAATTATTTTAAAGTCTAAAAGCTTATTACTTTTTTGTTTACGATGATGTTTGCTTTAAGTGATTTAATTAGTTTTACCAGTTTATAGAAAATGGTAGTCGATAGCGCATAAAACAAAAAGTTTCTAAACAAAACAAGATTTAGTTAGGAAAGTAGTTAATAAGTTAGATTAGACACGAATCTGATTGTTCGTGGTTCAGTAAAAAAGATTACGTAAAAATTTTTTAGAGTTAATAATAACGTATTCACTGAAAATTTTATTTGTTTTGAGAAGGTTAGAGTTTTTTGAAGTACTAAATAAAGTGTTGGATAATGATATAGGTGATATATAGAATAGGTAATAAACACGTTTTTTATAAATTTAATAAAAACTAACTTTATGATTGCCTAAAGCAAAAGGGTTAAAAGCCTTTTGTTTTAAAAAATTCAAAGAAAGGGGGAATATGAGGAGTAAAATAAAAATTTTTAAAATAAAGGAAGCAAGAAACCAAAAAGGGGGATTTTTAGGATGAGAAGGCTGTTAAGTCTATTATTAGTGTTAATGCTAATAATGGGTGCGTTAGCAGGCTGTGGACAAAAGAGTCAAGAAACAAGCGATAAATCGAACCAGCAAAATGCAAATACACAGCAAGTTGCACAGGAGACAACATATCAAAGAAACGAAACAGTATACTTTGGAGGTGGATTATGGAGCCCGCCCAGCAACTGGAATCCGCTAACACCATGGAATGCTGTAACAGGTACAGTTGGATTAATCTATGAAACATTATTCAACTATGACCCGCTTAAAAACGAATTCATACCATGGCTAGCAGAGAAAGGTGAATGGACCTCTGATAATACTTATCAAATCACTTTAAGAGACGGGCTCACATGGCAAGATGGAAAACCTTTAACATCAGAGGACGTAAAATTTACCTTTGAAATAGCAAAACAATATTCTGAGATTTATTATAGCCCAATGTGGCAATGGTTGCAATCTATAGAGACACCGGACAACAAAACAGTAATATTTAGGTTCTCAACTGCAAACTATCATGAATGGGCATATAACTTATATCAAATACCTATTATTCCAAAGCATATATGGGCAGACAAATCTAAGGATGATATATTAAATGGCGCAAATGAGAAGGCTATAGGTTCAGGGGCCTATTTGTTTGACACTTACAGCAATGATCGTATGGTTTATAAGAGGAATGACAACTGGTGGGGCATAAAAGCAATGAATATGACCCCAGCACCAAAGAGAATAGTTTATTTAATTGTGCCTAGTAACAACGTTGCGTTGGGAATGTTAATGAAAGGTGAATTAGATTTAAGTAACTTTTTCCTTCCAGGTATAAAGACTTTGAAAGCTAACTACGGTGTAACGACTTTTTATGATAATCCACCATATATGATTCCAGATAATACTGTGTTTATGTTTATCAATACCACTAAGCCTCCGTTAAACAATGTTGAATTAAGAAGAGCAATGGCATATGCAATCAATCCTAAGGTAATAGCAGAAAAAGTATATGAAAATCAGGTAGAGCCAGCAAATCCATTAGGATTTGTGCCAGCTAAATCTTGGCAAGAGTATTATGATCAAAATGTAGTAGATAAATATGGATATACCTATAATCCAGAAAAAGCGAAATCTATTCTGGATGCAGCAGGATTTAAATTAGGAAGTGATGGAGTAAGGACAACACCTGATGGGAAAAAATTTAAGTTAGAAATTAGTGTGCCATATGGTTGGACAGATTGGATGGAAGCAGCCAAAATTGTTGCGGATCAATTAAAGGCAGTAGGTATTGATGCAGAAGCTAAATTCCCAGATTATAGTAAATATTATGAGGATTTAACGAAAGGAACATTTGACTTATCATTTAATAACTTTGGCAGCCAAGTCACGTCAACTCCATGGACTTTGTACAATTGGCTATTTAACAAAGTTCAAGAAAACGGTCCTCAGAATAATGGAAACTTTGGACGCTTTGATGTACCAGGATTACAAGACTTAATAGCAAAATTTAACCAAACAAAGCTAGGAAGTCCAGAAGCCAAGCAAGCAGCTGCACAACTTGAAGAAATTTTCTTAAAGAATATGCCAGCTATACCACTTTGGTACAATGGACTTTGGATGCAAGCATCAAATGCAGCATGGGAGAATTGGCCTACAGAACATGACCCATATGCGTATCCCGTTACTTGGGGCGGCAGATGGCAGACAGGTGGTACAATGATGCTTACCAAGATAAAACCGAAAGCTTCGCAATAATAAATGGGGGTATATAAATGTTACGGTATTTAATAAAGAAGTTGTACATTTATATTTTAACATTCTTTTTTGCAGTAAGTATTGACTGGTTAATCCCCAGGTTCATGCCTGGGGACCCCATTCTTGTGTTAGTATCAAGATTTTCGGGGTTACCAGAATCAGCAAGAGTAATGTATGGATATCTAACTAAAGCGTTCGGGTTAGATTTGCCTTTATGGAAACAATACCTTAACTTTTGGATAGCAGTATTTAAAGGCGACTTAGGAGTTAGCATTTATATGTATCCTAAACCGGTTTTAGATGTTATAGCACAAGCTATACCTTACACATTAGTAGTGTTATTGCCATCAATTGTACTAAGTTGGATAGTGGGAAACTATATAGGAGCAGTAGCAGCAAGACACAGAAGCTTAGATTCTAGAATGTTACCAATTTTTTATATCCTTACATCTATACCATATATGTGGTTAGGAATATTATTAGCATGGGCATTAGGTGTTGTTTTTGGAATTTTTCCTATAGCAGGAGCTTATAGTTTTAGCATGAGACCTAATTGGTCTTGGCAGTTTGTTACTGATTTTTTAAGACATTGGATATTGCCTTTCCTATCATTGTTTATTGTGCAGATTGGTGGATGGGCAATAGGTATGAGAAATTTAATTATATATGAACTTGATGCTAACTATTCTAGATATTTGGAAGCTTTAGGTGCATCGGAAGGGCTTATTAGAAAATATGCTTTTAGAAATGCTATACTTCCTCAGATTACAGGTTTAGCCCTTCAATTAGGTACAATCGTAGCAGGATCTATAGCTACGGAGGTGGTTTTTTCCTATCCAGGGGTAGGTTATTTATTATTGCAGGGAATTTTGAATCAAGATTATTTTTTAGTACAAGGTACTTTCTTGTTTATAATTATAGGTGTATTGCTTGCTAATTTTATAGTAGATATACTGTACATGGTATTTGATCCGAGAATTAGGCTGGGTTATGGAGGAGAAAACTCATGAAAGAATTTACACATTTTGCGCTTAGTAATACCAAATTTAAGATAGGTATAGGCATATTATTGTTTTTCATAGTACTTGCTATAATAGGACCATATATTACTCCATATAAAGATCCACTAGAGTATGTAAGTATGAGTAATCTTCCACCGAATAGAGAAAATTGGTTAGGGACGACTACATTTGGTCAGGATGTTTTTACTCAGTTTGTGTATGGTTTAAGGTCTTCTCTCTTTATAGGATTAATTGGTGGAGGAATTGCTACAATAATGGGCCTTTTTATAGGATTTATTGCAGGGTACAAAGGTGGTTTAGTAGATGACCTTTTAATGATGTTGACCAATATTTTAATAGTTATACCTACATTAGCTTTGCTTATCATTATAGCTGCATATTTGCCATATAGGGGGATAGGTATACAGAGCATAATTATAGGTTTGACTGCATGGCCGTGGACGGCAAGGGCTGTGAGAGCTCAGACTCTTTCTTTAAAGTCAAGAGAATTTGTAAATTTGGCTAAAATAACAGCTCTTAGGCCTTTAAAGATAGTTTTTGAGGAAATTGCGCCAAACATGATGTCATATGTAGTAATGGTATTTATTCTCCAGTTTGCCGGAGCAATACTGGCAGCAGTAGGATTGGATTTTATAGGGCTTGGACCAACAAGAGGCATTTCGTTGGGCTTGATGATGCAGTATTCAGTTTTGTGGAATGCTATTCAATTGGGTATATGGTGGTGGTTTATTCCTCCAGGGTTGGCAATCACAATGATAGTTAGTTCTTTATATTTACTCAATATAGGGCTTGACGAAATATTCAATCCAAGGTTGAGAGAGGAGTGAACAACTTGATACAAATAGAAAAATTAAAGATTTATTACAGGACGTTGCATGGAGATGCTAAAGCATTAGATGATGTAAGCTTTACAATAAATGATAAGGAAATTGTAGGTATAGCCGGAGAATCGGGATGTGGAAAGTCAACCTTGGGAAATTCACTCATACTTTTAAAACCACCAATGAAATATGTAGGTGGAGAAGTAAAGATTAATGGAGATAGATTGCCAATAGACAATACAAAAGAAATGAGAAAGTATCGTTACAAGACAGTTTCACTTATTCCTCAGTATGCTATGGATGCTCTAAATCCAACCCGTAAAATAGGGGGAATAATAAAAGATTTAATAGGACAGCACAGAATAAAATATGAAGAAATAGAAGGAAGGCTTTATGAACGCTTAAACATGGTAAAACTTTCAAAAGAAGTTTTAAATATGTATCCTTTTGAGCTATCGGGAGGGATGAAGCAAAGGGTGGTTTTGGTAATATCTACCTTGCTAAATCCAGACCTTTTGATAGCGGATGAAGTCACGTCAGCACTTGATGTATCCTCTCAAAAAGCAGTATCCCTTATGTTTAAAGATTTTAGAGATAAAGGTATAGTTAATTCAATAATATTTATAACTCACGATATAGCAGTATTGCACCAGATAGCTGATAAGATAGTAATTATGTACGCCGGAAAAGTGGCTGAAATTGGTAATACAGAGGAAATAATTAAGGAGCCTTTACATCCATATACAAAAGCTTTGATTAAATCGTTGCCCAATGCAGGTATAAGACACACCAAAGAAAAATTAGAAGGCATACCCGGTCATCCGCCAAATTTAATTAATCCCCCTGAAGGATGCCGGTTTAAAGATAGATGTCCCCTTGCAGATGAAAGTTGTGTAGAGGAGCCGCCACTTCAAGAAATCAAAGAAGGCCGCTTCGTGGCTTGTTGGAAGGTGAAAGACTTATGATTAAGGCAAAAAATCTTACAAAGATTTTTAATTCAGGATTTTTGTTTACTAAAAATGTAGTAGCGGCAGTAGATGATGTGAATTTTGAAATAGGCAAGGGAGAAATTTTAGCCTTAGTAGGGGAAAGTGGCAGTGGAAAGTCTACGATTGGTAAAATGATGTTAAAATTGTTAAAACCAAGTGGTGGTCAAATTTTACTTGATGATAAGGATATTTGGAACCTATCAAACAACAAAGAATTTTACTCACGAGTACAGGGAATTTTTCAAGACCCTTTTTCCTCTTTTAACCCAATATTTAAAGTAAATAGAGTATTTAAATTAGTAAGACAATCCTTTAAAAAAGAAGTGCCTGCATCAGAATGGAATGACAGAGTAGAAAATGTATTAAAGAAAGTGGGACTGAACGCTGGAGAAGTGTTAAACAAGTATATTCATCAATTGAGTGGAGGACAGCTTCAAAGATTATTAATAGCAAGAGCTTTACTTATGGATGTAGAGGTATTAGTAGCAGACGAAATTACCAGTATGTTGGATGCTTCAACTCGTGTAGATGTTTTAGAAGCATTGCTTAGTTTAAAAGAAATAGGAGCTGCTATAATGTTTATTACCCATGACCTTTCACAGGCGTATTATATAAGCGATAAGATAGTGGTTTTGTATAGAGGCTCAGTTGTAGAGATGGGCTCAATAGAAAAAGTATTTTCTAATCCCAGACATCCTTATACACAGATGCTATTAGACGCAATACCACAGTTAGATAGCAAATGGGAAACTGACAGAATTGACATTGAAGATTCTGATAAAACTCATGCTACATGGAAAGAGGGACTATGTAAGTATATAGATAGATGCCCTATAACAGATACAAGTTGCGTTAAGCCCATTCTTAAATTGATAGAGGAAGACCATTATGTTGCTTGTGCGAAGTTGTGAATTAAATAGGAATAAAGGGTGATTTAATTATGGAAAAACGTATTTCATTAAATGGAACATGGCATTTTAAAGAAGCATATTCTAGCGAGTGGTATGAAGGAGAAGTTCCAGGATGTGTCCAGCTAGATTTAATGAGACTTGGGGAAATAGATGATCCCTATTATCGAATGAATGAGGTAAAATTTCACAAATTAGAAGAGAAAGAATGGGTTTATAGAAAAGAATTTGACTTTGATGAAAAAGATAAAGATGAATTTGATGCAATAAAGCTAATTTTTGAGGGAATAGATACTTTTGCTGATATATATTTAAATGATATGCACTTGGGGAAAGCACAAAATATGTTTATGCTATATGAATTTGATGTTAAGAACATTATAAAGCATGGAAAAAACGTATTAGAAGTGCACTTTGATTCCATAACAAAAACTATAAAAGCTATGGAACAAACAAGTCCTGTAAATCTTGCCTGGTCAGGAGAAAGGGGGAGACCTTATGTAAGAAAGGCCCAATACTCTTTTGGCTGGGATTGGGGACCAAGGATAGTTCAAGTTGGTTTATGGAGAGGCGTATACTTGTCTTTAGTAAAATATGCAGAAATTAAAAATCCATATTTCTATACAGAAAAAATTGAACAAAACAAAGCTTATGTAGTATTAAGTGCAGAGATAGAAAAGTATATAAAGAAAGATCTTGAAGCTGAAATAGAGATAATACATAATGACACTTCATATGGGAAAAAGCGAGAAAAAGTTCAAAAGAACAAAATAAAAACCACAATGCTTATAAAAAATCCTAAATTGTGGTATCCAAATGGAATTGGAGAACAGCCACTTTATGATATAAGAATAAGACTTTTAGCGGGTGAAGAAATAATAGATGAGAGAAACTTTAGAAGTGGAATAAGAACTGTGAAGTTGATAAGAGAAAAGGATGAGGAAGGAGAAACTTTTATCTTTGAAATTAATGGAATAAAAGTTTTTGCAAAGGGAGCCAATTGGATACCAGCTGACAACCTATTACCCAGATTAACCAAGGAAGATTATTATGAATATATAAGACTTGCAAAAGATGCAAATATGAACATGTTAAGAATATGGGGAGGAGGGATATATGAAGATCCAGCATTTTATGATGCCTGTGATGAAATGGGCATAATGGTATGGCAGGATTTTATGTATGCCTGTGCTCAATACCCTGACCAATTTGAATGGTTTCAAGAATTGGCAAAAGAAGAAGCAGAAAAAGTCATATTAACTCTTAGAAATCATCCTTCAATTGTGTTGTGGTGTGGGAACAATGAAAACAATTGGGGATTTCATTCCTGGTGGAATAATAAAGATCCAAAATATTTGGGCAATTACATTTATAAAGAAATATTGCCTAAAGTGTGTGCCAGATTAGATCCATCGAGGCCTTATTGGGTATCAAGTCCTTATGGAGGAGAAGATCCAAATAGTGAATCAGAAGGAGATAGACATCAATGGAATGTATGGAGCGGATGGGTAGATTATGAAGAGTATACAAGAGATAGAGGAAGATTTTTAAGCGAATTTGGATTCCAATCAATGCCAGATTGGAAAACAGTGCTCTCCTATACAGCTCCTGAAGATAGAACAATACTGAGTCCAGTTGTGATTTCTCACAACAAAATGGTAGAAGGAATGGAAAGATTAATAAGATTTATGGTAGGACACTTAGGATTTCCTAAAGACCTTAAAAGCTTTGTTTACTTAAGTCAATTTAACCAAGCAGAGGCTATAAAGACAGGGGTAGAACATTGGAGGTCAAGAAAATTTAAGACAGGAGGGACACTGTACTGGCAGTTTAACGACTGTTGGCCTGTAGCAAGCTGGTCTTGTATTGATTATTACAAGAGGAAAAAAGCATTGTATCACTATTCAAAGAAATTTTATGCAGAGATTTTACCATATATAAAAAAAGAAGATGGGGGTATCACAATTTATGGAATAAGTGATTTAACTTGTGATGAAGAAGTAGATGTAGCTATAAAAGTTTTTAAACTAAACGGTGAAAAAATTGCAGAGAAACATTTAAAAACGAAATTAATAGCAAATGACGTTACAAAAATAGCTCATTACCAAATTGAGGAATTAAATATTGGATATCGTGCAAAGGAGATGCCCATAGCGATACCTGGCTGTACATTACCAATAGAGGAAAATGGAGAATTATTAAACAGCGTAATATATTTAGAAATAATCGCTAATAGGAAGACTTATGAGAATTATAAAGTATTTGATAGGTTTAGAAACTTGAACCTATTACAGCCAAGGATTTCTTATGAAATAGCGGAGAAAAAAATAGTTTTAGAAACAGATATTCCAGCATTTGGAGTTTTTATAGAGACTGATAATGATGTAGAGTTATCGGACAATTGTTTGAATATGATGCCAAACAAAAAATATGAAATAAAATGTTCACAAAATCCAGAGAATGTAAAGGTATTTGACATTACTCAATTAATAGCGAATATTTGAAGTAAATAAAATCCTTCACCAATTACCATTAGAGATAGGAGTGATAATATTGATAAAATTTCCAAAAGACTTTGTTTGGGGTGTAGCTACATCATCGTACCAAATTGAAGGAGCTGTGAATGAAGATGGAAGAACTCCTTCTATATGGGACACATTTTCAAAAACAGAAGGAAAAACATATCAAGGTCATACAGGAGATGTAGCTTGTGACCATTATCACCGTTATAAAGAAGATGTAGAGATAATGAAAGAAATAGGAGTAAAAGCTTATAGATTTTCCATTGCGTGGCCAAGAATTTTTCCAGAAGAAGGAAAATACAATTCAAAAGGGATAGACTTTTACAAGAGATTAGTAGACGAATTACTAAAGAAGGATATAATGCCAGTTGTAACAATTTACCATTGGGATTTACCCCAATGGGCGTACGAGAAAGGAGGGGGTTGGCTAAATAGGGACAGTGTAAAATGGTTTGCAGAATATGCAACAAAGCTATATGAAGAATTAGGGGATGTAATACCCTTATGGATAACCCATAACGAACCGTGGTGTGCATCAATATTAAGCTATGGGATAGGAGAACATGCGCCAGGACACAAAGATTACAGAGAAGCACTAATAGCAGCTCATCATATACTACTTTCCCATGGAGAAGCAGTAAAAGCCTTTAGAGAGATGAATATAAAAGGGAGTAAGGTTGGTATAACACTAAACTTAACCCCTGTATATCCTGCCAGCGAAAAAGAAGAAGACAAATTAGCAGCCCAATATGCTGACGGATTTTCTAACAGATGGTTTTTAGATCCAATATTCAAGGGCAATTATCCACAAGATATGATGGAATTATATAGTAAAATAATAGGAGAATTTGACTTTATAAAAGAAGGGGATTTAGAGACTATAAGTGTTCCGATAGATTTTCTTGGAGTCAATTATTATACAAGGAGTATTGTAAAATATGATGAAGAATCCATGTTAAAGGCAGAGAATGTGCCGGGTCCAGGAAAGAGGACAGAGATGGGATGGGAGATAAGCCCAGAGTCTTTGTATGACCTTTTAAAGAGATTAGATAGAGAATATACAAAACTGCCCATATATATAACAGAAAATGGAGCAGCATTTAAAGATGAAGTAACAGAGGATGGACGAGTACACGACGATGAAAGGATAGAATACATAAAAGAGCATTTAAAAGCGGCAGCAAAATTTATAGAAGAGGGAGGCAATTTAAAAGGATATTTTGTATGGTCGCTGATGGATAATTTTGAATGGGCCCATGGATATTCTAAAAGGTTTGGGATAGTTTATGTGGATTACAAAACACAAAAAAGGATATTAAAAGACAGTGCATTATGGTATAAAGGGGTAATACAGAGAAGTGTTATTGAAGAATAACAGTTAATGAAACAGGCTGTTAACAGAAAGTCTGTGTTAACAGCCTGTTTTAAGTTTTATCTTTTTTTCAAGGAGACAAGTCCCATTATTAAAAGCGAGACGAGAACTATACTTCCACCGGGGGATAAGTTTAAGTAAAAGGATATAGCTATTCCCGAAAATACAGATATAAAGGAAAAGAGTATTGCATAAAATATTGTCTGCTTAAAGTTTTGTGCGATTCTTAAACTTGCGGCAGCCGGTATTACCATTAGTGAAGATACTAAGAGTGCACCTACAATTCTCATGGCGAGGGCAACAGTTAAAGCTACTAGTATTGTAAAGAAGAAATTGATATAGCCTACGGGTATCCCTGAAATTTTTGCAGCTTCTTCATCGAAGGTGATGTACAATAATTCTTTGTACAGCAAAACGATTGAAGCCACTACAATGATACCGAGAGTTAAAATCAAAAAAACCTCAGTGTTTGTTACAGACACAATACTTCCAAACAGATAATTCATTATGTTGGCTGCGCCGCCACGAGATAAGCTTAAAAGAATTATGGCAATTGACATTCCTGCAGACATTACTATGGCTATTGATATTTCTGAATACCTGAGATATGTCTTCCTCAGTCTTTCTATTCCAAAAGAAGCTAAAAGCACTACAATTATGGAACCTAATGTAGGATTTATTCCAAGTAAAATACCTGCTGCCACTCCTGCTAAAGCAACGTGAGAAAGGGTGTCTCCTATTTGTGAGAGCCGTCTTAGGACAAGAAAACTACCTGTTAAAGGTGCAATTATTGAAATAATGCTTCCAGCTATAAATGCCCTTCTCATAAATTCATATGAAAAAATATCAATCATTGTTAACACTCCCGTTGTGATGATGTTTAGTAATTTTTACTGGATAGCCATATAATTCAGCCAAATCTCCTTCATCGAGGTCGACGGCTTCACATTTTTCATTTATTTTACCTTCACTCATGCATATTATCCGTGATACTTTATCAGTAATTGCCCAAACGTCATGAGTTACCATTACTATAGTTATACCTTTTTCTTTGTTTAATTTTTCAAGGATAGCGTATAAAGCCTTTTCAGACTTTGCATCAATTCCTGTTGTAGGCTCGTCCAAAAAAAGTATTTCTGGTTTTACAACTAAAGAGCGAGCTATGAATACCCTTTGTAGTTGTCCTCCCGATAGTTTTCCTATTAAACTGTGCTTATAATCGAGCATGTCTACAATTCTTAAAGCTTCATATACTTCTTCCCAATCTTTTTTAGAAAGTTTTTTAAATATTCCTTTCTTTGCATACAATCCCATTGAAACTACTTCTTCTACACTGGCAGGAAAAGAGGCATTAAAGGAATAAGACTTTTGGGGTACATAACTTATAAAAGACCTATTTTTTATATTTGTAAGTTTTACTCCGTCGTACAAAACTTCACCAGAGGTGGGAATAAGGTTTCCTACCATAATGTTGACTAAAGTGCTTTTTCCGGACCCGTTGGGCCCGATGATTGCAACAAATTCTCCTTTATTTATTTTTAAAGAGACATTATTTAATACTTTTTTGGTATCATAAGCAAAACTGACATTTTTAAGTTCAACAAAGTTCATTTTCATCTACTCCAATGCTTTTTTTAAATTTTCAAGGTTTTGTTTCATTAAAGAGATATAATCTTCTTTTTTCTTTATATCTTCTTTAGTAAGCCCTTCGATTGTGCTAAGAGGTAAAACTTGTGCTCCAGTTTCTTTTGCAATAGTTTGTATAGGTTTTGGAGATGCTAAAGGTTCTGTGAAAATGTATTTTATATTTTCATTTTTTATAAGATTTATAATCTCTGTCATCCTTGCAGGACTTACTTCTGCCTCTTCATTCATTCCCACAAGTGCTTCTTGTTTTAGCCCATAGTCTCTTGCTAAGTAATCAAAAGCGCTGTGGTACACGATAAAGATTTTATGCTTTGTCTGGGAAAGAGCGTCAGTGTACTCTTTATCAAGAGCTTCTAATGTAGTTTTTAGATTTTGATAATTTTTCTCAAAATAGTCTTTGTAAGCAGGGAAACTTTTTTGCAATGCTTCATTTATGTTTTTGGTCATTATCAAGCTTTCTTTTGGAGAAAGCCATATGTGAGGATTTGTTATACTGCCTTCAACAATTGGAGTTACGCCTTTTGATACCTCATAAAAGGCTACATTTGGGGCGTTGGCTTTTATTTTGTCAATCCAAGAGTCCATTCCCAAGCCTAAGTAAAGGATAGTCTTTGCCTTTGTCATAGAAGCCACGTCTTTTGTGGTAGGTTCCCAATCGTGAGGTTCGACTCCTGGCGGTATTATAGTTTTTACTGTTATTTTGTCACCGCCAATTTTTGAGGCAAGGTCATAGATTGGGTAAAAAGATGCGTATATTACAGGCTTTGAAGATTCTTCTGTTTTTGTACTACAAGAGGTTATACCTACAATTACAGCTATTATAAGCAGTATGGCCATTAAAAATTTTTTCATAAATTTTACCTCCTAAAGTGAGTTTTATCAGCCCTGCAGTTTTTGCAATAACCGACAATTTCTATTTTGTGGTCTACAATTTCAAAGTCTTTTATTTGGTTTATCCAAAGCTCGAGAGGGCATATATCCAGTTCAAAGATTTGGCCGCAGTTTAAACATTTCATAGTATGATTGTGTATTTCTTTTCGCATTACATACATAATATTATTGCCAATTGTCGTTTCATTTAAAATATTTATATCTTTCAAAAGGCTCAAATTACGATAAACTGTATCAATACTTACTTGAGGAAAGACTTCTTTTACCTTTTCATAGATTTCTCTCACAGAAAGATAGCCCTGCTGATTTAACATGATATCCAGTATTAACTCCCTTTGAGGAGTTAATTTGTAGTTGTGCTCTTTTAATTTTTTTACTGCCTCTTGCTTTCGCATTTTAATCACAACCTTTTATTAAATAAGAATTTTTTCTTAATTAAGATAATATTACAATTTAGCAAAAAAGTCAATAGGAAATTTAGATAAATTTAAGCGAAATGTTAATTTTTACATATATTATTGAAATTTCAGAAAATGTTTTCTGAAGAAGTTACCTATTTAATGATTTCAACCTTAATCACTTCAGGGCATTGTGCGACTTGACATTAAGATGCAAATTCGTGAGATTGAAAAACAAATTTAAATTACTTTGTTTGAATAAATCGTGTATAATAGTAATGTAATAAAAATTTATAAAAATAGTGAGAGGGGAATGACAGTGAAAAATCCGTTAATTATTACATTGATTGTTTTAGCTGTAATAGCTGTATTAGTATTTGGGACAATTTATGGGATTTATAACCAGTTAGTGGCGTTGGATGAAAATGTCAATAGTAAATGGAGTCAGATTGATAATCAGCTTCAGAGAAGGGCAGATTTGATTCCTAATTTAGTAGAAACTGTTAAAGGATATGCAGCACATGAGAAAGAAATTTTTGATAGTGTAAATAAAGCAAGAGAAAAACTTTTAAGTGCTAATACTGTTGCTGAAAAAGCGGCTTCAAATGATGAGCTAAATACAGCGTTGGGAAGGCTTCTTGCTATTGCAGAAAATTATCCAAATTTAAAAGCAGATGCAAACTTCAGGCAGTTAAGCGACGAACTAGCAGGAACTGAAAACAGAATTGCTGTTGCGAGAATGGACTATAACAATGCTGTACAGGCTTATAACACCAAAATAAGGTCTTTTCCTGCTTCTATCATTGCTAATATGTTTGGCTTTAAAGAGAGAGAATATTTTAAAGCAGATGAAGCAGCAAAAACTGTGCCTAAAGTAGATTTTTCCAAGTAAGCATTCAATAAATTAAAATAGCCTTTGCGAAAATGGTTAATGTTTTACTTTGTCTCTGCTTTTTGTGGAGGTCATATTGCTAAAAGGTTGAAGCTGATGGGTACATTTTACTTGCTGTAGCTACAAGTTGCACTTCGCAGCGCTACCTTATGCTGCAATTATAAAGGTGTTTTATAAACTCTTCGAACAGATTCGACTTGAACTTATCTTTATGATAAATGATGCTAAACTTCCTTTTAAACCTTATATTTTCAATGTCAACTTTTAGGAGCCTACCGCCTCTTATTTCCTTTTTTACAGCCAGCCTGGATATGACTGAAACGCCTATATTGGCTTCAACGGCCTTTTTTATGGCCTCCGTATTATTAAGAACGTATTTTATTCTGTACTTCACGTTATTTCTCGCCATGGCCTCCTCAAAGACCTCCCTCGTTCCACTTCCCTTTTCTCGCATGATTATATCCTCATTTTCAATCTCTGCGGGACTGATGTTTTTTTTCTTTGCCCACCTGTGGCTTTTTGAACATACAAGATATAGCTCATCGTCTATATAGGGTGTTACAACAATGTCCCTTGAATGAACTGGACCTTCGACAATGCCAAGGTCTATGGAATTGTCAAGTATCAGCTTTTCTATCTCTGCTGTATTGCCAATTGTAAAATAGACGTCGATATTGAACTTTTTTCTGAACTCGCCAATTATCTCAGGGAGCAGGTAAATTCCCACCGTTGTACTGGTTCCTACTCTCAGTCTTCCCATTCTCATGTTCCTCACATCATCAAGAGTACTCTCTGCTTCCTTGACAAGATTGAGTATTCGCTTTCCGTAGCTATACAGGATTTCTCCAGCATACGTGAGGCTAAGCTTCCTGCCTATCCTGTCAAAAAGTCTGACCTGGAGTTCTCCCTCCATCTGCGATATGGCCTGGCTGATGGCAGGCTGTGACATATAAAGTTTTTTTGCGGCAGCAGACATGCTCTTTAATTCGCAAACGGTTACGAAAATCTCTATATCCCTGAGGGTCACAACGATCACCTCATATAACCATAGAATTATCATTTTCATAATATCATAATACTTTACTAATGAAAAGATAAAAAACTCGGTGTTCTTAAGCT
The DNA here is from genome assembly GCF_000092965.1 of Thermoanaerobacter mathranii subsp. mathranii str. A3. GTDB lineage: Bacteria > Bacillota > Thermoanaerobacteria > Thermoanaerobacterales > Thermoanaerobacteraceae > Thermoanaerobacter > Thermoanaerobacter thermocopriae. Next base: position 436,151 of record NC_014209.1, read on the forward strand.
TTCTAAAGTCTTGTATGCTGTTGACCTTATATAAATTATTATTATCGTTGATATAACTATTTATTATTAGACTAAAATTTTTGTGAGTGTTATACTTATATCAAAGAAAGTTAATTATTTAACATGAAAATATATATTCATTCTTGGTTATGCTTTATTAAGCGTGGAAGGTTAATTATTTAATGAAGATATTATAAAGAATATTAAATGCCATATAAAGAGGAGGAAGAAGATGAGTTATTGTGTAAGCATTAAAAGGATGAATGAAATTTTAAAAGCATTGCAAAAAGAGTATAAGATATATGCTCCTGTGCGCTTTGAAAAACGGGGTCGTTATTCAGACACTGATTTGATTCGATATGCAGAAATTAACTCAATTGAGGATGTAGTCTACGATGAAAAATCAGATTTTTCACCAAAAGAAGTAATATATCCGATTACCCAGGCGCTATTCTACTTTACCGAATATGAATATATGGAAAGCAAGATAGATGACAAAAAGATTCTGATATTTGCACGTCCCTGTGATATAAATGGCTTTAGACGACTTGATACTATCTTTCTCAAAAACGGGGGAACAGAAGATATTTACTACAAGCGTTTACGGGAAAAAGTAAAGTTTATTTTAATGGAATGCAAAGAAGGAGGTTGGGATAGTTGCTTCTGCGTCTCAATGGGTTCCAATAAAACCGACGACTACAGTTTAGCAGTTAGGTTTAGCAATGATAACATATTGGTAGAAATAAAAGACGATGAATTTACCAATTTATTTGCCGATGAAAGAGAAGTAGAATTTACCCCTGAATTTGTTACCTCTAACCCGACAAAAGTTAACATCCCGGAAATTGATAGCCATGAATTATTAGAAAAAATTTACGATCTCGATATGTGGAAAAGTTATAATTCAAGATGTATAAGTTGTGGAGCCTGTACCGCTGTATGCATAACCTGCAGCTGTTTTACCACGTTAGATGTAACATACACTGAGAACGGAAAAGTCGGTGAGAGGAGAAGGGTTCAGGCCAGCTGTATGCACGAAGATTTCACGACAATGGCAGGTGGATTAAGTTTCAGAAAAACTGCGGGAGAGCGGATGAGATTCAGAACTCTGCATAAAATTTATGACTATAAACTTCGTTTTAAAGACGAACACATGTGTGTAGGATGCGGGCGATGTGATGAAAGATGTCCTGAACTAATATCTTTTCCTGCTACAATTAATCGCCTGTATGATGAAGTGGAAAAACTCAAAAAAGCGGAGACAACTAAAGAATAAGTAAACAGCATCAATTGAGGAGGTAAAGTAAATGAGTGAAAATATAATGCGTCCAACTCCCCATAAAATAATCGATATTATACGCGAAACAGGAAATGAATATACTTTCAGGATAGAAACCAATGCAAAGGTAAAACATGGACAATTCTTTCAGGTTTCTTTACCTAAGGTAGGGGAAGCTCCCATATCGGTAAGTGCGATGGGAGATGGCTGGGTAGAGCTCACCATACGGAAAGTGGGAAAGGTCACCAATGAAATATTTAATTTAAAACCCGGTGATAAGATATTTATGCGAGGCCCTTATGGTAATTCATTCCCTGTAGATGATTTTAAGGGTAAGGATCTAGTTGTCATCGCCGGTGGTACTGGGGTTTCTCCTGTCAGAAGCCTTTTGAAGTATTTTTATGAACATCCAGATGAAATACACTCTCTGTATTTCATTGCGGGATTTAAGGACGAAGAGAGTATACTGTTCAAAGAGGATTTAAATAATTTTAGAAGCAGGTTTAACACAATTTATACTCTTGATAAAGATAAGATAGAAGGCTTTGAGGTTGGCTTTGTTACGGAACACATTAAGAAAATACCATTTGACAGCTTTGAAAATTACAATGTAGTAATTGTAGGTCCTCCTGTTATGATGCACTTTGCCGCTTTAGAATGTTTAAAGAACGGAGTAACTGAAGAGAAAATCTGGGTATCCTTTGAAAGGAGAATGTCCTGTGGCGTTGGCAAGTGTGGCCATTGCAAGATAAATGAAACATATGTTTGTCTGGAAGGGCCTGTATTTAATTATGCTAAAGCAAAAAATTTGTTGGATTAATCGGAGGGATAATTACATGAGTTACGATATAGATATAAAAAAGGTTAGAAGAAATTGTTACCGTCAGTCAAAAGTGCGCGGGGAGTTCATGCTCCAGATACGCGTTCCCGGTGGTGTTATAGATGCTAAATATCTGTCATTTTTTCAGCATATTGCGGAAACCTGGGGAAACGGAGAATTTCACCTGGGTGTCAGACAGACAATTTCAATACCAGGGATCAAATATGAATATATAGATGAGGTTAACAAATATATAAGACCATATATCGAAGAAATTGAAGTAAATTTATGCGGCGTTGATATGGTAGTTGATGACAACGGGTATCCGACCATAGGTGCTCGTAATATAATGGCTTGCATAGGCAATCGCCACTGTATAAAAGCCAATATTGACACAACTGACCTTGCCAGAAAGATAGAAAAGATTATATTCCCCAGTGATTATCATATAAAATTAAATATAGCAGGATGTCCAAACGACTGTGCTAAAGCTCACGTTAGTGATATTGGTATAATTGGCATCACAAAAACGGAATACGATTATGAGCGCTGTATAGGGTGTAAAAAGTGTGTAGAAGCGTGTGCTCGTCATGCAACGCGTGTTTTATCTGTAGAAAAAGGAAAAATCGTCAAAGACACCTGCTGCTGCGTCGGCTGTGGCGAATGTGTTCTTGTGTGCCCAACCGGGGCTTGGACCAGGAACCCTAAAAAATTCTACAGGGTATTGATCGGCGGCAGAACAGGAAAGCAAACACCTCGTATGGGAAAAATCTTTTTAAACTGGGTTACAGAAGATGTGGTTTTAGGTGTACTTAAAAACTGGGAAACATTTTCTGCTTATGTTATGAACAACAAACCTGAGTACATTCATGGTGGACACCTTATTGACAGAGTGGGATATAACAAGTTTAAAGAAATGATATTAAAAGATGTCAAACTAAACCCAGAAGCTATGGTAGCTGAAAGAGTATTATGGACAGAAACCGAATACAGGTCTAATTTTAATGTAAAACCCGTAACCCAACGTTAATGTTAAAGGAGAAACAGTAAGGAATATACGCCATACTATTTGTACACAGTTAGATATAAACATAAATAATATCCATCTTTTGAATAATCTAAAGTCTATGGGCTACTACCATTGTAGTATGCCCTTTATTAACACCTTCAGTACTTTTGTAGCTGTTTTTTCGGGACTGAATCTAAAAACGGAAGCGGTTTTATTAAGCAGAGGAGTATCAGTTATGGATGATAAAGCTGATTTATTAAAAAGAAGTTTTTTATAACTTGAAGTGGTTTCTAGAATAAGGCAGGTGAATAAGATTGATGAAGGAAATTGTAGATTCTCATGTACATGTTTCATTACTTCCCTTCGAAGGATGGGAGAGCATGGCATTGGCCGGAGTAAAGAAAATTATTGGCTGTTCCCTATTTTTTGGGGCAAAACATGCAGAAACACTCTTTGATCATTTCCATCAGATGTTAACTCTTTCTATGAGTAATGCTGCTAAAAATGGTATTAAACTTTATGTTACCATTGGCATTCATCCCATGGGAATACCCGACGACTGGTCCAGGGTAATCAATGCTCTTCCATCCTATCTTAAAATGAGTGGTGTCATTGGTCTTGGTGAGATCGGGTTGCATGAGGAAAACAAGCGGGAAGAGGAGGTTTTCCGTGAGCAATTGAAGATTGCTAAGGAATATAAGGTTCCAGTAATTATTCATACTCCGCCACAGAATAGAGTGGAAATTACCGAAAAAATAATTGAGATTGCTACTAATGTAGGAATGGAACCCGGAAAAATGATAATAGACCATGCTAATTTAGATATTATTGACTTAATCGAAGACTTTGGGGCTGTGCCTGGCCTTACAATTCACCAGGAGGGGTTTACTTCTCAACTATTGCTTAATCATCTGGAACGTTTCCAACGTGGTGTACTAAATAGCGATTACAGCAATCTAAAACCTAATGATCCACTGAGCGTACCCAAAACTGTACGGTATCTAGAATTGAACGGAGCTTCCCCGGAACTCATTGCTCGAATTGCTAGATACAATGCTGAAAAAGTTTTTGGTATATAAACGCTCAGTAATATGATTTATTACTAAGTCATAGTATTTAAAAATCAAACTACTTAGTAGTAAATCAATAATGAAGGAGAGAAAAGTATGCCAGTAAACAATGACCAAGAGGAATTTCTTGATTTAACTATCCTTGCCTACCTCAAAAAGCTTGGTCCAGAATATGCAAAATTTCTGGCGAGGCGCTTAGGTTTATCTTTGGAAGAAAGCAGAAAGCGACTTCAAAGTTTGGAAGAGAGAGGGCTAATCAAGCGTGTGGAAAGAAGAATAGTAAAATATTACCACCGACAACGAAAAAGTGTTAAGCATCGCAATCACACATATTATGAGCTCACCAGAGAAGGAGAACTTTTTCTAAGGCAGGCTAGGAAGAAAATTGATATTAATTTGGACATCAAATATCCTAACAGGTGAAATAAATCAAAAGGTGTTAAAATAATCTTAAAATAATCTGGTTTCGCAATAAATAATTTAGAAGGGTCATATATGGAGGAGGATTTTAAAGTGAAATATGTTGATATAGAAAAGATTAAAAAAGACTTTCCCATATTAAATGTTAAACCTCACGGGAAAAAGCTTATTTACCTTGACAATGCTGCCACAACTCAAAAGCCAATTAGCGTTATAAAAGCTATGGATAAATATTATGAAGAGCTAAACGCCAATGTATACAGAAGCCCACACTATTTAAGCGCTCTTTCCACACAGGCTTATGAAGAGGCAAGAGAAAGAGTAAAAAAATTTATTAATGCTAAAAGTGTAGAATCCATAATATTTACGAGAAATACTACAGAATCAATAAACTTTATAGCATATACTTGGGGGATGAAATATATAAACGAAGGAGACGAAATAATACTCACAATAGCCGAACACCACAGCAATATGCTTCCATGGCAAATGGTAGCGGAAGCTAAAAAGGCGAGACTCAAATATGTCTACCTTGATGAAGATTTTAGGTTTTCTATGAAAGATTTCAAAGAAAAAATGTCAGACAAAGTAAAATTAGTTGCTGTGCAGCACATGTCAAATGTTTTGGGTATAATAAATCCTGTAGAGGAGATTACGCATATTGCCCACAAATACGGAGCAAAAGTATTGATAGATGGAGCACAAAGTGTACCTCATATGCCTGTTGACGTACAAAAAATAGATTGTGACTTTTTCGCTTTTTCAGGTTCACAAGATGTTAGGACCTATGGGAATCGGTGTACTTTATATAAAAGAAGATTTACTTTCAGATGTTCCTCTTTTTTTAAGAGGTGGAGAGATGATAGACGAAGTCTTTGAAGACCGTGCAACTTTTGCGCCTCCTCCTCTTAAATTTGAAGCAGGTACACCCAACGTAAAAGGGGCTTGTGTGCTTGTTTCTGCAATAGATTATATAGAAAAAATTGGGCTTTCCAATATATATCATCACGAAAGCGAGCTTTTGGAGTATGGTCTTCAGAAAATGAAAGAATTAGACTTTGTAAAATTGTATGGTCCTAAAGATGCCAAGGAAAGAGGAGGAATAATTTCCTTCAATGTAGAAGGTGTCCATCCTCACGACGTTGCTACAATTCTTGATGAAGAAGGAGTTGCCGTAAGGAGTGGGCACCACTGTTGTCTGCCCTTAATGAGGTACCTTGAGGTGCCGGCAACTGTAAGAGCAAGCTTTTATCTTTACAACGACTTTGACGATATTGACGCACTTGTTGAAGGACTTAAAAAAGTTAGGAAGTGGTTTAAATGAGTGATTTAAATCAGCTTTATTCTGAGGTTATAATGGAACATTACGAAAATTCTCCCCATCAAAAAGAACTGAAAGATGCAACACACAAAGAAAGAGGTTACAATCCCCTTTGCGGCGATAATATTACTCTTTATTTAAAAATGAATGGAGACATTATAGAAGATGCATCTTTTACAGGTCATGGGTGTGCCATAAGCCAGGCTTCAACCTCTATGATGATAGACCTTATAAAGGGAAAAGATAAGAAAGAAGCCTTAAGGCTTGTTCAAGAATTTATAGACATGATACACAAAAAAGATGTAAATTTAGATGAATTAGGTGATGCACAAGTACTGCAGGGTGTGTCTGACTTTCCTGCCCGCGTAAAATGTGCTTTACTGGCATGGAAAACGCTTCAGGAAATTTTGTAAAAAAGAAAAACGCTCCAAAAAAGGACTTTCTTTTATACCCTTCTTCAATGTCATTTTATATGCTTCAGATTCTTCAATTCTCAATATCCTCCTTACCTCTGCAAAAACTCTTTCTATATTTTTTTTCCTGCACACTATGTCTAACATTTGTCTTAAAAGCCATGTCTTTCTTTTTGCTTATTTTTAAAATCAACATCTTCCTATTTGAGGCTTAACGCTTCTCCGGCTAATAATATAACCTAATTTTAGAAAAGCCAACATATTTTAAAAATTTGTATTGATACTTATTATTATCTATGCTAATATACTAGACATGAGTAAAATTAAATAAAATTATAAAAAGCAAAACCAAATTATACAAGATATATTATATCAACGTTAAAAACTTTATTTCGACATTAAGAGAATAAGTACAATAAATTCGACAAATAGAAAGAAGGAAAATACATTAAAATAGTATTTTAAAAACTTAATTAAACAAAATATTGAGATAGGGAGAGGCAAAATGAAAGGGAGAATTTTTTTGATTGCAATTGCCTTTTTATTATTATTTTTTAATTCCATAGCTTTTTCTGCACCTGATGTTCCACCTAAACCTATTCAGTTTAGATATGTATACGATTATGCGGGGCTTATGTCCCAAAATGATATAGAAGAGATCGAAAGGGTAGGGAAAGCTTTAGATGATGCCACAAAGGCGCAAATAATAGTAGTAACGGTTGACACTATTGGAGATTACCCAATAGAGGAATATTCTCTTGCCCTTTTTAGAAATTGGGGCATAGGAGACAAAGAGAAAAACAACGGTGTTCTTTTTTTAGTGGTAAAAGACAGACTTTTAAAAGGCCAAGCTGGCAAAGTGAGAATTGAGGTAGGTTATGGATTGGAAGGGGCAATACCTGATTCTGTTGCAGGAAGGATTTTAGACGATTTTGTTTTAACTTCTTGGGCAAAAGGTGAATACTCTAAAGGCATATATGCTGGTTATATGGCCGTAGCCTCAAGGGTTGCAAAAGAGTACAATATAGACCTTCAGGGGCTGGATGTTTCCGAATACAGTGTCAATACAAGTAGCAATGATAGCAGTATATCGTGGGAAGATATTGCTGCAGTGATTATACTCATTTTAATATTTATTATCTTTGGAAGAGGAGGAAGAAATATAAGAAGAAACTGGTGGGGTCCAGGAAGCTTTGGCTCAGGAGGATTTGGAGACTTTAGAGGTGGTAGCTTCGGCGGCGGAGGTTTTGGCGGCGGGGGAGGCTTTGGCGGAGGTTCTGCCGGAGGCGGAGGAGCCAGCCGCTAAACTAGATTTTTATCAAACTGAGGGGACTTTAGAAACACCCTCAGTTTGTTTTTTATATTCTCTCAAATACAGGTTTTAGCTCAATTACAAGGTTATCAAATATACTAACTTTTACTTTATCCTCTTCAGAGTACATTTGAGGCCTTCCATAACGTCCTTCCTCAAGTGTGAATACCATAACCACCTTTTCATCAGGTTCTACAATCCAATATTCTTTTACCCCTGCTTTTTCGTATAAATTAAACTTTTCTATTTTATCTTTTTGACCAGTTGAAGGAGAAACTACTTCTATAATTAATTCTGGAACTCCATAATAACCTGTCTTTTTAAGCCCTGAATTATCACATATAATGATTATATCAGGCTGTACTACATTGGTAGTTTCTTCATCTTTTTCATTTGCTTCTGGTATTCGCAAATCGAAAGGAGCAGTAAATACTCTGCAAGATTTATCCTGCAGATAGTTTGCAAATTGTCTTGCTAGTTCTAACAACACTGCTTGGTGTTGCCATGTTGGAGCTGCTTGTAGATAGGGAACACCATTAATAATTTCCCATCTTTCTTCTTCAGACCAGGTTAAATAGTCGGCATAAGTATATTTTTTATTTTTTTCTGGCAATGGCATAAGATACCCTCCATCCTCTATCATTAACTTATTATTATTTAATTATATCATATCATAATAAAAACAAGATAAAAGGAAAAAAATGATATATACTTATAAATGTAAGTGATATAATAAGGTTAAATTAGTTAAACTTAGAGGTAAAGGGAGATAAAATATGTCAAAAATAGAATTTATAGCATCTACTCTTTTTGGTGTTGAAGCAATAACTGCAAGAGAGCTAAAAGAGCTAGGGTATACAGATGTCACTGTAGAGAATGGGAAGGTCACTTTTGTAGGTGATGAGATGGCTTTATGCCGTTCTAATCCTTTTGTGGCTCTGGAACGATTCCAATCGAGCAGCTATGATTGGAATAAATCTTGCACCAGGTTTAAAAAGGCAATTTGTTTCCGAAAAATGGGGGAGAATATCAAGTAAATTATGGAAACAAGCAAGAGAAGAAGCTCACAATGCCATTAAAAAAGATGTGAGCTTAAACATAAAAGGCTATGATATTAATAAAAATGCTATTAAATTGTCAAAATACAATGCGCGTAAAGCTGGTGTAGAGAAATACATAATTTTTGAAAATATCCCATTAAAAGATTAAAAAACAGATGATAAATAGCTAATTATTGAAGGAGGAAGACCTGATGATGAAAAATGATATAAAACCGGGAGACGTCCTCCTTCTTTCTTTTCCTACTCATATTCCAAAGGGGCATGAACAGGAAGGCAAAAGGCCGGTTGTTACCAAATACGTGCTGTAGATGTTGAACGCATTGAATCGCTCATTGGTTCTCTTAGAGGAGATATCCTTGACTCTATTATAAGAAACTTGATACATATTTTTCAAGGTAAATAGATAGTCATGAACAAGGGAATTGACTTAAATGATAAGTAGATGTAAAATATAGGTGTACAAGTGAATACAAAAAATCTTATGGTCCGAAAGGTTAAAAGGGAAGACGGGTGAAAATCCCGCGCAGCCCCCGCTACTGTGAGCGAGGATGAAGCCCTAATAACGCCACTGCTTGGCACTCAAGAGATGTGCCGGGTGGGAAGGCAGGGTGGAAGATGAATCGCGAGCCAGGAGACCTGCCATAAGATTTCGAAAGTTCGCCTTCGGAGGGAAGGTGGAATGGAATTTTTATGCTTAATTTTGGCAAAAAAGGTCTACCTCCGCAGGGTAGGCCTTTTTTGATACTTGAAAAATTTAAATTAGGAGGGGACGTATGAGAAACTTTAAAGGATTACTTGCTTTATTGTTGGTATTTGTTTTAGCTTTTTACCTTGCAGCTTGTTCAACAAACACTGTCACTAAACCAGAAAACACTTCTCAAACAGCGACTGAAACCGTAAAAACTCAGTTTCCTTTAAAGGTTACTGATTTTTTGGGAAAAGAGGTAACTATAGAGAAAGAGCCCCAAAGGATAGTTTCTCTTGCGCCTTCTATCACAGAACTTATATATGCTTTAGGAGCAGGAAATAAGGTTGTGGGTGTCACAGACTTTGACAATTATCCACCTGAGGTCAAGGATGTACCCAAAGTGGGTGGTTTTAAAGGACCAAATGTAGAAGCGATTACTGCTCAAAAGCCTGATATAATATTTGCTTCCACTCTTTCAGGCAAAGAGCAAATGGAATCTTTAGAAAAGATGGGTATCCCTGTTGTAATGTTGGAGGCAAAAAATATTGACCAGATATATCAGTCTATAAGAATAATAGGCCAAATAACAGGGACAGAGAAAAAAGGTGAAGAGATAATCAAACAAATGCAAGATAAAATAAAAGAAATAAATGACAAAGTCAAAGAGCTTCCAAAAGTCAGCGTATTTTATCTGGTCTCTCTTGACGGAAACTGGACAGCAGGTAAAGGCACATTTATTGATGAGCTTATAAACCTTGCAGGTGGCAAAAACGTTGCAGAGGATGTAAATGGTTGGGCGCAGTACAGCGTAGAAGAGTTAGTTAAGAAAAATCCAGATGTTATAATAACATCTCCTCATGCAGGGAATGTAAAAGACATTAAAAACATGGCAGGATACAAAGACACAAACGCTGTTAAAAATGACAAGATATTTGTGATAAGCAATGATGACATAATATCAAGAGCTTCTAATAGAATTGTTTTAGGACTTGAAGAAATTGCAAAATTCTTACATCCGGAGGCATTTAAGTAAAGTGAAATTCAAAAGAGGTATATATTTTGGTACAGCCTTTTCACTGCTTGTCTTTACCATGATTTTATCAATTTCTGCAGGGGCGGTAAAAATACCCCTGCGGGAAATTTTAAATATTTTTTTTGGCGGTGGCAGTGAAACTTCCAGGACGATAATACTTAATTTAAGGCTTACAAGGGTAATTGAATCAGCAGTTGTAGGAATGGGACTTTCAGTTGTAGGGGCGTTTTTTCAAGGGCTTTTGAGAAATCCAATGGCAGACCCTTATGTTTTGGGTATATCATCAGGAGCGGCTTTTGGTGCTACTATTGCGATAATATTGGGGTTTGGAATATTTGGACTGAGTTTTATGGCATTTGTTACTTCTTTAATGACTGTGTTTTTTGTGTACACTATCTCTAGAACTAGCACAAGAGTATCCATGACCACAATGTTGCTTGCGGGAATAGCCATAAGCGCTTTTATGTCTGCAATTATTTCTCTCATGATGCTTTTAAACCATGATGAGTTTTCTCGAATTGTTTTTTGGACTATGGGAGGATTTAGCCTCATAACTTGGAATAGTGTGGTCTTTTCTACTCCTATAATAGTAATTGGCTCTTTTGTGATGTATGTATTTTCAAGGGATGTAAATGCGATATTGACAGGAGAAGAAGTTGCCGAACATTTAGGTGTCAATACAGAATTGGTCAAAAAAATAATTCTTGTGACAGGGTCATTGGTTACTGCAACAGCTGTATCAGTCGGTGGAATTATAGGTTTTGTGGGACTTATTGTGCCTCATATATCAAGGCTTATTGTAGGACCTGACAATAGAGTTTTGGTACCTTTTAGTGCAATATCAGGAGCAATATTTTTGACTTTTGCAGACCTATTAGCACGAATTATTTTAAAGCCAATGGAAATTCCAATTGGAATAATTACAGCGGCATTTGGAGGACCATTCTTTTTATATCTGTTAATAAAAAGCAAACAAAAAAGTGAAGGAATGTGATGATATGGCTATTTTAAAGGTAGATAAATTACATTTTTCTTATGGGGAAAGGAAAGTTTTAAGAGGGATAGATTTCACAATAAATAAAAGCATAGTGATAGGGATAATTGGTGCAAATGGAAGTGGCAAGACTACACTTTTAAAGAATATATCAGGATATTTGACGCCAACTTATGGAAATGTCTTTGTGTTAGGGAAAAATATCAAAGACTTTACTATAAAAGAAAAGGCAAAATATATAGGTTATGTGCCTCAAGATATAGTTTACGACTTTGAATTTAGCTGTTATGACGTGGTAATGATGGGAAGAATTCCTTATCTTAAGAGGTTTCAGTCGGAGAGAAAAGAAGACAGAGATATTGTAAGAGAGTGCATGGAAATTACAAATACATGGCAGTTTAAAGACAAAAGCATAAAAGAGTTAAGCGGTGGTGAAAGGCAGAGGGTATATATAGCAAGGGCATTAGCACAAAAAGCTCGAATTTTACTAATGGATGAGCCAGTTTCTCACCTTGATATAAAATACCAAGTTGAAATACTGTCTCTTGTAAAAGATTTATCCTTAAAAGGGATACTTGTAATTGTCGTGCTTCACGATATTAACCTCGCTTCACAGTTTTGTGATGAGATTTTCATAATGAAAGAGGGCAAAATAATAGCATCTGGGTCTCCCAGAAATGTTTTAACATTGAACAACATAAAATCAGCCTTTTCAATAGATGTGGAAGTGTTTGAAAATCCCATCATCCATACTCCTTACGTTATTCCATCGCTAAATGGAAAGGAGCAACTCAAAGTTGTGTAAAGCTGTAATGATTGCAGGCACCCATTCAGGGGCAGGTAAAACTACTGTAAGCCTTGGGCTTATGGGAGTGCTGTCAAAAAGGTATAAAGTTCAGCCTTTTAAAGTAGGTCCAGATTATATAGATGCTGCTTATCACCGATATGTCACAGGGAATTTTTCCTGCAATCTTGACTTATACATGTTGGGGGAACAAAACCTTAAATCGCTTTTTTACAAAAATGCCTGCAATGCTGACATTTCTATAATTGAAGGTGTTATGGGAATGTACGATGGGATTGATACTACAAAAAAGGGAAGCAGTGCCCATATTGCGAAAATTTTAGATATTCCTGTGATTTTAGTTGTAGATGCTTCTTCTATGGCGACAAGTGTATCAGCTTTAATAATGGGTTATATGCACTATGACAGGGAAGTAAAAATTAAAGGGGTGATATTAAATAAAGTTGGAAGTGAAAAACACTATGCTCTTTTGAAAGAATGCATAACAAGAGATTTAGGTATTGAGGTTTTTGGCTATCTTCCAAAGGATCCAAAATTAGATTTGCCAGAAAGACACTTAGGCCTTGTACCGATATATGAGATGCCAGAAATTAAACACAAGTTTGATACCTTATATGATTATATTGAAAAATACATTGATATAGAAAAAATTCTTAATGTAAGTGTAATTGACTGTTCAAATACATTTAGAAACACGATTGGTGAGGGCCATGATTTAAAAAGGGTAAAAATAGGATATGCGTTTGATGAGGCTTTTAACTTTTATTACAAAGAGAGTTTGGAACTTTTTGAAGAAATGGGAGCAGAGCTTGTACCCTTTAGCCCTCTTAAAGCTTATAAGTTACCAGATGGAATATCGGGTTTGTACATAGGGGGAGGATTTCCAGAGGTTTTCGCAGAAAAACTAAGTAAAAACAAAAAAATGTTAAAATCGGTTAAAGATGCGATAGATTCTGGTATGCCTGCATATGCAGAGTGTGGTGGATTTATGTATCTTACAAAAAGCATAACAGATTTACAAGGAGATACTTTTGAAATGGCAGGAATTTACGATTTTGAAACTGTCATGACTAAAAGGCTTCAGAGATTTGGCTATGTTGAGGCAGAAGTTATTGAAGATAACGTCCTTTTTAGAAAAGGGGATAAAATAAAAGGGCATGAGTTTCACCACTCAATAATAAAAGGTTTTTCACAGAAAGCCTCATACGTTGTGCATAAACCGGGAAAAGAAAATGCTTGGGAATGTGGATTTGTGCATAAAAATTGCCTGGCGACGTATGTTCATATAAATTTATACACATATAAAGAGGCTGTCAAGAGGTTTGTTGACAAATGTGTTCAATACCGAAACTCAAATGCTTTTCAGGAGGATTAATATGGCACTTAAATTGATGATACAAGGGACTGCATCATCTGTTGGCAAAAGCTTATTGGTTGCCGCTTTTTGCAGGATTTTCAAGCAAGATGGTTACAGAGTAGCCCCTTTTAAGTCTCAAAACATGGCTTTGAATTCCTATATAACCGATGAAGGACTAGAAATAGGAAGAGCACAAGCTATGCAGGCGGAAGCGGCAGGAGTTAAGCCTTCTTATCACATGAATCCAATACTTCTAAAGCCCAGTTCT